>NZ_JBQQBO010000018.1:0-163739 GCF_052246905.1 Saccharopolyspora antiqui
GGGCGTTTGCGCGCCAAAGCGCCCACCCCCTCCGAGGCGGTCGGCCCGACACAGCCATTTCGAGGACAGGCACTCAGACGGCGTCTCGGTCCGGGATCCCGACATCATGTGTTCCGTCGAGGCAGGCATCCCCGGGAACGCCAGTGGGCACAGTCCGAGAACCCGCGGCGGCGCCGGTCGCGAGGGTGGGCCAAGCGGCTGCGCCGCTTCAAAAAACAACAAGTTCTGACGAACGCCGAACCCAGTTAGGAGTGAGCGCATGTCATCCGATGACCAGCTGCGGGTGCTGCCGTCGCCGTCGATCCCGCCGGAGATGGCGATCGCGGCGGTGCCCGAGGACGACCGGGTGTGGGTGCCGCAGGCACCGGACGTCTGGTTCCGGCCGCTGATGTTCAACACCGTGGTCGGCCAGTGGTGCAACCTGTTGTGGGTGACCAAGTCCGGCATCGTGTCGCGGCACCGCCACCCGGGCGCGGTGCACGGCTACGTGATCAAGGGCAAGTGGCACTACTACGAACACCCGTGGGTCGCCGAGACCGGGCACTACGTCTACGAGCCGCCGGGGGAGATCCACACCCTCGCGGTTCCCGACGATTGCGACGAAATGATCACGTTCTTCAACATCTCCGGTGCGATGATCTACCTTGACGAGGCCGGTCACCAGGTGGGTTACGAAGACGTGTTCACCAAGATCGAGATGTGCCGCGCGCACTACGAGAAGGTTGGACTCGGCGGCGATTTCGTCGACCAGTTCGTGCGTTGAGCCACCGCCGGGCCGCCCCGAGGTGGCCCGGCGCCTCGTGATCGGCTAGCTGTCCCGAACAGGCTGGCAAGCCACGAACGAGGGTGCCCAGATGGCCGAGCGCTATGAAGCGATCCCGTCCGATCCGGCGAAGGCGTTTCCCGACAAGTACATCCCGCCGCCGCAGGTGCGCGACTTGCCGGAGCCGCCCGCGAACCAGTGGCGCCTGATCGGCCCAGGCGTGGTCGCCGCAGGGGTCGGCCTGGCCAGCGGCGAGTTCATCCTGTTCCCGTACATCACCTCGCAGGTCGGCCTGGCGTTCGTCTGGGCGGCCCTGCTCGGGTTGCTGACGCAGTACTTCCTGAACATGGAGATCGAGCGGTACACCCTGGCCACCGGGGAAACCGCGGTCACCGGCTTCAGCAGGCTGTGGAAGCACTGGGGCCTGGTGTTCGCGATCATGGCCTACTTCGCGAACATCTGGCCGGCCTGGGCGACCAGTTCGGCGACGCTGGTGACCTACGTGGTCGGCGGCAACGTCGCGGTGGTCTCCGTGGTGATCCTCGTGATCGTGGCGCTGATCCTGACCCTGGCGCCCGCCGTCTACACCGCGCTGGAACGAGCGCAGATGGTCAAGGTCGCAGCCATCCTGCTGCTCATCCTGATCGGTTCGCTGTTCGTCCTCGGCGCCAACACCTGGGCGGCGCTGCCCAGCATCGTCACCCAGCCGCGATTCCCCGCCGCCGAACTCGGGTTCGCCGTGCTGATGGGCGCGCTGGCCTTCGCCGGGGCCGGTGGTGGGCAGAACCTGGTGCAGAGCAACTGGATCCGCGACAAGGGATTCGGCATGGGCCGCTACATCCCGAAGATCGTTTCGCCGCTGACCGGCGAAATGGAGGCCCGCGGCCAGGCCGGGTTCATCTTCCCGGCCACCGAGGAGAACCTGACCCGCTGGCGGGCGTGGTGGCGGTTCGCCAACAAGGAGCAGGGGCTCACCTTCGTCGCCATCACCTTCCTGTCCATCATGTTCATGTCCCTGCTGGCCTACGCCACCGTCTTCGGCGAGGACGTGTCCAACGACGTGTCGTTCCTGCGGGTCGAGGGCGAGCGGATGATGGCGATGGCCGGGGGCTGGTTCGGCTACTTCTTCTGGGTCATCGGCGCGTTCTCGCTGTTCGCGGCGGCCCTGGGCGTCGTCGACTACACCAGTCGGTTGGCCGCCGACGTGCTGAAGACGACCTACTTCCCGAACGTCTCCGAGAGCAAGATGTACGCCGCGCTGGTGTGGGGCCTGGTGGTCATCGGCGCTGTGGTGGTCGCCGCCGGACTGGGTCAGCCGTTGCTGCTGGCCACCATCGCGGCCTGCGTCGGCGGGGTGATGATGTTCATCTACTCCGGCCTGCTGATCGCCATCAACCGCAAGATGCTGCCCAGCGCGATCCGGGTCCGCGGGTACCGGTTGGCGGCGCTGGTCTGGTCGATCCTGCTGTTCGGGGTGCTCGCGGTGCTGACGGTGCAGCAGCAGCTGGACAAGCTGTTCGGCTGACCGGGAGCCTGCTGCCATCATCTGTCCGACCAACGGCGATCGGACGGATGGCGGACATGAGAGCACCCAGCGCGCGGCGGGCCACGAGGTGGTGGCGGTGAAGGCCAACGAGGCTTACCGCTACCGCCTCGACTGGTTCGTCAGCTTCGTCTCCGTGGTGGAACACGGCGGTTTCTCGGCTGCCGCGCACGCGCTGTACCGGTCGCAGTCGCGGATCAGCACCCATGTCGCGGAGCTGGAACGAGCGTTGGGCGTGCGGCTGTTCGACCGCTCGCAGCACCCGGTGGCGCTCACCGCCGACGGCCGTGCACTGCTGTCGCACGCCCGCGGCATCCTGCGGCACCTGCAGGCCGCCACCGAGGAGGCCGGGCACGCTGCTCAGCGGGTGCGCGGCCGGGTGCGCCTGGGTGCCTATCCGAGCGCGGCGGCGCACCTGTTCCCGTTCCTGTTCGAGTGCAGTGCGCAGCGGTTCCCGGGTATCGAGCTGGTGCCGTGGGAGGGCGCGACGCTTGAGCTGGAGGCGGCGCTGATCTCCGGCGACGTCGACCTGGCGATCCGCCCGGTGCTGCCGGTGACGGCCAGCGAGACTCTGACCTTCCAGCCGTTGTGGCGGGAGCCGCTGGTGGCGGTGGTGCCGGGCGGCGACTCGTCGGCGGGTGCCCTGCGACTGGCGGAGTTGGCGGCGAAGCCGCTGATCACGATAGGGGAGAACACCGATCGCGCGAACGACCACTTCGAGGCGAACCTGGTGTTCGAACAGGCGGGCCTGGTGCCCAACGTCATCTTCCGCACCAACCAGCCGCAAACCCTGGTGGCCCTGGTGCGCAAGGGGATCGCGGTGGGCGTGACCAACGCGCTGGCGATGGTCATGGCGAACACCGCGGGAGTCCGCCTGGTCCCGATCAGCGACGTGACCCAGGGCCGCGAGGTAGCGCTGTGGTGGCGGAAGGACCGAACCCCGACGAAGGCCCAAGAAGCCATCCAAACCCTGGTAACCGAAGCCCCACCCCCAGACTTCACCCAACTAACCCCCTAACCGGGGTCGCGGGCGCCGAAGTCGCGCTGCGGCTCCAGCCAGGTGGGCGGAAGCCTCCGGCCGCTTGGGTCGGAGGCCCCGCCGGGCCGGGGGTTCGGAGGCTCCACGTGCCAGCGCGGGGCGCCCGGTCGGCACTTACTACGGTAGCGCTCAAGTCAGCTTCGCGGGACTTCCCCAGCCGCCGCCACCTGGGGTTTCGATGCGGACTCGGTCGCCTCGGCGCAGCGGCCAGGTGCCCTTGGCCGATAGGTTCCGCTCGGTGCCGTCCGCCTGGATCAGGATGTTGCGGCCCACCGCGCCCGGCTGGCCGCCCTGGGCGCCCCACGGTGCGTGGTAGCGGCGTTCGGACTGGATGGTGAGGGTGCAGTCCGCGAGTGCCTCGATCTCGCGCACCAGGCCGTCGCCGCCCGGATGCCGCCCGTCGCCGCCAGAGGACGGGCGGAGTTCGTAGCGCCACACCCGCAGCGGGTAGTCGAGTTCCACCGCCTCCGCCGGGGTGTTCTGGGTGTTGGTCATGCCGGTGTGCACGCCGGACATGCCGGAGCGCGTCGGGGTGCCGCCCTCGCCGCCGCCGAGCGTCTCGTAGTAGCTGAAGGCCGGGTCGCTGCCGCCGATGAGCAGGTTGTTCATGGTGCCCTGGCTCGCCGCCGGGACGCGCTCGGGGATCGCCTGGGCGAACGCGCCGAGCAGCACGTCCACGATGCGCTGGCTGGTCTCGACGTTGCCCGCCGCGGTCGGGGCCGGGAACGTCGGGTTCACCACCGTGCCCTCCGGTGCTTCGACGTGCAGCGACCGGTAGCACCCGGCGTTGGGCGGCGCGTCCGGATCGGTGAGCATCCGGAAGACGAACATCGACGCCGACAGGGTCACCGCGAACACCGCGTTGCAGTTCACCGGGATCTGCCGGGCGCTGCCGTCGAAGTCGACCACCACTTCGTCGCCGGACACCGTCACCGCCGCCCGGATCGCCACCCCGTCGCCGATCTCCAGCACGTCCTCGTTGCGGTAGCAGCCGTCGGGTATTTCGCGGATCGCCGCGCGCACCCGGCGGTCGGAGTAGTCGCACACCGCGGCCATCGCCGCGCGCAGCCGCTGCGAGCCCATCCGACCGGCCAGTTCGCGCATCCGCACCGCGCCGACGTGGTTGGCCGCGAACTGGGCCCGCAGGTCGCCGCGGCGTTCTCCCGGGGTCCGGGAGTTGGCCGCGATCAACCGGACCACGTCTTCGCGCTCGCCGCTGGCGTCGGCGATGCGGATCGGCGGGATCCGGACGCCTTCCATCGCGATCTCGGTGGCCGACGCGGGCATCGAGCCGGGTGCGGCACCGGCGACGTCGGAGTGGTGGGCGCGGTTGGCCACGTAACCGAGCAGTCGGCCGCCGTAGCCGACGGCGGCGACGATCGTCAGATCCGGCAGGTGGGTGCCGCCCAGGTACGGGTCGTTGACGCAGACCTGCTCGCCCGGTTCGAGCCGCCCGAAGGTGTCCAGCACGGCGCGGACGCTGGCGGGCATCGCGCCCAGGTGCACCGGGATGTGCTCGGCCTGCGCGACCATCTCGCCGTCGGCGTCGAACACCGCGGCCGAGCAGTCGGCGCGTTCCTTGATGTTGGGGGAGTAGGCGGCGCGGCGCAGGGCCACGCCCATCTCGTCGGCGACTCCGGCCAGGGCGTGGCGGAATACCTCCAGTTCGACCGCGGACAGCTCCGTCATGTCAGGCGCACCACCAGGTTCCCGGATTCGTCCACTGTGGCCAGTTCGTCGGCGGCCAGCAGGGTCGTGGTGTCCGGCTGCTCGATCAGCGCCGGACCGGCGACTTCTTCACCCGACCGCAGCGCCGCCCGCGACACGATCCGCGCCCGCACCATCCGGTCGCCGATGCCGATCTCGCGGTCCGGCTTGCGTTCCGGCTGCCCCTGGTCCCAATCCTTCGGTGGTTCCGGCAGGATCGGCTCGCCCTGCGCGATGACCCGCAACGTGACCACCTCCACCTCCTCGTCCCGCATGGCGTACCCGTACGACTCGCGGTGCGCGGTGTGCAGCAGTTCGGCGATGTCGGCTTGTTCCGCGACGTCGATCCGCAGCTCGTGGGATTGGCCCGCATAGCGCACATCGGCCACCTTGGACAGTGAGATCTCCGTCGTGACCCCTTGTTTTTCCAGTTCGCGATGGGCCTCGGTGGCCAGTTCGAGCCAGGCCGAGGACAGGTCCTCGGTGGCATCCGCCAGCACCGTTCGGGACGTCTCGAAGCGCGGTGGCGCCAGCAGCAGCCCGAGCGCGCTGAGCACACCGGGCGCGGGCGGCACCACCACGGCCGGGCAGCCGAGCTCCCGGGCCAGCGCGGTCGCGTGCAGCGGCCCCGCACCGCCGTAGGCGACCAGGGCCAACCCGGCGGGGTCGACACCGCGTTCGGTGCTGACCTTGCGCAGCGCCCGCGCCATCGTCGCCCGGACCACCGACAGCACTCCGGCGGCGGATTCCGGCAGCGCGGCCAGCGCGCGGTGGGCGGCGTCGGCGTCCAGCCGCAGGCCGCCGCCGAGCTCGCGGGCCGGATCCAGGTGTCCCAGCGCGCAGTGCGCGTCGGTCACCGTGGGCTGCTCGCCGCCGAGGCCGTAGCAGGCGGGGCCGGGATCGGCCCCGGCCGAATGCGGACCGACCCGCAGGGCTCCGCCGGTGTCCACCCACGCGATCGATCCGCCACCGGCGCCCACGGTGTGTATCCCGACGGCCGGGGTGCGAAACGGCAGCCCGGCGATCTCCGACGACGTGGACACCTCCGGACGGCCCTCGCGGATCAGGCACACATCGGTGGACGTGCCGCCCATGTCGAAGGCGATCGCATCGCCGAAACCGGCGGAGCGCGCGACCGCTCCGGCCGCCACCACACCGGCGGCCGGGCCGGACAGCAGCGTGTGCACCGGTGCCGTGGCGGCGAAGTCCACGCCCGCGGTCCCGCCGCTGGAGGTCATCACGGTGATCGTCGGTTCGGGCAACCGGGAGGTCAGATTGGACAGGTAGCGGCGCATCACCGGCTCGATGGCCGCGTTGAGCACGCAGGTCGACGCGCGCTCGAACTCCCGGAACTCCGGCAGCAGCGCGCTGGAGCGGGTGATCGGCACCCCCAGGTCGGCCAGCGCCGCGCACAGTCGACGTTCGTGGTCGTCGCAGGCGTACGAGAACAGCAGGCTCACCGCGATCGACTCCGGCTCCAGGCGCCGGACCGCGGCCACCACCCGGTCGATCTCGGCGTCGGTGAGCGCGATGATCGCCTCGCCCTGCGGGCTCATCCGCTCGGCGACGGTGACCACCTGCTCGTGCGGGACCAGCGGATCCGGCCTGGTCGCGGTCAGGTCGTAGAGCGCGGGCCGGTTCTGCCGGGCGATCTGCAGGATGTCGGTGAACCCGTCGGTGGTGACGAACGCGGTGCGGGCGATCTTGCGTTCCAGCACGGCGTTGGTGGCGGTGGTGCTGCCGTGCGGCAGCAGGCGGAGCGGGCCGCCGGGCAGGCTCTCGGTGACCCCGCGCTGCACCCCTTCGGCCTGGTTGGCCGGGGTGGTCGGCACCTTGACGGCCTTCGGCCGGTGCCCGGGGGCGTGCACGACGACGTCGGTGAACGTGCCTCCGACGTCCACCCCGGCACACGCTTCGGCTTGCCCCGACATTCCCGTCACCCGAGGCCCATCATCGCGCAGCCGGGCAAACCCGGCAGTCCGCTCGACCGGGCAGCGATCTGCGCCCGATCGCATGTCAGCTACTGCATACGGCTGATCTCGACCGATCGCCTTCCCCCGACGGTGCGGATGCTCTAGGTTGCTGCCGTTGATCTTTGGCGAGGGGGAAGCTTGGCCTGGCAGCCCCGCGTTGCGGTGCAGATCGTGTCGTCCCAGGTACGGGTTACCGCATCAGATGCCGATGACGATGGATGCGGCCTGCGCAGGGCGCTGAAGTCCCGTCTCGGTGCCCGGGTGGAAGCGACGAACTGGCGGCTCCGGAAGGGTCCGTTCGGACTCGACCCCTTCGTGCGCGCGCTTGGGTCCGTGCACACCGAGCTCCGTCGTGGTCGGCCCCTGGACGAGGCCTTGGCGGCCGCAACCGGGGCTTTGGGGCAGGTGCACGACGGGTTGCGCTGTTTCGTCGAGCACGCGTTGCAGCAGTACTTCGACTACCACGAGTCGCGCGAGCAGGAATTGGGCCCGCTGCGCTATCTCGGCGTGTGGACGGTCGTTCCGCTCAAGCAGAACGCGCGGCTCGGCGCGTGGGGGCCGATGTACGAGTCGGCCGCCGGTGATCGGGAGATCCGGCGCCTGCGGATGGGCCGGGCCCGCGACGAGCTGACGCCGTGGGCGAGCATCGCGGCCAAGGTCGCGGTGCAGGCCACCGGCGAGGTCGAAGCGCACCGGATTCACGTGGTCGAGTTGGGTTTGGCCGACGGGATCGAGAAACCGCTGCTGACCGGGCTCACTCCGGAGCAGGTCGAGGCCCGGTACGAAGACGGCGGTCGCGACGCCGCCAACGATGTGGTGCTCGGATCGCGGACCGCGCCCGGAGTCGGTTGCGGGGATTGCCAAGCCACCGCGGTCTGCCCGGAACTCGTGCCGGTTCCCGAAGTCCTCCAGCAGGACCACGCGGGTCGGTGGACGCGCTCGATCGCCATGCACGAACTGCTCAGCTACGAGGAGTGCCCCGCCCAGTGGTACCTGCGGTCGGTCGCGAAACTACCGGGCGCCGACGACGGCACCCCGGCGATCCATCGCGGAAATGTGGTGCACGAGTGGCTGAAGCTCGCCCACCGGCGCGAAACGCCCTGCACCGCAGCAGATCTGCCCGAACCCGAGTCCGGACGTCTCGGCTTGGCCGAGGGGGTGCTGAGCCGGGACGACTGCGCGATCGCGCTGCCGTTCCTCAAGGCGCACCTCCAGGTGTGCCCGCTGGCGGAGGCGGCCACCAGCGTCGTCGAGATCGAGCGGAACGTGCACGGATTCGATGCGATCAGCGACGTCGTCGCGGTGGCGAAGCCGGACATGGTGCTGCGTCGCGGCGACACGCTGGTCTTCCACGAGGTCAAGACCACCGAAGCCCGACTACCCGAGACCGATGACGACGCGCGCGAGAAATATCCGGCGGTGGCGATGAATCTGCTGATGCTCCAACACGGTGTGGCGCGGCGGTTCGGCGCGGCGCGCGGCGAGGTGCAGTTGGAGGTCGTGACCCCGCGAGGCGCGCGGATCTTCCGGTACGGCACCGACGACGAACTGGTCATGACCCTGGCCCGCTCGCGAATCCGGAACCTGACCGGTGAGTGGCTGGACGACCGGGAATGGCAGACGCGCCCCGGGGCGCGGTGCAAGCGCTGCTCGGTGCGGCGCTGGTGTCCGGACAGCGCCGCGGATGCGCCGGTCGACGGCGCGCCGTTCTGATCGGCATCGGGACTGACCATGGCAGCGCAAGACGAACCCGGTGCACCGTCCAGGCCGCGCCAGCAGAAGGTGCCACCGGCGCGACCGCGACGACGGCGCAATCCCCGGTTCAGCACGGAAGTTCCCCGGCGCGGCTGGGAAGACGCCGTCTACCACCTGGACACCGGGGTGCTGTTCGCCGCCGCGGTGGATGCGGTGTGCGGTGGTCACGTGATTCGGCATTACCGAGATCGGCTGCACACCACCGACGTGATCGTGACCGAGGTGCGGCACCGGGCGACGAATCCCACGAGCAAGCCGGGGGTGCAGGAGGCGGCCGAGGAAGCCACCCGAATGTTCATCGACAGCGGTGCCGTGTCGGTCGATGAACTGCAACCGGGGGATGTCTGGCAGTTCGAATCGGTCCTGCAACAGCTCCGCCAGCTGGAAGCCGTTCGGACCCGCGAGCCCGCGTCCCCGCAGGTTCGGGAGAAGCACGGGGGCGAAGCGTCGGCCATCGTGTGCTGCCTGCGGGAAATGGCTGGCGGCGCGCGGGTGGTCTTCGCCACCAACGACGGCGGCGCCAGCCGCGTCGCACACAGTCGGCAGGTCCACACCAGGCATTTCGGCCACTTGCTGAACGAACTCGTGTGCACCGCGACGTATCGCGCCGAGGAGGCGTTCGCCCTGTTCGAGCAGGCGAATCGGATAACCGGCGTGCCCGCTGTCGCTCGCCCGCAGGGCGAAGCGGATCTTTCCTGCCAGGCGGCGGCCGACGGTTGCACAGTCTGCGTCGGCTGCTGAGCCCAGAGCTTGTCTTCGAACTTGTTTTGCGTGGCGGTTCGGGTGGCGGAACCTCAGACGCCGTCTCGTCTCCGGGATCCCCGACTCATGTATGTCCGATACACCACGTCGTGGCAGGCCTCGCAGAGAACGCCAGTGGGCAGAGTCTGAGAACCCGCGGCGGTGCCGGTTGCGAGAGTGGGCTAAGCGGCTGCGCCGCTTCAAAATCAAGATCAAAGACAGGTGCTCAGGACGACGGTGCCCAGCCCTGGTCGATCAGGTCGCGCTCCACTGCCGTGACGTCGGGGTCGCCGAGGACATCCGCGACGACCTCGGCGGAAACGAGCCCGTCGCGGTAGGCGTCCAGCGACATGGACAACAGCCAGGGCGATGCGGCGGGCTCGGACTCGTCGGCTCCGGCCGCGCGCCAGTCCTCGCCCAGTCCGGCCAGCTCCATCAAGTCGGTGACCCGTCGCGGATCGTGCGCGAGATGCGTGAAGTCGCGATTGCCGATAGCGCCCCGGAGCGTCCGGATGGCCGCCGCGCGGCTCAGGCCGAAGTGCAGCATGAACCGCGCCAGCGCAACGCGGTCGCCGACGTCCCGCCGCGCCGCGTTCCACCAGTTGCGCACGGCGGCCTCGGGTGCGAGGAACCGCCCGGCGAAGCATTCGGCCCGCCATTCCTGGGCATCGGACTCGTCGACCTCGTCGCCCCGCTCGATGATGACCGTTCGGCGGTCTCGGAAGAGCACGTGCGCCAGTTCGTGCGCGAGGGTGAAGCGTTGCCGGGTCCACCGGTCGCGCGAGCTGATGAGGACCACTGATCGCCAGTCGTCGCCGCATTCGTCGTGCACCGTCATGCCGTGCACGTTCGGCGGAAGCGGCAGCACGACGACCGGAACGCCGATCGATTCGAGGATCTCCGTCAGATCACCGATCGGGGCACCGTCGGCGATGCCGAGGATCGATCGCAGGTTCTGCGCCGTCCGCCGAGCCGCTTCCGGCGGGTACGGCGTGTGGTTGCAGGCCCGGCGTGCCAGCTCGGCCCGTGCGGCTCGGCCCGCGGCTTCCGCGCCGTACCAGGAGGTCAGCAGGCGCAGGCGGTCGAGCAGGCGTTGTGCGTGGCGCAAGTGGACCTGTTCTTCAACATCGAATTCGACGAGTCCGGACCGCAGCGCCACGCCGAGGTTGGCCCGCGGCTCCGTCGCTCCGGTCAGCACGGCCAACGGGATCTCGGTGTGCACCGACAGCCGGGCCAGCTCCGACGTGGTCGGGGCCCGGCGATCGGCCAGCACCTCGGCCAGCCAACCGGTGTGGGGGGTCAGTTCGACGCTGCGGTACACCTCGTCGAGGGCCGTACCGTCTGCCGTCAGCAACTGCCGCAAGCGTTCCCCGCGCATCGGGGAGCCATCCGCGCTCGACATGTTTCCCCCTACATCGCACGCTGCCGACAGGCTAGCGCCCTGGCTTGCCGCCCACCCCAGTTCCAGGCACATCCGCACAGCTACCGACCATTTTAGAACGTGTGTTCGGTCCAGGTGAAGGAAAGTCACCCGTTCGGATCGATGACATGATCTACGGCCGGTTCGCCACCATCCCCGACCCGTTCGGCGCGGAGTTCTCCGTCAACACCCGGCCATCGACCTGATCGTCCACTGAGGACTCACGGCTCGTCGTGAGCGGTAGGTTGCCGCGCACGGTGCGTCCCGAGCTGGCCAGATGATCGATGGCAATCCCTTCGATGCACACCGTTGGTGCAGCTAATTGCGCCGTTCCATGCGCGAGCCGGACAGTTCGTCTCGCGAATTGTTGAGTGCGGGGCTGTTATGCTGAACGAATGGGTGAGCAGGGCGATGGCCGGATCGGGATGGCGGCCGCGCTGGTGCGGTCGGCGTTCTTGGTGGATGCCGTGTACGCCGAGTCGAGTCGGGAGCACGGCATCACGCCGCAGCAGGGACATCTGCTGTGCGTGCTGATGGCGCAGCCGCACGGGATGGGCGAATTGGGCGCGACGCTGGGGCTGGCCAAGTCCAGCATCACCGGCCTGGTGGACCGCACCGAGCGCAACGGTCTGGTCCGCCGCGAACCAGACCCGCGGGACACGCGTTCGGTGCAGGTCGCGCTCACTGCGCAGGGCAGCAGTCTGGCAGCGGAGTTCTACGCCGAGACCTCTCGACGGGTCGAGAAGCTGTCGGCGGGACTCAGTGCCGTCGAGCGGGACGCGCTCGCCGGGTTGCTCGGCCGCGTCGTGCTGGACAACGAGGTTCCGGTGGTCTTCCTGGAACTGAACGAAGGAGCCCCCGCCGCTCGTAGGCGGTAAAAAACGGGATCGCACGTCCCGTGGGAGAGCGGATTGCAGTTCGTGTCACGAACTAGTATGGTTCGTGGCACGAACTCTAATTTCGTTGTCTTCGGGAGTGTGGGATCTTGAGTGCGGTTGTGGTCATCGGCGGAGGTTATGGGGGCGCGGCGGTCGCCAAGGCGCTGGAGGCCGAGGCCGACGTCGCGCTCATCGATCCCCGGGACGCGTTCGTGAACGCGGCGGGGTCGCTGCGGGCGCTGACCCGGCCCGATTGGGCGGGCAACATGTTCTTCCCCTTCGACACGCTGCTCACGCGGGGCACGGTGATTCGCGAGCGCGCGGTCTCGGTGGACCCCGGCGGCGCCACCCTGGCATCGGGTCGGCGCGTTGAGGCGGCCTACCTGGTGCTGGCCACCGGTTCCAACTACGCCTACCCGGCCAATCCGAACGCCGACTCCACCAGCGAGGCGCTGAACGACCTCCGCCGGACCCACCAGGAACTGGTCGACGCCGAGCGGGTGTTGATCCTCGGCGCCGGGCCGGTCGGCTTGGAATTGGCCGGAGAGATCAAGGAGGTCTGGCCGCACAAGCACGTGACCATCGTCGACCCGGCCGAGCAGCTGCTACCCGCCTTCGAATCGGAGATGCGCCAGGATCTGCACCGCCAGCTCGACGAACTGGACATCCAGCTGCGGCTGGGCACCGGCCTGACCGCGCCACCGACGACCGAGCCCGGTCGGGCTGAGACCTTCACCGTCACCACCACCAGCCGCGACGAGATCACCGCCGACATCTGGTTCCGGGCCTTCGGCGCGCGGGTCAACAGCGACTACCTCGGTGACGGTCGGCTCACGACCCGCACACCGCAGGGGCAGGTCCCCGTCACCGAAACCCTCAACGTCCACGGGCACGACCACGTCTACGCGGTCGGCGACATAACCGATGTCCCGGAGGCCAAGATGGCCGCGCACGCGATGCGGCACGCCGAGGTCGTGGCGCAGAACATCACCGCCCAACTCCGCGGCGAGCAGCCCACGGCCACCTACCGGCCCGAGTCCCACCCGGCGATCCTGCTCCCGCTCGGATCGCGCGGCGGTGTCGGCCAAATGCCCACCCCCGATGGCCCGGCAGCCATCCCGGCCACGACGGTCTCCGAGTACAAGGGCACCGACCTGTTCACCGGCCGCTTCACTGAGCAGTTCGGCCCCACCGCAGCCTGATCCCGCAACCGGCGAGCGCAGCACCGACCGGCCGCTGGATCAGCGATTCCGTCGGCCAGTGGGTCGAGGAACTGACCGGGCCGTGCGGTAAACCCGGCGCGTCCTCTTCGCATCCAGCGGCGGAACGCAGGACCTCAAACGCCTAGCGCTAACCCGGTTGGCCGGAAGTCATTGCAGGTAGCGGCCGACTTCGTCGGATGGGCGCGGGGTCGTTGATCCGGTGCTGTCCTGGAACTCCGCGCGAGCGCGGCGCTGCCGCAGCAGATCCCAGCACTGGTCGAGGCTCACTTCGAGATCGCGCAGCCGGGCGAGCTGTGCGGAGTCCAAGCCCTGCCCGGCAGCGGTGGCGCGCAGCCGGTGCTCTTCGTCGATGAGCTCGTCGATCAGGCCCAGGATGTCCTCGTCGGCCATGTCGATCCCCCTCGCGCGTGGTCGGCTACCCATCACCAGGGAAGCACAGCGGCGTCCTCCTCGCCGGTCACCGCCGCGTCGCCGGGACCGGGCCGATCCGCCCGCGGCGTTCCAGCTTCTGCCACGGCAAACGGGCTCCGGCCAACGCGGTGATCACCGACTGCACCACGATCAAGTACATCAACTGCCGGTACACGATCTGCTGCAACGGCAACGTCAGCAGCGGCCGCAACCGCTCGCCGTCCAACCGGAAAGCGATCACCCCGGGAACCGCTTGCAGCAGCAGGAATCCCAGCCAGGTCGTGGCGACCGTCGCGGCGTCCTCGGTGAACAGCGCGAAGAACGCGGTCACGTCGACCACCGGCGCGATCACCTGCAGCAGCACTTGGAAGACCAGCAGGTAGGGCAGACCGAGTCGACCGAGTCGACCGGCCGCGCCGCGCTCGACGACCGCATGCCGGTGCTTCCAGGCGGCCTGCAACGTGCCGTAGCACCACCGGTAGCGCTGCTTCCACAGCTGGCCGTAGGTGGTGGGCGCCTCGGTCCACGAGATCGCCCGCTCCTCGTAGACCACCCGCCACCCGTCCCGTTCCAGGGCCATCGTCAGGTCGGTGTCCTCGGCGAGCGTGTCATCGCTGACCCCACCGATCCGTTCGATCGCCGACCGCCGGAAAGCACCGAGCGCACCGGGCACGGTCGGCGTGCAGTGCAGCAGGTCGTAGACGCGGCGATCCAAGTTGAACCCGATCACGTACTCGATGTGCTGCCAGCGGGCGAGCAGGCTGCGGCGGTTGCCGACCTTGACGTTGCCGGACACCGCGCCGATCACCGGATCGGTGAAGTGCGCGACGAGGTGCCCCACCGCATCGGGTTCGAGCACCGTGTCACCGTCCACCATGACCAGCAGTTCCGAGTTCGCCGCCGCCATGCCGGTGTTGAGCGCTGCCGCCTTGCCCGCGTTCGGTTGCCGGATCAGGCGAACGTGCGCGAACCGCTGCTGCAACCGTTCGACGATCTCGGCGGTCCGATCCGTGGAGCCGTCGTCGACCACGATCACTTCCACCGGGTGCTCGGAGGAGAGGATCGACCGCACCGTGCTCGCGATACCAGCTTCTTCGTTGTAGGCCGGGACGATCACGCCGACGCGCTGGCTGATCTGCCACGGCGGCTCCCACCTGCGCGCCCGCCGCACGTGCAGCGGCGCGACCAGCAGCACGAACACGAGGCGCAGCGTGGCGAGTGCGGTCGCCACCCAGAGCAGCACCCGCAGTGCGTCGCTCAGCCAGGCCGACAGTTGGACGGCGGAAACGAACAGCGTGCCGCCGACGCGGTCGATGATCCGAGCCTCGTTCATCGTCGCGGACACGTGGAACGTGCCGCCGACCGAGTCGACCCGCCAGCCGCGGCGCTGCAAGTCGGGCAACAGCCGGTCCAGTGCCTCGACGGTGTCCGGACCCGCGGTGTCGTGCATCAGCAGCACCGCACCGCGGTCGTCGCGGGGCGTCGAGTTCGCCAGCACGGCGTCGACACCGGGCTGCCGCCAGTCCTGCGAGTCCAGGTCGGCCAGCACCACCTGGCGACCGTGGTTGCCGATCCGCAGCACCGCCTTCCACGCCGCGTAGTCCAGCGATCCGGTGGTCGTCTCCGGCGGCTGGACGAGGTTGGTGGTGATCCCGGCGGCTCCGGCCAGCGCGAGATCGGTCGCCTGCAGTTCCAACCGCACCCGCAGGTCGCCAGCCTGTCGCAGATCGGCGCGGGTCAGCGTGCGGTTGCCGATCTCGTGCCCGGCCTCGACGATCCGGCGGATGAGTTCCGGGTGCTTGGCGGCCTGCGCGCCGGTGACGAAGAACGTGGCGCGCACCCCGTGCCTGGCCAGCGCGTCCAGCACCGCAGGTGTCCACTGTGGATCCGGTCCGTCGACGAAGGTCAGCGCCAGGCTGCGGGGTGGTGGGTGCTGCACCGTCGGTTCGCGCGGATCGATCACCGATCCGCTGGAGAACGCGGACTGCGGGACGAACTGCCTGGTCCCGCTCGGGGTGCTGGGCACGTCCGCGCGCAGCAGCGCGTCCAGCGAGAGCAGGCCGCACAGCGCGAGCAGCACCAAGCCGAGCAGCAACCAGTGCGCTCGGGGAGTTCGGGGAATCGGGGAGCGGCGTGGCAAAGCGTTCCTGCCTGGTCAGGGATTCGGGCTCGCATTCGGGGTG
The DNA here is from genome assembly GCF_052246905.1 of Saccharopolyspora antiqui. NCBI lineage: Bacteria > Bacillati > Actinomycetota > Actinomycetes > Pseudonocardiales > Pseudonocardiaceae > Saccharopolyspora > Saccharopolyspora antiqui. The sequence goes on from NZ_JBQQBO010000018.1 coordinate 15,637, forward strand.
GCGGGCAGCGGTGGGGCCGGGGCGCGCGAGTTGAGCATCGCGGCGGCGAGGAACAGCCCGAGGCAGGCGAGCACGATGCTGGCGGCCAGGGCGAACCGCCGGAACACGCGGCGGCGACGCCCGCTGCGGTCGACGAAGATCGGATCCGCGGCGTAGTGCATCCGCCGAAGCCGCCGATCAGGAGTGACGCTGAGGGCGACCGCCCCGCGCCGCCCGGTTCGTCCGGAGCGTCCGGTGTGGACGACCAGTCCGGAGCCGGTGCGGCGTCGGTGTCTGGCGTGGACTTCTTTCGAGCCGCTACGGGGTCGCTGGCGGTCTCGGCTGGACATCACTACTCCGGTTGTCGTCGGTCACTCGAACGGTTGGGGTCGAGGCACAGTACGATAACGTTACGATCACTTTGGTCCAAGGCGCGCTGGTGTCGGGGGTGCGTGCGAGTCACTTGATCGCGGGAGTGAACACAGTCAGTGAGAACTTTCTGGCGGCGCACCACCCGACTGCTGTCGCTGACCCTCGCAACCCTGCTCCTGCTGGTCGGGGGTGCGGTGCTGTACGCGGACTTCACGCTGGGCAGGGTGCCCGCGTTCACCGACTACGGCGGTCGTATCGAGGCGGCGCGCGGCACGAACTGGCTGCTGGTCGGGTCGGACAGCCGTACCGGGCTTTCCGCGCAGCAGGAACAGGATTTGGTCACCGGTGACGCCGCGGAAGCGGCCGGTGCGCGCACCGACACCGTGATGCTGCTGCACATTCCGGCCGGTCGGGGTACCCCGACGCTGGTCAGCCTGCCGCGCGACTCGCTGCTGCCGATCTACGGCTATGGCCCGAACAAGCTCAACGCGGCCTACTCCTACGGCGGTCCGACGCTGCTGTCCCGGACCGTCGAGGAAGCGACCGGCCTGCACATCGACCACTACCTGGAGATCGGGCTCGGTGGCTTCGCCGGGGTGGTCGACGCGGTCGGCGGGGTGCAGATGTGCCTGCCGCAGGCGATCCACGACCCGAAGATCAACCTGACGCTGCCGCCCGGTTGCCAGCAGTTGACCGGCGCGCAGGCGCTCGGTTTCGTGCGCACCCGCGCCTTCGAACGCGGCGACCTGGAACGCGCCGAACACCAGCGGGAGTTCCTCACCGCCCTGGTGCACAAGGCGACCAGCCGGGGCGTGCTGCTCAACCCGCTGCGCTCGGTGCCCATGACGTGGCGATTCGCCGCCGCGGTAACGGTTTCCGACCACGACCACCTCGACGACCTCGGTCGGCTCGGCTACCAGGCGAGCAGCGCGGGGGAGGGGCTGGTCACGGCGACCGTCCCGACCAGCGGTGGCATCGAAGTCCCTGGTGTCGGCGCGGCTTTGCGGTGGGACCGGGAGAAAGCGGCGGAACTGTTCACCGCCCTCGGCCAGGACCGGCCGATACCTCCTGCGGCGCTCACCGCCGCACCGTGAGCTCTCGCAGTCCGAAGTGGATCGTGTGACACCAGGCAACCGAGCTCTTCGTCACCGCGCGTAGCCGGAACGGGGTTGCGCGTGTCGGGGACGTGGCGATTCCGCGAGAAATCGCACCGTCTCAGGCGGAGGTGAACTTCTCGTGAAGTCGTGCCAGCGGCATCGCCGTGGCTCGCGTTCGAAAGTGCACTGCACTGCGTACTCGAAAGTGCACTGCACTGTGTAGTTGAGTTAATGCACTGCTCGGTGTACTTTTCGAATCGAGATCCGAGGTGCGAGTCGAGGAGGTTGCCATGTCATACCCGCCGGATCGGTACCACGGCGAGACCGGTGAGATCAGCGCGTCCTTCCGGGCGGCCGACGCCGCCCCGGAGTTGGTGAACCCGTCGGGCACCAGGACCTACTACCTGGCCACCGGCCAGCCCACCGGGCGGGAGCACGACATCGCCACCGACGGCGAGTTCGGGCTCTACCACGTGGTCGACCTGGCACCGGGCGCCGGGACGGGAACCCACTTCCACCGCTCGATGTCCGAGTCGTTCTTCGTCACCGACGGTTCGCTGCGGGTGTACGACGGGGTGCGGTGGCGCGATGCGACCAAGGGCGATTTCCTGCACGTCCCGGCGGGCGGGTTGCACGCGTTCTGCAACGAGTCGGGCGAGCCGACGTCGTTCCTGATGCTGTTCGCCCCCGGCGCGCCCCGCGAGGAGTACTTCGAAGGAGTCGGGCGCATCGTGGCGATGGGGGAAGCGGAACGGGCGGAGTTCTTCATCGCGCACGACAGCTACTTCACCGACCTCCGGGTCGATCCCAAGGCGGGGGACTGAACCCGCGAACCGAGCTGCTCCAGATCCGCCGCTGACCAGACTGCACCGAGCAGTGCAGTCCTGAGGAAGGAGGCTCCGGTGTCACCGACCGGCCGACCGGAGAAGCGCCGGGCCATCGAACGTGCCGCGCGCAAGGTGTTCGGGCGAGACGGGTACACCCGAGCCAGCGTGGACGCGATCGCCGCCGAAGCGCAGGTGTCCAAACGCACCATCTACAACCACTTCGCCGACAAGGAGCAGCTGTTCCTGTCCGTGGCGCTGGAGGGCGCGCAGGAGGTCACCGACTCCATCGCGCGGCAGATGGAGCTGCACCTGCGCAAGATCGTGGATCTGGAGGAGGACCTGGTCGCCTTCAGCCGGGACCGGGTCGCCACCGTGACCCAGTTCCCCGACCACTTCGCGCTGGTCCGGGCCTTGGAAGCGGAGGTGACCCGAATTCCGCCGCCGGTGCTGGAGAAATGGCTGGCGGCGGGTCCGCAGTCGGCGCACGTGCGGCTGGCCCCGTACCTCCGCGGCCTCGCCGATCGCGGTCTGCTCGTGATCGATGACGACGAGCAGGCCGCGCGCCACTTGAACCTGCTCACCGTCACCTCGGTGCTCCAGCGGACCTTCTACGGCGCGATCCCGATGCCCGCCGCGGAAGCCGACGAGATCATCACCAGCGGGGTGCGCACGTTCCTGCGGCTTTACGCACCGGCCACCGAGAAACCCCGCGCTCGCCGATCGCGGGAGCGATCAGGTCTCGTCGATCGGCAGTGAACCGACCGGGCAGTCCTTGACGCCGATCGTGTCGCGGGTGATCGCCTCCACGTCCTTCTGCGCTCGTTCGGGATCGGTCACCCACGTCCGGTAGAAGTCGAACGGGCAGTCCGCGACGCCCTTGTCGCCGTCCCCGGCGGCGTGCACGCCGGAGTATCCGCGGTGCAGCAGCTTGAACAGGTGGTTCTGGGACTGGTCGTGGCGGCGCGCGTCGCGGATCGCCGAGATCGACAGCTGCGCGTACTGGATGCCGTACTCCTCCTCACCGGTTTCGCCGAGCGTGCGACCGTCGAAGCCGATGATCGAGGAGTGGCCGAAGTAGGAGTAGACGCCGTCGAAACCGGCGGCGTTCGCGACCGCGACGTAGCAGTTGTTCGCCCACGCCATCGCCTTGGCCATCAACACCTGCTGGTCCTTGGCCGGGTACATGTAGCCCTGGCAGCGCACCACCAGCTCGGCGCCCTTCATCGCGCAGTCCCGCCAGATCTCCGGGTAGTTGCCGTCGTCGCAGATGATCAGGGAGATCTTCATGCCCTTGGGGCCGTCGGTGACGTAGGTCGTGTCGCCCGGGTACCAGCCCTCGATGGGGCACCAGGGCAGGATCTTGCGGTACTTCTGGACGATCTCGCCGCGGTCGTTGATCAGCACCAGCGTGTTGTAGGGCGGCTTGTCCGGGTGTTCCTCGTGCCGTTCGCCGGTGATGGAGAAAACTCCCCAGGTCTGGGCCCCTCGGCAGGCCGCGGCGAAGATTTCGGTTTCCTCGCCGGGAATCGTCGCCGCGGTCGCGAACATCTCGCCCGGGTCGTACATGATGCCCTGGGTCGAGTACTCCGGGAACACGACCAGATCCATGCCGGGCAGCCCGGTCTTCATGCCGACCACCATCTCGGCGATCTGCCGCGCGTTGGCCAGCACCTCGGCCTTGGTGTGCAGGCGCGGCATCTTGTAGTTGACCACCGCGACGCCAACGGTGTCCGGACTGGCGGAGATGTCTCCGTGTCGCATCAGCTGCCTCCTCGATCGGCCTGATCCGCTCGGTCACCAGTTGATTCCTGATGAAATTATTTCGAATGAAAATAAGTGCGCATGTCGCGGACGTCAACCTGTGGTCGGTCGCCCGAGCGACGCCGCGACGGAGGGGTTACTCAGCGGCGATTTCGCGCGAAACCGGCCCCGCCGCCCAACGGAAGCGGCGATTTCGCGCGAAATCGCCAGCTCTCCCGCTCAGCCCAGCCCACGCTCAAAGCCGGGTGATGATGTCGAAGTCGTAGCCGTCGGCGACGGCCAGGTGGACGTGCTGGGCCGCCTGGTGGTCGTGGAACTCGACGGTGCCGCGCGGTCCGCGGTATGCGGTGCCGTCGATCGCGGCGTTGAACTCGGCCAGGCCGGGCGAACCGGCCCGGTGCGCGAGCTTCGCCAAGGTGCGCAGGCCTTCGTAGCAGGATTCGGCCGCATTGTTCAGCGGTGGCGCGCTCGGACCGTGCAACCGGACGTACGAGCCGAGCAGGTCGATCGCGTCCGCGGTGGCCAGCGACCGGAAGTACCCCGCCGCGACGAAGAGGTTCCGGGTCGCTGCCGCGCCGCTGGCCAGCAGCATGCTCTCCTCCATCAGCGGGCTGAAGCGCACCAGCCGGTCGTGCAAGCCCTGGGCGGCGAAAGCGCGGTTGAACCGCACCGCGTCCTGGCCGACGAGCAACATCAGCACCCCGTCGCACCGGGCGGCGGCCACCTGCCGGGTCACCCGCCGCATGTCGCCGGAGCCCAGGCCGACGAACGTCTCGCCGACGATCCGCAGGTCCAGCTCGTGCGCGAAGTCGCGGACGGCCGCGGTCGAGCCGTGCGGCCACACGTAGTCATCACCCACCACGAACCAGCGGCGGACGCCCATGTTGTCGCGCAGCCACCGCAGGGCCGGGGCGATCTGGAAACGCGGTGTCTCGCCGCAGCAGAAGATGCCAGCGCGCCGCTCGCCGCCTTCGTATAGCGAGGTGTAGACGTAGGGCACGCGGTCGGCCACCACCGGGGCGATCGCATTCCGCACCGAGGAGATGTGCCAGCCGCTGACCGCGTCGATCGCGCCGTCGGCGACCAGCCGCCGGACCGCCTCGGCGACCTCGTGCGGCGGCGCGCCGCCGTCGACGACCTCCGCGGTCACCTCGCGGCCGAGGACGCCGCCGCGCTCGTTGATCTCGCGCACCGCGAGTTCGATGATCGCCTCGCAGGACGGGCCGAACAGCCCGGCCGGGCCCTGCAGCGGAATCACCATGGCCACGCGCCATCGCGCGGCGCGTTCGCGGACCGCTGAGCCGAATGTCATACGGGCTCCGGAAACGGCCGGGTTCGCTCGATTGCTTCCACCCGGAAGTTTTACGATTCAGGCAGGTTTGCGCAAGAGCGAGGATCGGAGAGCATGGCAGCAGGCAACGTCGCCGCGGGTCCGGCGCTGACCCGCGCGCTGACCAGGGCGGCCCGTGCGGTGACCGCGAGCGTCGAGCAGGTGCTCAAGCCGGAGGGCCTGACCTTCGACCAGTGGCTGGTGGTGGAAACCCTGGCCGCGGAAGGCGGTCTGGCGATGGCCGACCTCGCGGAACGCACCACGACCACCGGACCGACGCTGACCCGGGTGGTGGACCGGCTGGTCACGACCGCGCTGCTGTACCGCGAAGTCGACCAGACCGACCGCCGCAAGATCCTGGTCCACCTGAGCCGCCGAGGCCAAGCAACCCACCGCCGAATAGCCCCCAAGGTCGCCGAACTAGAACAAAACCTCCTCCACACCCTAAAAACCAACCCCAACCTCCTCGAAACCCTCCACCACCTCGCCGAGCGGTGACCGGGGTGAGGGGCACCCGTGCCCCAGTTACTTGTGCCCCTCACCCTTCACCCTTGCGGGTCTACGTCGAACAGGTTCGGCAGGCCGAGCTGGTATTGCAGCTGGTCCTCTGTTTTGAGCAGTTCGAACTCGGGCGCGCGGTACAGGTCGTGGACCACTGCGCGGGGCGCGTCCGATCCGGCCGCGTCCAGCAGTGCGTTCACCGCCATCCGCGCCGCCGTGTTCGCGCCCTCCATGGAGGCCCCGTTGATCGGCACCGCCACGTAGTCGCCAGCCAGGAAGAAGTTCGGGATCGCCGTGCGCGCGGCGGGACGCCGGTGCCAAGAACCGACCGGATGCACGACCAGTTCGTCGGCGTTGTGCGGCTGCGGTCCACCGAGCCCGGTCACACCCGGGTCCAGGAACCAGGACACCAGCGAGCTGTCGTCGAGCACGGCTTGGCCGGAGTCGTTGAGGTGCCGCTTGATCTGCTCCCACGCTTCCTGGGCGACCTGCTCCGCGGTCAGCTCCTTCGCCGGTTTGCCGAACAGGACCCCCGGCGCATCCCACTCGGAGATGATCACCGACAGGCAGTCCGCGACGCGGCCGTCGCCGTAGTCGGCGGAGAAGTCGCGGCCGGGCCAGAAACCGGCTTGGCTGATCGAGGTCAGCGCCCACGGCGAGTCGACGTAGAACGCGTGGCCGTGCGCGATCGGCGTGCGGCGGTCCAGGTAGAACTGCAGGCCCACCATCCACTCCGTGTCCAGCGTCGCCGCCGCGCGCAACTGCGGGTCGGCGGCCCGCACACCTTCGTTCCACACCCGCTGGGCGTGCTCGACGGGCAATGCGCAGACGAAGAAGTCCGCGCCGACCAGCTGGCTGCGACCGTGCGGGTCGCGGACCCGAGCGCCCGAGATCCGGCCGCCTTCGAGCACCAGGTCCTCGACCGACCACCCGATGCGGAACTGCACCCCGAGATCGCGCAGGTGCCGTTCCCACGGGTCGATCAGCGCTTCGTTGGTGGGGGCGCCCAGCACCCGGTCCGGTGCACCGTCGTTGCCGCGTCCGAGGACGTTGAACAGCAGTGCCTCCAGCACCACCCCCACGGTGTGCGCGCTGGCGTCCGCGGTCTTGGTCGAGCTGAGCACCCGGGTCGGCCCGGAGACCAGGATCCGCTGGTAGTCGTGGGATTTTCCGACCGCGCGGAGGAAGTCGGGCCAGGACGTGTGCTCCCACTGCCCGAGGCGACGCTGTTCGCAGCTGGTCAGGTAGACCAGCATCCGCCGGGCGAAGAACAGCGCCTCGTCGGGCGGCAGGTGGAAGGTGGACTCGACGAGCGCCCGCAGCTGTTCCAGCAGCACGTTCGGCGACAGCTGATCGAGCAAGCCCGTGGCCGTCCCGCTGACCGACCACGGCACGTGCAGATCGGCGCGTCCGCCGGGGTGGGCCAGCAGCATTTCGCTGGCGTCGACCAGGTTGTCGTGCACCCCGCCGGGGTTTCCCGGGAACGGGATGCGGCGCAGGGTGTCCGGGAGGTCGCGGTAGAAGCCGAAGAAGATCCGGAAGCCGTGCTCGCCCGGCAGATCCCGCCGACCGTCCCGGCCGGTACCGGGCACCGGGATGCTGCGTGCCTTGCCACCGAGCGCACGGCGCTCGTAGACGGTGACCGAGAAGCCGCGCTCGGCGAGTTCGTGGGCCGCGGTCAATCCGGCGATCCCGGCACCGAGCACCGCGACCGCGGGACCGGTAGCGCGTCCAGCGGCCGATGCTGGGCCCGGCAGTCCCATCCCGGCCAGGCCTGCCGCGGCGCCCGCCAGGAACGCCCGACGGCTGGGCTTGTGCGCGTCCATCCCCACCACCTCGATCATCGATCAACGACCCGGTGGAACCTAGCCCAACCACGATTCCGCTCGACCGCCGACCGGTCCGGGGTGGGGGTGCGAAAATCGTTTGTTACCAGCACATTTGCGGAGCAAGGGAGTGATCGGGATCAGTGGACTCGAAGTGTCCACAGTGAACCCGACTCGATGGGCGACCCAGAATCACCCCATCGTGACCTCGACGAACCGCAACGGTCACATGTTCCGGGCGCCGTCCTTGATCGCTTCGCGGATGCGGAAGTAGGTGCCGCAGCGGCAGATGTTTCGGATCTCGTCGATGTCGGCGTCAGTGATCTCGCGGCCTTGGTCGGCGGCCTGCCGGACCTTCGCCACGGCCGCCATGATCTGGCCCGGCTGGCAGTAGCCGCACTGCGCCACGTCGTGGTCCAACCAGGCCTGCTGCATCGGGTGCAGCTCCTCGCCGACGGTGGCCGCCAGCCCCTCGATGGTGGTCACCTCGTCGGTGGGCTCGATGTCCTTGACCTGCACCGAGCACGGGTTGAACGCCCTGCCGTTGTGGTGGCTGGTGCAGGCCTTGCAGACGTTGATGCCGCAGCCGTACTTCGGCCCGGTGACACCGAGCACGTCGCGCAGCACCCACAGCAGCCGGACGTCGTCGGCGACGTCGACGGTGACCTGCTTGCCGTTGAGTCGAAAGGTGTGCTCGGGCACGGGGTTCTCCTCAGTAGGCGTGGTCCAGGCCGTCGGTGGGCGATTCCGGGATCGGCGGCTCGGTCGGTTTCGGCTCGAAGGACAGCGTGCCGTGGTTGATCGGGAAGCTGGTCGGCATGCGCCCGGTCGCGCGCCCGTACGCGCACGCGACGGCGGACATCGACGCGGCGACGCCGAGCTCCCCGGCCCCACCGGGCTCGCCGGTGGTCGGCGGCATGACGATCACCTGAACGTCCAGCGGGGTGTTCCACTGCCTGGTGTAGAAGTAGTTGTCCCAGCTGGCTTCGAGGAAGTACCCGTCGGTCAGGTGCAGGCTGGAGGTGAGCACCTGGGCGATGCCGTCCATGATGCCGCCCATCATCTGCGCTTCCAGCCCGCGCGGATTGACCGCCAGCCCGACGTCCACGGCGAAGATCGCCTTGGTGACGCGCGGTCCGCTGACCGCATCGCGGATCGGGCGGTTGACGGTCTCCGGTCGGCAGTCGATCTCGACTAGTGCGGCGCTCACGCCGTGGTATTCGGCGTGGAAGGCGATGCCCTGCGCCATGTTCGCGGGCATCGCGCGGCCCCAGCCGCCGACCTCCGCGACCTTGTCCAGCACCGCCCGCGACCGGTCGTCCTGGAGGAAGTCGCGGCGGAACCGGTACGGGTCGCGACCCGTGGTCGCGGCCAGCCGGTCGACGATCAGTTCCCGGGCGCAGGTGACGTCGGGGGAGTAGATGTTGCGCATGCTGCCGGTGTTGAAGCCCTTGTCGACCTCGCTGAGCAGCTGCGCGGTGACGCCGAAGTCGTAGGGCATCGACTGCGTGAGCTGGAAGATCGTCTCGGAGAACCCGAGATCACCGACCGGCAGCTGCGCCGCCATGGCGGTGAGGACCTCGCCGAGACCGTGACCGAAGTCGGTGGACACGCTGGTGTGCCGCTGGTCGAAGCCGAGCACGGTGTCGCCCGCGTAGCTGACCCGGATCCGCGAGGTGCTCATCGGATGGGTGCGGCCCTGGCGGCAGTCGTCGGCGCGATGCCACATCAGCTTCACGGGTTTGCCGAGCTGCTGCGAGATCTCGGCGGCCTCCAGCGCGGCGTCGAAGAAGAGCTTGCGGCCGAACGAACCGCCGCCTTCCACGACGTGCACCGCGACCGCGCTCGGCGGCAGGCCGAGTTTCGCCGCGATGGTCTCCTGGGCCACGATCGGTGATTTCAGCGCGCCCCAGATCTCGGCGCGGTCGGTTCGGACGTCGGCGATGGCGCAGTTCGGTTCCAGCGCGCTGTTTCCCCGGAAGTAGAAGGTGAACTCGCCTTCCACGGTTTCCGCAAGCGGTGCCGCGAGCGGCAGCTCGGCCGATTCCAGTTCGCGCAACACGGATTCGTCGGACTTCCCGGCGGCACTGCCCGCGTTCCAGCTGACCCGCAGCGCCCGCACTCCGTCGACGCACTGGCCGAACGTTTCGGCTCGCACCGCCACCCCGGTGTAGATGACGGCGACATCGGTGACGCCCGGCATCTGCCGGACCTCGGCGAGGTTGGCGACGGAATCGACGGTGCCGTTGATGGTCGGTGGTCGGCACACCATGGTCGGCAGCGCATCCGGCACATCGAGGTCCATCGCGAACTTCTTGCGCCCGGTCACGGCGGCCAACGCGTCGATCCGGCCGCGCGGGGTGCCGATGACCTCGAATTCCGAACGAGGTTTGAGCTCCACGGAGACCTGCTCGGTCCGCACGCCCGCCGCTTTCGCCGCCAGTGCGCCGTAATCGATCTGTCCACCTAGGACGGAGGTGATGACGCCCGCCCGCGCGGTCAGGTCGGTGATCGCGGCATCGAGCTCGATGGCCGCCGCGTGCAGCAACCGGCCCTTGGCGATCGCGGCGGCCACCCGGATCGGGGTGTAGGTCGAGATGGTCGTGTTCGATCCGCCGGTGAGCTGGTTGAACAGCAACTCGGGTCGAGCATTGGCCAAGGTGACGCGCACCTTCTCCAGCGGCAGGTCCATCTCCTCGGCGATCAGCATGGCCGTTGAGGTGGTGATGCCCTGCCCGACCTCGGCGCGCGGCAGCTCGAAGGACACGGTGCCGTCGGCGTGCACCGCGACACTGATCAGATTGGCGGTCGGCCGCGCCGCCGCCGTCAACAAGTCGTTGAGATCCAGCAGTTCCGCCACACCGGGCGAGGGCACCGCCGCCTCGGCGCCCGGCCGCAAGCCGAGCTCGGCGGCGGCCACCAGGGTGGGAGCGGCCAGCACGTATCCGAGAAACCGCCGCCGTCCAACGACATGCGCATCAGACTCCGGCCTCGGCTGCGGCTGCGGCTGCGGCGAAGGATCAAGGGCAGTCATCGACGCTCCCCTCCACCGGACACCCCGATGTGCCCGGCAACCGAAAACCCAGCCGGGCCCGGTTCGGGGGCCGCAGCCGTTGACGTTTCGGTCAGCGGCACTGTAACGACGATCAATGTCGAGGTCAACGACGAGCGCGAGCCCCCACCGCACCGGAGCAACCACCCGTTCGCGTAGCAGGTGAAGGGCACCTTTTACCAACTTACTTGGCGAAAGGTGCCCTTCGCCCCTCACCCGATCCGGGCTGCGGAAGGGTTGCGTCGATCGTGCGCATCGGAGCCGGGCTGGGCTGTGCTCGCGGGCGGGGGTGTTCTACGGCTGGTCTGGCCAGCGGCGATTTGTGCGGTGTTCGCCCCGAGTGGGCCCGGGCGCCACTGTCGTCATCCTGGAGACCTGCCGGGGTTTGGGGTGGCTAGCGTCGCAGGGGGTTCTTTCTTCTGGTTATCTGGTGCGAAAGTTGATCGGGCCGCTGCTGAGACCGGGCGCGTAGTGCCTGGGGCAGACCTTGAGCGCAGCTGCGGGTGAACGTTTGGCTACGGGCTTGTCGCAGCCTTCGACGATGCAGATTCGCGGCCCCCGGTTGCGTTTCTTGTCGCACTCCGCGCATCGATTGCTCGCTGTTCGGCCGGTAACGCTCTTGCCGCAAATATCACAAGCGCGCGCCATCTTGGCACTGTAGCGCGATTGGATCACTGCCTCGGCCGTCCTAGGGGTTGTGCGGATCGGCGTGCGTTGCGCATGGGGGGTTCGTGAGTGGTTGTTCCGGAAGAAGCGGGATTCTAAGTCACGAGCACGCACGGCCCAGCCTCGATCCGCACACCTGCTGTTCAGCAGATCAGGGCGCAAGCGGTTTGCTTGCCGTGGTGGTCATGGTTGTGGTTTGATCCGGCGAGCGTCGCGTGTCGGTGGCGGACAGCGTCAGGCATGGAGGCGTGGTTTCGAAGGGTCTTCATGACCATTCTCTTCAATCACACGATCGTCGCCGCGCGCGACAAGAACGAATCGGCATCGTTCTTCACGAAGATGTTCGATCTCCCACCGGCGGAGCCGGGCGGCTTCTTCCGCACGGTCCACCTCGACGGGGGCGTAACACTCCAGTTCGCCGAGCCGGGCATCGAGTTCCCGCCGCAGCACTACGCGTTCCTCGTCGCGGAAGCGGACTTCGACGGCATCTACGCCCGAATCCAAGCCGAGGACCTCGACCACTGGGCGGACCCGAAGGGTGAGTTCCCCCAGCAGTACAACACCAACCACGGAGGCCGAGGCGTCTACTTCTGCGACCCCGCAGGCCACTACCTCGAAGCAATAACCCAACCCTACGGCGCAAACCAGACAACCTGACCAAAGTAGACGGTCACGAACCAGCGCCCACCTTCAAACCGAAGGATTGATTGCTGATGTTCGCTCGGGCCGGGAGGTGCTCAGCCCCCGAGCACCTCCCGGCCACCCCCAGTGGTTTCGGGGCTAGTGGAAGGGGCGTGGTGCGTCGAACTTCTGGCGGACTTCGTCGGCGACCTTCTGGTTCCCGGCTGCTTCGATCAGCTTGGCGAACCGGTGGGCAGTCAGGTCGCGCACCGGGTTGTCCGGGTACAGGCCGATCTTGTCGAGCACGACACCCACGTGGTCGCTGGGGGTTCTGGTTCCGTGCATGAGCTTCCGGTAGATCCCGAAGAGCACGGCTGCGAACAGCGGAACCGTGACCCAGGCTGACCAATCCAGCACCAGACCGAGTACGACGGGTACCACGACAGCGAACGCCAGGCCGCCGTACAGGATGCGGTTTTCCTTGCTCATTGAACGGCCTCCTCGGGCGCTCGGGGGAAAAGGTAGTCCGTCGGCTGCAATCCCTGCGCCATGTCGATCAACTGGGACATCCGCATCGCGACTTCAGGCCGTCCGTGCTCGGTGCGGCTCCAATCGCGCGCCACGACGTGCAGCGCGGCGAGCAGTTTGATCGACGGGTGCGCTGCCTCAACCAGGATTCCGAGCAGCAGATCGTGCCGCGCGGTCTGACCGGCTGCCGCCAGCCAGTGGTGCAATCTGAGCAGGATGAGGTCAGGGCGGGCGACCATCGCCGTCCGCCAACAGGTCACCAGGTGGGACCGCACTGCTTGATCCGCGGCGAGTGGCTGCGAGCGCATGCTCGAATCCGCCAGTCGCCAAGGATCCGCGACCTCCAGGAACAGGAAGAAGTCGGCTTGCCACTGGTCAGCTCTCAGCAAGCCCGTCGCGAGCCTGTCCAGCAGTAGGCGCAGCAGGATCGAATTCTGCGCGGTCAGCGCTACGAGGGCCTGTCGTGCCGAAGGATTTCCCGGTCCTTCCTCGCGGCGGGCCCGGTTGTGCAGCCGCACCAGCGCTTGATCTGGGAAGTTCGGCGCGATCACTTCGGTGCTCACGTCCACGACGATTTGCCCGACCTCCGCGGGGAGGTCGTTGCGGCGCGACCACGCGTACACCAACTGTCGGAAGAACCGGCCGTGGCGCACGTCCCTGAGGCCGGTCAGCAGAGCTCGCACACCGTAATCCAACAGGGGATTCGACCCGTTCTGCCGCGGGGAGACCCAGCGCTCGATCAACCACCGCACGTGCCCAGGTGATTTGGTCCGCAATGCCTGCGAGCCGAATCGGTCCACCAGGTTCTGCCGATCTCCCGCGTTGAACGACTCCTGGCGGATTATCCGGTCTACCCATCGGCAGTACGATTCCCGGAGGTCCGGATAGTTGTCCCAGAAGTGTTCCAGGAGCGCTCGGTCGTAGGCGATCCTGCCGAACTCGATGCGGTTGTTCGGTGCGACGTCGATGTCGAGCTCGTCGAGCTGGATGCGGTAGCCGTCCTGCGCAAGTCGTGGGCCCTCAGCCTTATCCAGACCCAACATCTCGACCAACTGGTGGGAAGCGAAGAACACCGCGTCACTCGATGCGCCTCTGCACATCGCGGCGGCGAGCAGCACCGCCCGCATCCTGCCGCGGGAGTGCTTGCTCAGCTGCGACGCGACCTCATCGCTGCGGTCGGTTCGCGCAGCAACGGCTTCATTGAGCCAGGTTGGCACATCGCCATCCGAGTCCGCCTCGCGCGCCTGGATCACCAGTTGCGCCAGGTTGGCGATTTCCGACATGGATGCGGTCAGGTGCTCGGCGAGCTCGTCCACGGCGAGGTGCTGGTCCGATGGATAGATTTCCGCTGCTTCCAGATGGCGCCGCAGCGCCAGATCACCGCGTGGCCGGTCGATCCGAACGACGAGATGCGCCAGATCCGCATCTACCAAGTGCCTGAAGGCGTCCGGTACGACGACTGCCAGGTAGGCATCGTTGTGCTGGAGCGCGGTGCGAAACGATGGCAGTTCCCGGTAGCGAGCGCGGAATACTTCCTCGCTGCTGTCCGTGAGATCGAGCACGAGCCGGTATCCCGAGTGGACCTTCGAATCGTCCAGCCTTTCGCTCTGCGCGAGCGCCTCGTCCGCGAGCTCGCTGAACGGCGTGCTCGCGTCGGTGCCCTCGTTGAGCAGCATCTTCGCGGCAGTGCGCCGCCCACTTCCCGGTGGTCCGGTCAGCAGAACGGTTCGGGTCTCCAACAGGCGATCTCGCGCCGCACCCATGTTCGGCGGCGCCGCGAATCGTCGTTTGAGCCACCGCAGATCGTCCTTCAGCGTCAAACGGGGTCCGCGAGCCTGGCGCGTGACGCTCTCGTGGATGCTCAAGAAGACGGGATTGACGTTCAGGGCGCCTGAGCCCGCGTGGATCGGGCCGTCCTGCGCGTCGTGGAATTCGGTGTGGAATTCCGTCATCGGTCCTCCTCCGGTTCGCGCTTCGTGCCGAAGCTCTGGTTGATTCCGTCGGAGTTCTTCCCATCGATGTAGGCGTTGCCATCGCCGTAGACAACCTGCTGATCTCCAGATCCGGTGCTCACTGGTCCGGTTGGTCCGTGGAACGTAGCGGTGAACCCGCCGTACTGGTCACGAAGTTGGGTCAGGCTGCCGTGGACCGTGCCGGAATTCGAATTCACCACACCGCTGGGCTCTTCGGTTTGCTCCGCAGTGCGGTCGACCAGGCCCGGCACAAAGTCGACGAGTTCGGCCGCGAGCCGGTTGAGGTCGGCCTCGGCGTTGCCGGTGTCGTAGCGCAGGGACTGGAGGTCCGCGAGCCGCGCCAAGGCGGATGGCATGCTCGCCGCCGACAGACGAGGCATCGTACGTCCACAGAGGATCGGGATGATCCGAGCACCGGACCGCATGGCGTTCAGGATCTCCACGCGAGTCCAGTCGTTCTCGTTGGCCAGCGCCAGGTTCCCGTTGTGGTCTCGGGCGGTGAGCCAGTTCGGACCGATCAAGGCGAGCAGGACGCGGCTCCCAGAGGATGCCGCCGATAACCCGTCGCGGAAGTTGTCGCCGGGCCGGATGGACTTGCTGGCGCGGAAGACCCGCTCCCGGCCGAATCGGCGTGAGAGGTCGTGTTCGATCGTTACCGCGGCTTGCTCGCAGTCTCCGGTCCGGTAATTGATGAAGATTTCAGGCACAGCACTACCTCACTTCCGGGCAGGATGCGGATTTCTCAAGCGATCTTGTTGTGCAGCGAAGCGATCAGTCGTGGTTGCAGCTTGCGCACCGAGGAAGCGGTGTGGAATCGGCCGAGCGCACGGGCTAATCGACGCAGGTCCGTGGTGATGGTTGCCGAGTCGACGGAATCGACTGCCCCGAGCACCTGCTCAAGGAGGGCGCAGGCGTGGTCGACATCGCCTGCCTCGGCATGAGCGAGCGCTCTGCGCACCCCGTACCGTGCTTGGGAACGCAACGCTCCGGTTGGCACCCGTCGAATTTCCCGGTCCAGGATGGCGGCCGCGTCCCGAGGACGGCCGAGATCGTGCAGACACCACCCGGTGACCATTGCGACGGGGTCGGGTAAATTCGCCGTGCCGATTACCGGTTCACCGTCGAGTTCGACGGTGCTGAGCAACTTTCGAGCGCGGTCCAAACTCCGCATGCAGGAGTCGTAGTCTCCGGCGAGCGCGTGACCTTGGGCTTCGCGCTGCGCGGCCAGGCCGTGGATCCGCGCGGAAGGTCTGGCGTTCTGAGCTTGACGCGCCAGTTCGATGGTCTGTTGCGCATCATCCAGGTACATGGTGACCAGTGCGCGCCGGACCAGGGAGTATGCGCCGAGTGTTCGGTCATCGCCAGCTTCGGCGAACTCCACCGCGCGATCGGTCCACCACAGCGCGGCT
Source organism: Saccharopolyspora antiqui (assembly GCF_052246905.1). Taxonomy (NCBI): domain Bacteria; kingdom Bacillati; phylum Actinomycetota; class Actinomycetes; order Pseudonocardiales; family Pseudonocardiaceae; genus Saccharopolyspora; species Saccharopolyspora antiqui. The sequence continues at coordinate 31,579 of NZ_JBQQBO010000018.1, forward strand.
CGGTCGTTTCCCGATTCCTGCGCCATCCATCCGGCGAATTCGGCGTACCGCGAGTTCAACGCCAGGATTTCGGCCTGCAATCGTGGCCGGGATTGGGCGGCGAGTTCGCGCAACGTGTGAGTCTGCGCGATGAGCGCGGGCAGCACTACCGATGGACTCGCGGTTTGCCCCAATTGGCGGAACTGGTCGAACATGGTCCGGAAAGTCGAGAGCACATCGGCCTGCGAAGCGACGGCGTGCGTGCCGCCCATCCCGAAGGCCAGCACCGAGGCTGCTCCCGCTGCCAATGCCTGTCGCCGATCCATCGGCTGGAACCAGCTTTTCCCGTCGGATGCGAGATTCATCAACCACACCTCACCGTCGCCGTGCGTTTCGGGCAGAGGTGCATCGGAGGACTGCGTGGAAACCAGATCGGTCAGCTTTCCACCGGCGTCGAGGACGGCGTCACATCGCCTCGCGAAATCCGGTGTCGGGCGCTTGTTCCCGGTTTCGATCTTGCTGAGGTGGCCCTTGCTGTAATGCAGCAGCGCGGCCAACCGGGTCAGGGAAAGGCCAGCGGCGATACGCAATCTACGAAGCTCTGCCCCGAACAGTGTGGGCTGCTCGCTCATATCGACCTCCGGGTTTCCCGTTGCCCGGTCCAGTCGGCGCGGGGAAACGGGTGTTCCCATCGGCCGCATTTCGCGCAAGGTGAAACGTGCAGGTCCGGCTGCTGAACTGCCGGACCACCGGCCGACTCTAGGAGAAGAGATGATCAAGGACGACGGTGTTCGCGAATCGATACCCGAAGAGCGCAATCGGGACCGCGAATCGTTGCTCGGACGCGCAGCGCTCACATTCGGTTTCACCGCGGTGCAGGTTTGGGCCGCCAGCACCCTGCTCGATCTTGATCTTGCGGGTGCTGCCCGGTACGCGTTGGTTCTCGTGCTCGCTGCTGCGTTCATCGCCGCCCTCGATGGGTGGAGGGAAATCTGGACGCTTCGAACCGCTGTTCGCGGCTCGTCGACGGATTGTGGCGGAGATGTGGTAGCCAGCGGCGAGAAGTAGGACTGTTTCCCGTTTCCTCTTGCCGGGGACGACGGGAAACGGGGGGCGTTATCGGGGTGGGCGCTGGTTCGCGTGGTGGAGGATCAGGTCTGCTGCTTCGGCGTCGGTGATCAGGGTGGTCACGAGGCCGGAGCGCAGGACTGCGTCGATCGCTTTTGCTTTTGGTTTGGTGTAGCCGATGGCGATCACCTCCGGGACTCGGCGGAATTGGTCGTGGTGGATGGCCAGCACGTGGTGGGCGAGGCCCGTCGACAGGGCGTTGCCGTCCGCGTCGAACAGGCGGGCCGCCACCTCGGCGGTGGCGCCGCGTTGGCCGATCGACTCGCGCTCGGCTTGGCCCAGGGCGTCGTAGACCGTTGATTCGCCGGGCAGCCAGGCGCCGATGCTGACCACCGCTTTGGTCAGGTGTTGGAACTGTTCGAACGTTTCGGCGATGCCCGGTTGCTTGCGCAGGATGTCATTGGTGCGGCGGTCGGGGAGCACCAGCGGACCGTAGATCGGGTAGGCGTCGCCGCCCCCGACGGCCGCCACCCGGCCGACCGTCTCCACCGACCGGTCGCGCATGTCCATGCCCGCCTGCACACCGCACAGTTGCACGATCGGGCACTTGGGCAGCGACCGGACGGCTTCGGCCATGGCGTTGACCGAACGTGCCCAGGCCAGGCCGATCACGTCGTCAGACGTGGCGATCTCGGTCAGCAGCCCGGCCGCCAGGGCTCCGATCCGGCGGCGCAACTCGATTCGATCGGTCTTGGTCTGCGCTCGATTGAGCACCAGGACTCGGCGGAGTCCGTAAGCGGCGCGAATCTCGGCGGACAGCGGGAGATCCACCGGCACCGGCAGGTCGAACTCGATCCTGATCAGGCCGGTTTCCTGCGCTGCCGTGAGGATTCGAGCCACCTTGAACCGGCTGAGCCCGAACTCCTCCGCGATCTCCAGCTTGGCGCGGCCCTGGACGTAGAACCGATGCGCGATCGAAGCCGCCGTGACGGTGTCGGTCGGGAGCCGCCGTCCTTTGATGCTCATTTGAGCACCATAGCGTGAAATCTGGCTGAAAGGTTGACGTAACTGGCGGGTAAGCAATTCAATGCTCGGCATATCGCGGGTACCCGCGACTAGATAGCGCTCATATGAGCAGTGTGAAATGGAGTGTCATGCGCGCCGCGATCATTGATCAGCCCGGTTCGATCAGGGTGGGCGACGTGCCGGATCCGAAGCCGGGGGACCGGCAACTGGTGATCAAGGTCGGTGCGTGCGGGATCTGCGGCACGGACCTGCACATCGCCGACGGGCACTTCCCGCCGACCCCTTACCCGATCGTGCCGGGGCACGAGTTCGCCGGTGAGGTCGTCGAGATCGGGGCGGACGTGCCCGGCGGCTGGAAGATCGGCGACCGGGTCGCCGTGGACCCGTCGTTGTACTGCGGGTACTGCACGCCCTGCCGCTCCGGCCACGGCAACCTCTGCGCCAACTGGAACGCCACCGGCGACACCGTCAACGGCGCGTTCGCCGAATACGTCGCCGTGCCCGCGGCCACCTGCCACCGGATGCCCGACTCGATGACCTGGCAGCAGGGTGCGCTGGTCGAACCGGTGTCGTGCGCGGTGCACGGCGTCCGCCAGATCGGTGTTGAGGCGGGCGAGCGGTTCCTCGTGGTGGGCGCGGGCACGATGGGTCTGCTGATGCAGCAGTTGCTCCAGCGGGCTGGCGCGCGAGTCACGGTCGTCGACCGCAACGAAGCCCGGCTGGGCCGGGCCACCGACCTCGGTGCCGTCGCGGTGGGCAGCGATGTCGCCGCGCTCGACGAGCGGTTCGATGCCGCGGTCGACTGCACCGGTGCGGCGTCCGCGATCGAGGCGGCCTTCGACTCGTTGCGCCGCGGCGGCCGGTTGCTGGTGTTCGGCGTCGCCCCGGCCGAAGCGCGGGTGGCGCTGTCGCCGTTTCGCATCTACAACGACGAGATCACCATCGTTGGTTCGATGGCCGTGCTGCACAGCTTCGGTGCGGCACTCGATCTGGTGGCCGCGGGCGCGATCGACACCGCGGCTCTGCTCACCGACACGCTGCCGTTGGAGGAGTTCCCCGCAGCGCTGGAGTTGATGCGCAGCGGCAGCGGACTGAAGGTTCAGGTCCTGCCAGGAGGTGTTGATGCATAGGCGAAGCAAGCTGGCGCTGCTCGTGGTGGCCGCGCTGCTCGCGCTCACCAGCTGTGCGGGCGCGGGGTCACTGGGTTCGGGTGGGCGGACGCTGGTGATCGCAATCGTGTCGAATCCGCAGATGGAGGACGCGATCGCGCTGTCGGACGAGTTCGAGCGCGAGAACCCCGGCATCCAGCTGAAGTTCGTGCAGCTGCCGGAGAACCAGGCGCGCGCCAAGATCACCGCTTCGACCGCCACCGAAGGCGGCGAGTTCGACGTGGTGATGATCAGCAACTACGAAACCCCGCAGTGGGCGGCCAACGGCTGGTTGGAGAACCTGGAGCCCTACATCAAAGCAAGTCCGGGCTACGACCAGAACGACTTCATCCCGAGCATCCGGGACTCGCTGTCGTACCAGGGGTCGATGTACGCGGTTCCGTTCTACGGCGAATCCTCGTTCCTGACCTACCGCAAGGACCTGTTCGAGCAGGCCGGGTTGACGATGCCGGAGCATCCGACCTGGCAGCAGATCGCGGACTTCGCCGCGCGGCTGGACGACAAGGCCGCGGGCGTGTCGGGTATCTGCCTGCGCGGCAAGCCGGGCTGGGGCGAGAGCCTGGCCCCGTTCACCACGGTCGCCAACACCTTCGGCGCCCGCTGGTTCGACGAGAACTGGCACGCGCAGCTGACCTCGCCGGAATTCCGGGCCGCCGCGGAGTTCTACGTCAACCTGGTGCGCCAGCACGGTGAGGTCGGCGCCTCCAGCGCGGGCTTCTCGGAATGCGGCACGCGTTACGCGCAGGGCCAGGCGGCGATGTGGTACGACGCCACGGTCATGGCCGGGACCAACGAGGATCCGGCCAGCAGCAAGGTCGTCGGCAAGTCCGGCTACGTGGCCGCCCCGGTGGAGCGCACCGCCAACAGCGGCTGGCTCTACACCTGGTCGCTGGCCATGCCGAAGGTGGCCGAGGACAAGGACGCCGCCTGGCGTTTCATGCGCTGGATGACCGACAAGGAGTTCGTGCGCAGCGTCGGAACGACCTTCGGCTGGAACCGGGTTCCGCCGGGATGTCGCCTGTCGACCTACCAGATCCCGGAATACCAGCAGGCCGCGCAGGCCTACGCACAGCCCACATTGGACGGAATCGATCAGGCCCAGCAGCGCAACAGCATGGTGCACCCGGTGCCCTACCCGGGGATCCAGTTCGTCGGCATCCCGGAGTTCCAGGACCTCGGCACCCGGGTCAGCCAACAGTTGTCCGCGGCCATCGCCGGGCAGATCTCAGTCGATGAAGCGCTGCGGCAGTCGCAGGAATACGCCGAATCGGTCGGCGAGTCCTACCGGGAGACGAGATGACAGAGACCGCCGCCAAACCCGGCGTGATCCCGATGCGCAAACCGGTCAGCACCTGGTCCAGCACCGCTTGGTTGCGGCGGGCGCCGCTGCTGCCCGCGTTGTTGTTCACCATCCTGGTGACGCAGATCCCGTTCCTGCTGACGGTTTTCTACTCGTTCCAGTCCTGGAACCTGGTGCGACCCGGCTCCCGGCACTTCGTCGGACTGCGCAACTACCTCGACGTGTTCGCCGACAGCCAGTTCCGAGTGGCGTTGATCAACACCGTGGTGTTGACCGTGGTCTGCGTGCTGGTGGCGATGCTGCTCGGACTCGGGTTGGCAATCCTGCTGGACCGGAAGTTCCTCGGCCGCGGCGTGGTGCGCACCCTGCTGATCACGCCGTTCCTGATCCTCCCGGCAGCCGGTGCGCTGCTGTGGAAGACCACGATGTTCGACCCGACCTACGGCCTGCTGAACTTCGTCTTCGGCGGCGACACCGACTGGCTGTCGCAGTTCCCGCTGGCCTCGGTGATGGCGCAGATCATCTGGCAGTGGACGCCGTTCATGATGCTGCTCATCCTCGCCGGGCTGCAGGCCCAGTCCAAGGAAGTGCTCGAAGCGGCGGCGGTGGACGGCGCGGGCCGGTGGCGCACGTTCATCTCGATCACGCTGCCGCAGCTCAGCCGCTACCTGCAGCTGGCGATCCTGCTCGGGGCGATCTACATCGTCAACAGCTTCGACGCGATCTTCCTGATGACCCAGGGTGGTCCGGGCACCGCCAGCACCAACCTGCCCTACTACATCTACCAACGGGCCTTCGAAGGCTTCGACATCGGCCAGTCCTCGGCGATGGGCGTCATCGTCGTGATCCTGACCCTGATCGTGGCGACCTTCGCACTGCGCCTGATGTTCCGCACCTTCGGCATCAGCGGTGAGGTGAAATGAGCATGCGTACCCACAATCCCGCCGGTCGCATCGCGCTGACGGCGTTCACCTGGGTGATCGCGATCCTGTTCGTCTTCCCCCTGCTGTGGATGATCCTCACCGCGTTCAAGCAGGAGGCCGACGCCTACACCGACCCGCCGCGCCTGCTGTTCACCCCCACGCTGGACCAGTTCGCCGGAATCCTGGAACGCGGATTCCTGCCCTACCTGGGCAACTCCGCGTTCGTCACCGTGGTGTCCACATTGCTCGTTCTGCTGATGGCGGTTCCGGCGGCCTACGCGCTGTCGATCTCACCGGTGCCCGCCACCCGCGATTCGCTCGGATTCTTCTTGTCCACCAAGATGTTGCCGATCGTCGCGGCGATCATCCCGCTGTACGTGATCTCGCAGAACCTCAAGCTGCTGGACAACGTGTGGGCCTTGGTCATCCTCTACACCGCGATGAACCTGCCGCTGGCGATCTGGATGATGCGCTCGTTCTTCCTGGAAGTCCCCAAGGAGATGGTGGAGGCGGGCCGCGTCGACGGCGCGAACCTGCCGACGCTGCTGTTCCGGGTCATCCTGCCGGTGGTCGCACCGGGAATCGCCGCCACCGCGTTGATCTGCGTGATCTTCTCCTGGACGGAGTTCTTCTACGCGGTCAACCTCACGGCGGCCCAAGCGGGCACGGTGCCGGTGTTCCTGGTCGGCTTCATCACCAGCGAAGGCCTCTACTGGGCCCAACTGTCCGCAGCAGCCTTGATGGCCTCCCTACCAGTCATGATCATCGGCTGGATAGCCCAGAACCACCTCGTCCGAGGCCTGTCCATGGGCGCGGTCAAATAACCCCGAGCAACACCACCTGCTACCCCGGATCGACTGGGTCTGCTGCCCGGCATCCGGGGTAGCTCGTTGTCCGGGGTAGGCGGGGGAGTGCCCTACCTCGGGTCTGGGGGTTGGGGTTCGGTTTTCGGGGGTTTGCTCCATCGTTGGTGGCCTGGCTGGCTGTCAGGCTTTTTCGCATCGGGCCCGAAAGGGCGAATCAATCGGTGTTCGAGCACCGGCAGATGTGAAGAAGCGCCGGGTAGGACCGGCATCGGGGAGGCAACCAAATGGCGAACAACGCCGCGCAGCGCGGGAAGTCCACTCGCGTCAAGGTCACCACGGTAGGTATGGCGGGTGCGCTGGCACTCGGGCTGGTCGGTGGTATCGCGTGCAGCCAGCAGTCGCAGGCGCGCGAGGTGCAACTGGAGGCGGTCTCGACCGCCGGGGCGAACCCGTTCTCCGCTCCGGTCGGCCAGGACCGGACCGGTGTGACGCCCCCGGCGGGCAGCGCCGGTGAGTTCTCGGGCGAGACCTCCGGGCTTTTCGCCGACAACGGCGACACACCCGCCTGCGATGCGCAGAGCCTGATCTCGAACCTGCGGGCCGACGAGGCCAAGTCGCGGGCTTGGGCGGAGGTCGAGGGCGTCAAGGCCGAGGACATCCCGTCGTTCGTCGAGAGTCTGACCCCGGTGGTGCTGCGGTCGGACACCTCGGTCACCAGCCACGGCTACGACGACGGCAAGTTCGTTCCTTACCCGGCCGTGTTGCAGGCGGGCACCGCGGTGTTCATCGACGGCCACGGCCAGCCGACGGTCAAGTGCTTCAACGGCAACCCGTTGACCAAGGGCGACGCGAATCCGCAGGGCAACTACGCCGGTGCCGGGTGGACGGGCTTCCAACCGGGCTCGGTCACCGCGATCCAGCCCAGCGGCCACGTGATCAACGAGCACTCACTGGTCGATGTGGGCACCGGCGGCCCGGTCACCCGCCCAGGCGGACCCAACCCGGGCAAGAGCGATCCGTTCCTGGACGCGCTGGCCAAGGAAGCGATGGATCGGGCCGTCAAGTCCCGCCTGGACGCCGACAAGGCGCTGCGGGACGCCCAGGACGTGGCCAAGACCGCCCAGCAATCGCAGGAGGTCGCGAACAAGAAGTTGCGCGAGCGCGACGACGCGTTCGAGGTGTTCCAGAACTTCGTGAAGATCTTCGGCCCGAACGACCCGCGGACGCTGCAGGCCAAGCAGGACTTCGACACGAAGTTCAACCAGCACAAGTTCGCCCAGGCCAAGGCCGACAACGACAAGAACGTCGCGACGTTCGCGGAAGACGCCGCCAAGAAGAAGGACGCGGAGGCCAAGAGCGCGGAGCAGGAGGCCAAGAAGCGGCAGCAGGACGCCGACGACTCCCGCAACGGCAAGCCCGTCAAGAAGCCGACCGAGCCGACCACCCAATCCAAGCCGAAGCAGCTGGACAAGCAGCAGGGCGATGGCCAGAAGAGCGATGGGCAGCAGCTCGACAAGCAGCAGCTGACGGAGCAGCAGTCGGTGGATCCGGACCAGCAGTCGGTCGACTCGAACGAGCAGCCGGAGCAGGTCGACTCGGGTCAGGGCGGGGACGAGCAAGCCCCCGACCAGCCACAACCGAACAACCCGGATCAGTCCACCAACGGGAACTGACCGCAGCGAGTGAGTGGTTCGTCGGGTTTCGACCCGGCGGACCACTCACGACTGTGGTGGCCGCGAAAGTCGGGACGAAGGTCCTGGTCACGGGGTGTTCGGCTTCGGCATGCTGGCAGTGGCCGCTGAACCCCAGGGGATGTCCACAGCGGTGCTCTGCTCTCTTTCGGCTAGGAGAACGATGATGAATCAGACCTGGATCGGCGCGCCCGCATCGAGTGCCATCGAGAGGTTGGACGAGTCGACTCGGTCTTGGTTGCAACCCGCCCCGGCCGCGCAGCAGGTCCCGGCGCCGCGCAGGTCAGGTGATGCGGACGGGCGCGCTCGGCTCGTGATCAACCGGGGCCCGGACTCGGGTACCGGGTTCGCGATCAGCACCCCGCGCACCACGATCGGCCGGGGCCGCGAATGCGACATCGTCGTGGACGACATCACCGTCTCGCGGGAGCACGCCGAGCTGCGCCGCCGGGAGGGCCAGTACGTCCTGGTGGACGGGGGCTCGCTCAACGGCACCTACGTCAACCGGCTGCCGGTGGAAGCCGCCGAGCTGGCCGACGGCGACGAGATCTGGGTGGGCAAGGCCCGCTTCACCTTCCGCGCCGACGCGTGAGGGCCCGCCTATGAAGTCGTTCTGCTTGGCGGTGCGAGTTGCTCGGGTGGGCCGAGCAGCTGGCGCCGCCGCAGAACGGAAGTCAGCCGCTGGCCCAAGATCCACCGTCCGGTAAGCGGCCTGGCCCTGATGTCCCAGCGCCGTAATCAACTCGTAGCGACCGCGTACCAACCTTAGCCTGGACGTGTGAATCGCTTGCACGACGGTGTGATCAGGGTGTTCCTGGTGGACGACCACGAGGTGGTGCGGGTCGGCCTGGCCGACCTGCTCGACGCGGAGCACGACCTCGAAGTGATCGGGCAGGCCTGCACGGTGCGTGAGGCGCTGGCCCGCGTTCCCGCCCTGCGCCCGGACGTGGCGGTGCTGGACGTGCGGCTGCCGGACGGCAACGGCATCGAGCTGTGCCGGGAGCTGCGGTCCAGCGTGCCGGGACTGAACTGCCTGATGCTGACCTCGTTCCCGGATGAGCAGGCCACGCTGGATGCGATGCTGGCCGGGGCCGCGGGCTACGTGATCAAGAACATCAAGGGCATGGCGCTCGCGGAGGCGGTGCGCACGGTCGGATCCGGCAAGTCGTTGCTGGGTGAGCAGGCGACCGCGGCGCTGGTGGAGAAGTTGCGCGCCAAGCTGGACACCTCGGCGACGCTGCCCGACCTGACCAACCAGGAGCGCGTCCTGCTGGAGCTCATCCGCCAGGGCATGACCAACCGGCAGATCGCCGACCAGATGCACCTGGCGGAGAAGACGGTCAAGAACTACGTCTCCCGCCTGCTGTCCAAGCTCGGGCTGCAGCGCCGAACCCAGGCCGCGGTGCTGGCCACCCGGCTGCACCACCGCCCGAGCTCGACGTAGCCGGTGCGCGGGTCGACTCGGGTGGCTGGAGTGGCTGCCGTCGACTAGCCCCGGTGGGTGTGCGCCGGTTCGCCCTCGACAACTTCCTCCAGGGGCCGTCGCGGAGTCGTCGGCACCGGCGACCCGTAGCCGATGCGCAGCACGGCTTGCGGCCACAGCCCGCCGCCGATGAGGGCGCGCAGTTCTTTGCGCGCGGCGGGGACCTCGATCGCCTGGGAGAGGAACGACGCCGACAGCCCGGCCGTGGTGGCGGTCAGCAGCACGCGTTGCATCGCCATCCCGGCGTGCAGCTGCGCCGACAGCGAGTCCTGGAAGGAGCCGAGGACGCAGATCAGCGGCTCGGGCTCGAAGTCCTTGCCGGATACCCGGGCTTTCGCGCTGCCGCCGCCGAAGTTCCTCAGCACCCACTCGTCCTGCGGCTCCCGAGCGGGGCCGCAGCTGCGCGCGGGCACGCCGTCGCGGGCGTCGAGGTCGCGGCCGGTCCAATACCGCCACTCGGCCGCGAACGCCGGATCGGCGAACTGCACCTGGTGCGCTCGTTCGAGCAGGGATCGCAGCTTGGCCAGCTGCGGTTGCTCGGGGATCGCCAGCCAGGCCCGTTCGGCTTCCGCTGCCTGCCGCAGCTGGTTGCGCACCGGCAGCGGGACCGGTGTCGGCTGGAACGGTCGGCGGTTGGTGCGGCGCTGGTGGATCGCCCCCGCGAGCCCGACGCAGGTCGGTGTGGCCGGGCGCCGTCCGGCGGGGCGGACGACCGCGAGCAGGTCCGGCTGGCTGCGCCCCGGTGGCATGCGCACGTCTGCCTGCACCCCGGCCATCTGGATCGCCAGCCGCAGGTTCAGCAGGGCCGCTCCGCAGGCGAGCAGGAGTTCCCGGTCGTCCGGATCGGCCACCGGGACCGCACGGGACCGATCCGCGTGCAGCTCGATGGCATCCGGGGTGCAGCGGAACCGCCAGGGCTGGCTGTTGTGCAGCGAAGGCGCGGCCGTGGCCGCCAGCAGCACTTCGCGAACCCGCTCGGCGGCCAGGCTCCCGACCGCCCTGATGGGAGTGTTCATCGGTTCCCCTCCGGCGTCGCGCGCGGTCGGTTGCGCTGCTTCGATCGCGGATGCCCGATCGGCGCGCGGCATCGGCTGTCCTCGCGAGTTGAACGGCGGTGGCGCGCATCACGCGGGATCCGCTGCTCGCCGTCAGCGTGCCCGGAGCCAGGGCGAAGCGGCCAGAGCCGATCGTCACCAGTCGGGCGGTGCGCCCGGCCCGGGCTCGGGCCCCGGTGCGAACCCGCGTGCCGTGTCACAGTAGAGCCGTGAGCAGGGCAGACCCATCTGGCTCCGGCGAGCCGCGTGAGGGAGCGACCTCGTCGGTGGCGGAGTTGTCCCGGATGCGGCTGAAGGAACTGCTGGCCGAGGTTCAAGTGCGCGTCGGGGAGATCATCGGACTGCGCGATCGGATCGACGGTCTGCTGGAGGCTGTGCTCGCGATCTCCTCGGAGCTCGAACTGGACGCGGCACTGCGGCGCATCGTGCACACCGCCATCGATCTCGTCGACGCGCGCTACGGCGCCATCGGGGTGCTGGGTGCGGACGGCTCGCTCACCCAGTTCGTGTTCGAAGGCATCGACGACGAGACGCGGGAACGCATCGGGCGGCTGCCCACCGGGCACGGTGTGCTCGGGGTGGTCATCGAGGCGGACAAGCCGCTGCGCCTGGACGACATCGCCGACCATCCGTCTTCGGTGGGGTTCCCACCGCACCATCCGCCGATGCGCAGCTTCCTCGGCGTGCCGATCCGGGCCAGGCAGGAGACGTTCGGGCGGCTGTACCTGGCGGAGAAGCGCGGTGGCGGGGAGTTCACCGAAGACGATGAGGTCGTCCTGCAAGCGTTGGCGGGTGCCGCGGGCATTTCGGTGGACAACGCCCGCCTGTTCGAGGAGGTGCGCCGCCGGGAGCGCTGGCTGGACGCCACCAGCGAGATCACCGCTGAACTGCTGGCGGGCACCGATTCCATCGATGCGCTGCAGGTGATCGCCGAGCGCGCCACCGAACTCACCGCCGCCGACTACGCCCTGATCGCGGTGCCGGTCGGCGACGAGCCGAGCGACGTCAGCGAGCTCGTCATCACGGTGTCCGCCGGGGCGGACGTCGACGACCTGGTCAGCCGGACGATCCCGGTTGAGGGCTCCACGGCTGGGCAGGTGTTCCGGGAACGCGTCCCCCGCAACGTCGTGAAGCTGGCCTTCGACGTCACCGAAGGGATCGATGTGGCGTTCGGGCCCGCACTCGCGGTGCCGATGCGGGCCAACGAGACGATTTCCGGGGTGGTGCTGGCGGTTCGGGCGGTCGGTTCCGCCGAATTCGACGACAACGAGCTCCAGGTGGTGTCCTCGTTCGCCGACCAGGCGGCGCTGGCGTTGCAGCGGGCCGAAGCGCAGGCCGCCCGCCGCGAACTCGACGTGCTGGCCGACCGCGACCGGATCGCCCGAGACCTGCACGACCACGTCATCCAGCGGTTGTTCGCGATCGGCATGGCCATGCAGGGCACCCAGCGCCGGGAGAAGTCCAACGCGCTGGCCGATCGGCTGACCGAGCACATCGACCAGCTGCACGAGGTGATCCAGGACCTCCGGGCCAGCATCTTCGACCTGCAGGCCACCTCCGAGAACGCGGTCCGGTTCCGGGCGCGGGTGCAGCGCGTCATCACAGATCTGGTGGGGGACAACCCGATCCGGATCACCGTGCGGATGGCCGGTCCGCTCGACGTGCTGGTGCCGAAGCTGGCCGAGCACGCCGAGGCGGTGGTCCTGGAGGCGGTGAGCAACACCGTCCGGCACGCGCAGGCGTCCGAGCTGTCCGTCACGATCTCGTTGGACGGGAACCTGACGATCGATGTGACGGACAACGGCGTCGGCATCCCGGACGCGGTCGCGCACAGCGGCCTGCGCAACCTCGCCGAACGCGCCGCGCAGGTCGGTGGACGGTGCACTGTGGAGCGGTTGCCAACGGGCGGGACCAGGTTGCTCTGGACCGCGCCGGTGAGTTGAGCGCCCGCATCTTGGCAGTGGAGGGCGATAATCGCCCGCGGCACCGCGAGTCAGGGGCAGGTTTGGGTGATGCGCCACAACCGGCGAGGTAGCTCGCCTTCTTCGAAAGGGTGGATCTCGTCGAGGTGCCAACCGGTGGCGAGCCGGTCGACGAGGGCTCGGTTGAAGAAGTGCACCGCGAAGCCGCCGTGCTCGTAGATGTCGTCGCCGTGGGCGATGCCCGCTCCGAAGTGGGCATCGCCGGTGTGCCGGACGGTGTAGACGAAACTGCCGCCCGGCCGCAGAACTCGCTCGATCTCCGCGACGAGCGCGTGAATGTCGCTTGTGGACAGTGACATGCACAGCAGCATGTGCGCGAAAACCCCGGAAACGCTCCCGTCGGCTAGTGGAAGCGGAGCGCGCACGTCGTGCACGGTGGTCGTGATCCGGTCGGCGAGGCCGTCGTGTTCGGCGGCGCGGGCCAGTTGCGCCAGACCGTTGGGGCTGAAGTCGATGGCGTGCACCGAGAAACCGCTGCGGGCGAAGTGCAGGGCGTCGCGCCCGTGCCCGGCACCGAGGTCCAGCACGGCGCGGACACCTCGGGCGCGGAAGAGTTCGGCGGCGTAGCGGGCGGGTTCCGACGGCAGCTCGCCGTACATGTGCGGATGACGCTGGTAGACCGACTGCCAGTGTGCCTGTTGGGCATCGTCGACCATCACCGAACCAGTTTAGAGAGTGTGCGGGTTGGTTTGCGTGGCGGTGCGGGTGGCGGACCTGGCGATTTCGCGCGAAATCGCCACCCGCCCCGCATGGGAGACGGCGATTTCGCGCGAAATCGCCCACCTCACCCGAGGTGGACGGCCCGACACAGCCGCACGAAGTGCCATGTCGAGATTCAATGGCATCAACCTGAGCCTTGATGGCTTGATTTGGCATCATGATGATGCCAAGATGGCGTCATCGATCTCGCGTTGTGGGTTGACCGGCCGGACGCGGCGCACGCCGAACGATCGGGGTCGAAGCATCGGCAACGACGAAAGGAGGGGGCATGGCGGAACAAGCGGCGATCGCGGTCAGCGGACTGCGCAAATCGTTCGGCGACAAGGTCGTGCTCGACGGCATCGACCTGAACATCCCGCGAGGCACGATCTTCTCGCTGCTCGGCCCGAATGGCGCGGGAAAGACCACCACGGTCCAGATCCTGTCCACGCTCATCACCGCCGACGGCGGCAACGCGCGGGTCGCTGGCCACGACCTGTCCCACGATCCCGACTCGGTGCGCGCCGCGATCGGCGTCACCGGCCAGTTCTCGGCGGTGGACAACCTGCTCACCGGCGAGGAGAACCTGATCCTGATGGCGGACCTGCACCACCTGAGCCGTCCAGAAGGTCGGCGGCGCGCGGCCGAACTGCTGGACCGATTCGATCTGGTCGAGGCAGGCCGGAAGCAGGCCGCCACCTACTCCGGGGGCATGCGGCGTCGGCTCGACCTCGCGATGACCCTGGTCGGCGACCCGCGCCTCATCTTCCTCGACGAACCGACCACCGGCCTCGACCCGCGCAGCCGCCGCACCACGTGGGAGATCATCCGCGACCTGGTGGCCGACGGGGTCACGATCTTCCTGACCACGCAGTACCTGGAGGAGGCGGACCAGCTCGCCGACCGGATCGCGGTCCTCGATCACGGGCGGCTGGTCGCCGAGGGCACCGCCGACGAACTCAAGCGCCGCATCCCGGGCGGGCACATCCGCCTGCGGTTCGCCGATGTCGGCGGGCTCGATGCGGCAGCTCGGAGCTTCGCCGGGACGTCACGCGACGACGAAGCGCTCACCCTGCAAATCCCCAGCGAAGGCAGCATCCGCGCGCTGCGGGGCGTGCTGGACCGGCTGGACGCCGAGTCGCTCGACGTCGCCGAGTTGACCGTGCACACGCCCGATCTCGACGACGTGTTCCTGGCCCTCACCGGCCGTCCCGACCAAGCGGCGGAGGCACTGCGATGACCACCTTTTCCCATGCCGCCAGCGATTCCGCGACCATGCTGCGGCGCAACCTGCTGCACGCGCTGCGCTACCCCGGCATGTCGCTTTCGGTGATCGGGATGCCGATCGTCATGCTGCTGCTGTTCGTCTACATCTTCGGCGGGGTGCTGGGCGCCGGTCTTGGCGGCGCGGCCAGCGGCAGCGCCGACTACCTCGACTACGTCGCCCCCGGGATCATCATGATGGCCGCGACGTCCGGGTCCATGTCGGCGGCGGTGTCGGTTTGCGTGGACATGACCGAGGGCATCATCAACCGGTTCCGCACCATGGCGATCTCCCGGTCCTCGGTGCTGGCCGGACACGTGGTCGGCAGCGTGATCCAGACGATGCTCAGCGTCGGGTTGGTCATCGCCGTCGCGCTGCTCATGGGGTTCCGGCCCACCGCCGGTCCGGGCGAGTGGATCGCGGCGGTGGTGGTGTTGACGCTGGTGGCCATCGCGCTCACCTGGATGTCGGTCGCCGTCGGCCTGGTGGCCAAGAGCGCCGAGACCGCGAGCAACATCGGCCTGCCACTGCAGTTCCTGCCGTTCCTCGGCAGCGCGTTCGTGCCCACCGACTCGATGCCCGCCGGGGTGCGCTGGTTCGCCGAGAACCAGCCCTTCACGCCCATCATCGAAACGGTCCGCGGACTGCTGATGGGCACCCCGATCGGCGCAGACGCGGTGCTCGCCATCGGCTGGTGCGTGGCCATCGCGCTGGTCGGCTACCTGTGGGCGCGCGCCGCTTTCAACCGAGCCGCCGCGCGGTAGCCAGAACCTCGCGCCGGGCCCGAATCTCGGGTCCGGCGCTTCAGTCCGACTTCACGCCGACTTCAGTCCGCGAACCTCGGCGACGAGTTCGAGCGACCGCAGCCAGGCGGCGCGATCCGTGGCCGCGGACACCACGATCAGTTCGTCGGCCTGGGCTTGCTTGGCGAAGCGGTCCAGGTAGTCGTCCACCTCGGCCGGGGTGCCGACAGCGGTGTACCTGGTCATCTGCAGCACCTGGCGGCCAGCGGGGGAGTCCAGGATCGCGTCCGTTTCCTCCGGCGTGAACTCCCTGCCCTGGCTCAACATCCGAGTCACGCGGTAGCGCTTCGCGGCCTCGAACTGTTCCTCGGCGTATTCGGTGGTGTCGGCCGCGATCACGTTGACACCGGCGATCACGTACGGCTCGGCGAGCTGCTCGGACGGCTGGAACTCACGCCGGTACAGCGCGACGGCCGCTTCCAGCGCATCCGGCGAGAAGTGCGAGGCGAAGGCGTACGGCAGGCCGAGCACCGCGGCGAGCTTGGCGCCGAACATCGACGAACCGAGGATGTACAGCGGCACGTTGGTGCCGTTGCCCGGCGTCGCGTTGACCCCGGGGATCCGGGACTCGCCGGAGAGGTAGCCCTGCAGTTCCAGCACGTCCTGCGGGAAGGCCTCGGCGGATGACGGATCGCGGCGCAGCGCCCGCATGGTCTGCTGGTCGCTGCCCGGCGCCCGCCCCAAACCGAGGTCGATCCGTCCCGGGTGCAGCGTTTCGAGGGTGCCGAACTGCTCGGCGATGGTCAGCGGCGCGTGGTTGGGCAGCATCACACCGCCGGCGCCGAGCCGGATGCTCCGGGTGTGCGCGGCCACGTGTCCGATCAGCACGCTGGTGGCCGACGAGGCGATCGTCGGCATGTTGTGGTGCTCGGCGTACCAGATCCGCCGGTAACCCCACTCCTCGGCGCGCTGTGCCAGCTGGACGCTCGCCGCGAAGCTGTCACCTGCTGTCTCTCCCGAGCTGATGTGGGCCAGATCGAGAATGGAGAGAGCAACAGCCACGGCAGCATCAGCCTTTCAATCGCACGCGAACGCATACGAGGCAGTCGCCCCGCGCTAGTTGCAACGGAGCAACCACCTCGGATATTTCCGCGAGTGTGCTCGGCTGTCAGTGGCCAGGATTACCCCCCACGCGTCCGCGCCGCTGGACGGCGGGTCTGCGTGGGCCTCGCAGACCCGCCGCTCGCGTCAGGGTGGATCACCAGACGTTGCCGCCACCGTTGCCGCCGATGCCGCCGCCGCCGTAGCCGTTGCCGCCGATGCCGTTGCCGCCGAAGCCGCCGTGACCGCCGGGGGCACGTGAGCCGCCGTCGCCGCCGTCGCCGCCGTCACCGCCACCGGTGCCGCCACCGGTGCCGCCGCCGTCGCCGCCGTCACCGCCATTGATTTCGAAGTCGCCCAAGAAGCCCTCGGCCAGCGGCCAGGTCGTCATAACAGTGCGCGCGGGCAGGAACTCCACGCACTGGTCATCTAGCTCCGTGGAGCTCAACGGCTTAGTCGAATCGAACACTTGGTCCTCCCTTGCCTATCGGGCTCGGAACCGACGCGGAGATCGATGCCTAAGCAAGGTCATAAACGCCCCCAGATCCCCATTCCAACGCCCCAGTTCGTTGGCATCAGCACGCAGCGTAGGTCTACCCAGATTACGGCGCAGCATGAAAATGTCCGAGATGGGACGTGCCATCATGAACGACTAACGCGAAACCCGCAGCTCAGCATCGATTTCGCCGGATGTTTCCGAGGCCTTGCGGATACGTCGCGGAAGTAATCAATCATGCGCTGAAGTCACGGATGGCAATCAAGTGGTGCTGGTAGACGCAGCGTGCCGACACCGGGCCGACCTCGAACCGGTGTTTGCGGCAGCCAGGCCCGCGTCTTTTTCCGATCCTATCGACCGCACTGCGCAGCGGCTGTCGTTCAGCGCATTCCTGGTTAACGCGGGTAACCTGCCGAACATTTCTTCAACAACCGCGCTGATCCGTTTCCGCTCATTTCCGAATTTGAACCAATTCGCGGCCAGTGCTGCCGGTCCCGACTCGCGAAGCGAATCGATGGCGGAGATCGCGCACGGACCGAGGAAGCGCACGGCGGCTTGGGCCGACAGCACGCCCGGCGATGCGGAGCACGACACAAGCCGCTCAATACCAAGTTTCCTGGTTCTTCTGGCCTAAGATCATCGGCTGTTCAGCCCAGTTCAATAACTCTTGGTAAGGGGTTATCTCGATGAGTCATCGTCCTCGCCGGGTCGTTCCATCCGAGGTGTTGGGCACGGCCGTCGCCTCGCGGGCCGTCTCCGGCGGCGGTCAGGTCCAGGGCGCCGGTCGCCATCGCTGGTGGCCGCTGTCCAGCGTCGGCATGCTCGCCGTCACCTTCAGCTTCGCCTCGGTCCCGGCCGCCGAGGCCGCCCCGAACACCTGCACGCGCACCGACAACGGCTCCGGGGAGAACATCGTCTGCAGTCGAGGCGTCCCCGCCGGACAAACGCTCAACGGCACCGACGGGAACGACCGGATCGTCCTGGGCGGTGCCATGGCGGGCACCGTCAACTCCGGCGCGGGGGACGACACGATCATCGTCACCGGCCGAAGTGGCGGCGATGGCGGTAATGGCGGCAACGGCAGCCTCGACGGCTGGAGCGGCAAGAACGGCGATGGGACCGCCAGCGGTCGCGCCACTGCGCGGGCGGGCGGCAGCGCCGGTACCGGTGGGCACGGCGGCAACGGCGCCGCCGGGGTGGCGAGCACCGGCAGCATCGACACCGGCGCCGGGGACGACACGATCACCGTTACCGGTGGCCAGGGCGGCAACGGCGGCAGGGGTGGCGACGCCGGTCCGGGCAGTGCCGATCCGGCGGACGCCCGGGGCGGGGACGGCGGTAACGCGGGCAATGGCGGCGCCGCCAACCTCGGCCGGATCTCCGCTGGTGAAGGCAACAACAAGATCACCGTCACCGGCGGCGACAACGGCGCGGCCGGGACCGGCGGCCGCGGCGCCGACGGCGGGACGAACAACCGCAGCGGCGATGGGGGCACCGGCGGCAACGGCGGTGGGGGCAGCCTGTACGCCAACGGCCGCGGCGGTGCTGGCAACGGCGAGGGCGCGACCATCGTCACCACCGGCCACGACATGATCACCGTGCAGGGCGGCCAGGGCGGCCTCGGTGGCGACGGCGGCGCTGGTGGCGGCAACAGCACCATGACCGTCAACGACGGCGGTCGCGAGAACGAGGGCAATGGCGGCACCGGCGGTACCGGTGGCGATGGCGGGTTCGCCAACGTCGGCGACATCATCACCATGAGCGGCGCCACGGCCACAGTGGACACTTTCAACGGTGTCGGCGGTGATGGCGGCGACGGTGGCGATGGCGGCGACGGAGCCACCCGGGGCCCAGTCGGTCACCAGGGACTCAACGCGACCGCGGACAAGGGCGGCTTTGGCGGTGCCGGTGGCGCTGGCGGACACATCATCGCCGCGGGCGCCGAGGCCACCCGGCGCGATTACTGACGAGACTGGACGGACCACCGCCCGAGGACCCGCGCCAGCAGGTCCCCACCAGTGAGTTCTCGGGTGGCGGCAACCAGCACGGAGCATCGGTATTGCGCCTTTTCTCGGGCTGATGGATGCCCGGAAACCGGGCATTACCAGCATTCCGCCGAACCGCTCGGGTCGCGTGTTTCCGCCCCGTCCAATTCAATACGTCAAGGTACACAGTGGACGTTGCGTCAGCAATGACTGTCGGAGCGCAACGCCACACCCCAATGCCATGCGTCGAAATTCCGCACAAACGGCGGAATGCGGAGCACCCATGGGTGATTCGAGGTGCGGCAAGTTCCTCGTGCTCCTATCTTCTGCCCCGAGCACCAGGAAAGCGCCGCTGGAGCGCGAACCAGGGTGGCGGCGTTGTTCCGGTTCTTCCCCGGTGAATTCGGTTCAATTTGCTAAGGAGCAGCAGATGCCAGAAACCTCTCGGTCGCTGAGCGTTGCCGAGTTGGCGGATCAGCGCGTGGAGTTCTTGCCACCGCGCACGGTGATGTCGACGATGTGGCTTCCCTGGAACGGCGACGACGTGGTCGTGCTCGACGACGACGTGCACTGGCACGACCACCCGGTCGATGCTGGCGACGATGACGTGACGACCACCGGCGATGTCACCGGCGGCAGCGGCGGCACTGGCGGCGGCAACGGCGGCGGCCAGGGTGGCGGCAACGGCGGTGATGGCGGCGACGGTGGCGATGGCGGCGACGGTGGCGATGGTGGCCGCGGCGGCGACGGCATCGGCGGGAACGGCATCGGCGGTTCCGGTATCGGTGGCGATGGCGGCGGAACCGTCCACTGATCTCTTGCGGTCCGGCGTTCACGGCGGGTCGGTGGCATGGTGCTGACCCACAACCACCGATGAATGCTCAGGGGACCTGTCGTCGGATTCGTTCGGCGTCGGTGCGCGTAGCGCAACCTCGGACGGCGCCAGCCGCGCGAGCGGACTGAGCGGCTTCGAAGGCAGGGCTCGGGAAGTGCACTTCCGGTCGGCTGGTCGGCATTCCCCTGGAGGGGAGTGCCGACCGCCGACCAGGCCTGTTTGACGTGAGTACTCCAGGGAGTCGTCATGGTCGCCACTCCGGAGGCCGGGACACCCGCGGCCGACGAAGAAGTCGCGCACCTCCCGGTACCCGCCCTCGTGGCGGGCACCGAGCTGATCGGGCAGTACCAGGGTTCGGGGCACCGCGAACCGCCGTACCTGGCGCGCCGGGCCGACGGTCAGATCCTGCAACTCTCGCACCTGCTGTACCTGGTGGCCGCTGGCCTCGACGGACAGCGCACCTACCAGCAGCTCGCCGCGCACCTCAGCGACGAGTGGGGTCGCGACATCACCGCCGGGCAGGTGTCCTTCCTGGTCGAGAACAGGTTGCGGCTGGCCGGAATGGTGGCGGCCGACCCGACGTCCGACCGGCCCGAGCAACCGGTCCCGAAGGGCCGGGATCGGCTGTTGGCGCTGAAGTTCCGGGTCGCCCTGGTGCCGGAACGCGTCGTCTGGGTGATCGCCGGACTGTTCCAGCCGCTGTTCTGGCCACCGGTGCTGATCATCGCGCTGGCGGGCTTCGTCTTCGCCGACATCTGGTTGGTCGTGCGCAGCGGAATGGGGCAGATCGTCTCCGGCGCGCAAGCGATGATCAACCAGCCGGAACAGCTGCTGCTGGTGATCGGTGTGCTGGCGATCGCCGGGATCTTCCACGAGTTCGGCCACGTCGCCGCCTGCCGCTACGGCGGCGCCCGTCCCGGCGCGATGGGGTTGGGCATCTACCTGGTGTGGCCTGCCATGTACAGCACGGTCACCGAGTCCTACCGCCTCAGTCGCGGTGGCCGGTTGCGCACGGATCTCGGCGGCATCTACTTCAACGCGCTGGCCATCCTGGTCATGATCGCGCTCTACGCGCAGACCGAGCTCCCGTGGTTGTTGGTCGCGCTGCTGGCCTGGCAGGCCACCACGGTCTGGCAGTTCCTGCCTTCGATACGCCTCGACGGTTACTACATCCTCAGCGACCTGGTCGGGGTCCCGGACCTGTTCGACCGGATGGGACCCACGCTGCGCAGCCTGGTTCCGGGCCGACCGATGCATCCCCGCGTCCGAGAGCTCAAACCCTGGGCGCGGTGGGTGATCGCGGTCTGGGTCGTGCTGGTGATCCCCTTCCTGGCGTACTGGCTGATCGGGTTCCTCGTCCTCGCGCCGCAGGTCCTGCCAGTCGTGTGGCAGGCGCTGCTGGTGCAGGGCCAGGGGGTGGGCAGTGCGGCGCGGGCCGGAGAGATCGCCGCCGCCCTGGTCGCCATCCTCCGGATGTTCCTGCTGGTGCTGCCGTGGGCTGGTGTCACCCTGATCCTCGTCTACCTGGGCCGCAGTCTCGTCCGCAAGATCCGGTCTTGGCGCGCCCGCCGCGCCCAGGGCTGAGCGGATCAGCCGCACCTCCCGGACCACCAGCGAACATCCCCGCCGAGCGCGGGGGGTGGATCGCTTGTGCTCCGGACGGTCAGCCGTCCGAAGTGGACCAATCGGTGACCAGGATCGTGATTGATCTGGCCCCGCCGCGAGGCGGGCTCTGCGACAGATGACGTAGTCGTTGTCGGCGCAAAGGACGGCGTGGTTGCGACATCGATCCGATCCCCCGGTCCCCGGCCGGGCCCTACGTTCGGATGCGAGTGTGATCCCGTTCCTGATCCAGGGGAGGTCCGTGCATGCTCCCGTCCACCGCGCCGAGCCGCACCGCTTCGGATTTCGAGGCCGAGCTGGTCGTCGTCGACCGTCGCGACGAGGCGATGGGAGTCGTCGGAGTCGAATTCGAGCACCCCACCGGCGGCGCGCTGCCCGGCTGGACGCCCGGTGCGCACCTCGATGTCGTGCTGCCCGGCGGCCTGACCCGCCAGTATTCGCTGTGCGGTGATCCCTCGGACGGGCAGCGGTGGCGGATCGCGGTCCTGCGGGAACCCGACGGACGCGGTGGTTCCCGGTGGATAGCCGACGAGTTGGCGGTCGGGACCGCGTTGCGGGTGCGCGGGCCGCGCAACAACTTCCCGCTGCTGCCAGCGCAGCGGTACGTCTTCATCGCCGGTGGCATCGGGATCACCCCGCTGCTGCCCATGGTCCGGGCAGCAGCCGCATCCGGCGCCGACTGGGTGCTGCACTACGGGGGCCGCACCCGCCGGTCGATGGCCTTCCTCGAACCGCTGGCCGAGTTCGCCGACCGGGTGCACGTCCATCCGCAGGACGAGGTCGGCCTGCTCGACCTGGACGGCATGCTCGACGCACACCCGGAGGCGCTCGTCTACTGCTGCGGGCCGACCGGGCTGATCGACGCCGTCCAACAGCGGTGCCCGCAGTCCGGCAGGTTGCACGTCGAGCGCTTCACCGCGGTCGCTTCGTCCGGCGAGAACACCGAATTCGAGGTCGTCTGCGACAGTTCGGGGGTCAGCGTCACGGTCACCCCGGACCTGACCGTCCTCGAAGCGCTGGAGAACGCGGGGATCAACGTCCTCTCGTCCTGCACGGAAGGCACCTGCGGTACCTGCGAGACCACGGTCCTGGAGGGCGAGCTCGACCACCGGGACTCCGTGCTCACCGACGAGGAGCAGGCGGCGGGGGACACGATGATGATCTGCGTCTCCCGGTGCCGGGGTAGTCGACTGGTGCTGGATATCTGAGAGTTGGCGGTTTCGCCGCCGTCAGGCGTGGTCGATCACGCAGAATCGGTTGCCCTCGGGGTCCGCGAGCACCACGAAGTCCGCGTCCGCCGGGTAGTCCTGCCAGTCCACCCGCGACGCGCCGAGGCCGAGCAACCGTTCGACCTCGGCGGCTTGGTCGCCGGTGTAGAGGTCCAGGTGCACCCGCGGCCGGTGCTGCACCGGCGTCTCGGACAGCCCGAGCGAGATGTTCGGGCCGTCCCCGGACGCCGGGGTGAGCACCACCCAGGTGTCCTCCGGCTCGTCACGCGGCACATAACCGAGTGCCCGGCACCAGAACTCCATCGCCCGCCGCACGTCCAACGCGCCCATCACGATCGACCCGACCCGCACCGTCATCCCCCGATTGTCCGGCGCCAGCGGAACCAGGTCGAACGATTCGCGTCAGAACAGGACTTCGGCGAGTTCGCGGTAGCCCCGCATCGGGCTTTCGGTGCCCGTGGTGAGCACCTGGATGCCGACGTGGTCGGCTCCGGCGTCTAGGTGCCCGGTGATCCCGGCGACGATGGCCGCCGCGGTGCCGTGCAGGCTGAGGGCGTCGATCAGGCGGTCGCTGCCGCCGTCTGCGACGTCCTGCTCCGTGTAGCCGTGCCGCCGCAGGTTGCTGACGTAGTTGGTCAGGCCGAGGTACGGATGTTGGATGAACGGTCGGCCGATGGCGCGGGCCGCATCCGAATCGGTGTCCAGCACGACCTTCTGCTCAGGTGCGAGAATCCTGTCCTGGCCGAGGACTTCGCGCGCAGTGCGGGTGTGTGCGGGAACGGTCAGGTACGGGTGCGAGCCCGCGGCCCGAGCGGCGGCGAGCCGCAGCGCGCGCGGCCCGAGTGCGGCCAGGATCCGCCGGTCGCGAGGCACCCCGCCGTCGTCCAGCCGGTCGAGGTAGTCGACCATCGTGTCGTAGGGCTTGCGGTAGGTCTGGATGGATTCCGGGTGGCCGATGCCGATGCCGAGCAGCAGCCGGTCACCGTGCACCGCGCGGATTCGCCGGTAGGACTTGGCGATCTCGGTGGCGTCGTTGATCCACATGTTCACGATCGCCGTCGCGACGGTGATCGTCGAGGTCGCATCGAAGATCCGCTCGACCAGCGCCAGATCTTCGATGTGCTGGATGCCGAATCCGAGCCAGGCGGTGCCGTAGCCGAGCGCTTCGGCTTCCACGGCGTACTTCGTGCGTGCGTCGTCATCGTGCAGGGGGTTCAGCCAGGCGCCGAACGTGCCGAGGTGAAGCGACATTTCTTCGATGGCTCCTCATGGGTTCTTGAGCTGTCCGGATCGTCGGATGATCAGGTGCAGATCGTCAGGGCGCTGATCTTGTTGTCGGCCAGCGAGAAGTGGTGGTGCAGGTCGACCGGGCTGCCGGGGAAGTCGCCCGCCACCCTGGTGAGCACGATCGCCGCGTTGCCGGTGAGGGTGGTGTCGGTGATGGTCCGGGTGAAGGTGAACGCGGCTGCGACGCCTTCGGTCCAGGCGCGGATCGCTGCGACGCCGACGTGGGTCTGGCCGTCGTCGTGCACTACGACGTCGCTGGTGAACAGCTGCTCGACCAGCGGGCTCAGTTCGTCCTTCGGCGTGGCCAGGTAGGTGCGGACGGCTGCAGGCAACCGGTCGGCGGCGGTTTGGTTCGTCATCGGGTCTCTCCGTGCTCGGGCATGCGGTCGCCGCGATGAGCGGTCCCAGGTTTCTTGGGCGTGCTCGACCGCCGACCGTCGTGGATGCTAAAGTAGAAGTAAGTGACTTCGAAGTTAGCATCAACAGGTGGGGTGGTCAAACGGTGGTGAGCAAGATCCGGCTCGAAGACCGCGAATGTCCACTGTCGACGGCACTGGGCTACGTCGGCGAGTGGTGGACGCTGCTGATCCTGCACGACGTCTTCGACGGCTACACGCGCTTCGACCAGTTCCAGCAGAACATCGGCATCTCCTCCAGCATGCTCACCGCCCGGCTGAAGGCGCTGGTGGCGAACGGATTGCTGGAGCGCAAGCCCTACCAGACCAACCCGGTCCGCCACGAGTACGTCCTGACCGACCTCGGGCGGTCGCTGCGGCCGGTGCTGATCGCGTTGGCCGCGTGGGGGAACTCGCGGTTGGAACCGGCCGATCGCAGCATGATCCTCGTCGACGCGAAGACCGGCGTCGAGGCCGATCCGATCATCGTCGACCGGGCCACCGGCCGTCGGCTCGACGACGAGAACTTCATCTTCACCGCGGGCCCGGCCGCCAGTGAACCGTTCCGAACCCGCTATCCGCACGAGTTCCCCGAACAGCAGCCGACGACGTGACGCCCGTCGGGAGGCGGTTCAGCCGGTCCTGGTCAGGATGATCGGGGCGGACATCAAGGCGCCTGCCAGGGCCAGCGCCAGGGCCACGGGTGCCACCGCGACCAGGCCGGAGACCGCGAACGGCGCGAGGAACAGGGCCGCCGCGCGGAACGTGCCCGTCGCGGCCACGGCCTCGCCGCGCTGCTCCGGGAGCACCGCGTCGGTGGCCACGGCTGGCCCCACGGTTTGCAGCACTCCGGCACCGAGACCGGAGACGGCCAGTGCCGCGGCAACAGCTGGCAGGTCGGTGGCCAGCAAGCCGACCACGCCGGTGCCGATCCCGGTGCTGAGGATCCCCAACGCCAAGGACCACCGGATCCCGCGCCCGCGCACCCGACCCACCAGGCCGCTGCCCGCCAGCGACGCGCCGGTGGCCACCGAGACCAGCACCCCGATCGTCGTCGCGGACTGGTCGGCGAGCTCCAGCGCCAGCGGCACGTAAGAGCCGAGCAGTCCGCGCCACGCACCGGCTGTGGCGCCCGCCCAACACGCGCTGGCCATGCCGGGCTGGCGCCAAAGCGCACCCCGGCTGCGGCCTTCGGCGCCCGGCGCGAACGGCGGCAGCGGCACCAGCAGCAGCGCGATCAGCACGGTGAGCCCGCCGAAGACGGCGCCGACGGCCAACGCGAGCTGCGCGGAACTCTCGGTCAACGCCCCGGCCAGCACCGGGCCGACGAGCAGCCCGACACCACCGAGCACGTTCAGCTGGGCCAACGCCTTGACCGCGGGGGCCGACATCCGGACCGCGTGCGTTTGGGTGCCGGTCCAGAAGAACCCGCGTGCCACCCCCTGGAGCAGTTGGGCGGCCACCAGTGCCGCGACTCCGCTGGACAGCGCGCCCAGTCCGCACGAGACGGCGAGGCAGGCGCCGGAGACGGCGACGAAAACGCGGTCCGGCAGCTTGCGCAGCATCGCGCTCATCACCAGCCGGACCGCGACCTGCGACACCGCGGACAGCGCCGTCAGCACGCCCAGCGCCGTCGCGCCGTAACCGGCTTCGATCGCCAGCAGCGGCAGCGCCAGACCCGCGATGCCCAGCGAACACGAGAAGATCGCCGCCCCGCCGCCGCTGGCCAGCACGTCCAGCCGACGCCGGTTCGGCGTCACTTGCAAAGCCCGGCGTGCCGCAGCCGCGCGAGCTGGTGGCGCCAGACCTGTTCGTCGTTGAAACCGCCGCCCAGGTCGGGAAGTTCCGCCAGGTCTTCCGGCGGCAGGTCGGGCACGGCGGGCAGCGCGTCGCCCAGCCGCAGGGTCAGCCGGGCCAGCGCGTCGATGTTCAGCGCGCGCACCACGGCTTGGGCCACGGTGTCGCCGACGGTGACCAGGCCGTGCGCCCGCAGCACGCACACCGGCGCGTCGCCCATCGCTCGGGCGAGCTCGACGCCGAGTTCGGGGCGGCGGATCAGCGCGCCGCGCGGGAACACCGGAATACCGGCCTCGGCCATCCGCAGCGCCGGGATGTTGTAGGCGCCGATGATCGGCCGCAGCGGCAGTCCGGCCAGATCCGCGGCCACCACCGCTGGCGGGTGCACGTGCACCACGGCGCGCACCTCGGGGCGGGCCCGCATCACCTCGGCGTGGATGGGCAGTTCGTTCGGCGGTCGGTAGCCGTCGCCGAGCTCACCGGTCGGGTCGAACTCGACCTCCCGGACGTCCTTGGCGGTGCTGAACAGCAGACCTTCCTCTTGCGGACCCCGGCAGCGGACCAGCATCGTGTTCGGCCCGGTGCGCAGGCTGACGTGCCCGAGCACGTCCTCGGCGAGGCCCTGGTGCGCGAGCACCCGGCAGGCCAGTGCGATGGTCAGGGCGTCTTCGTCGCGTTCGCTCATGGCGGTGCCCTCCGGGCGAGGTCGGCGGTTCACAGGTGGTCCTCGCGCATCGTTTCCAGCAGCGCGCAGCTCTCCGGGAACGGCCTGTTCCGCCACGGGGTTTGGGCCACCGCGCGGAAGAAGTCCACCACCGGGGCGAGCATTCGGCTGCGGGTCCCGGCGCGGGTGGTCATCGCCTCGGCGAGCAGCATGTCCTTCTCGATCGTGCTGGCCGGGGCGTGCGTCCGCATCGCCTGGTCGTCGCCGAGGAAGTACTCGGCGGCGTTGGCGAATCCGGAGTCGCCGCCGCTGCTCTTGCGCACCGCGTCGACCACCAGCGCCGGATCCAGGCCCAGCTTCCGGGCGGTGGCGAGGGCTTCGACGGATGCCAGGTACCAGGTGTACTTGATCTGCTGGTTGAGCAGCTTGGTGGCGTAACCGGCCCCGATCTGTCCACAGTAGACGATGTGTTCGGTGACGGTGGCGAGCACCGGCTCGGCGGCCCCGAGCGCGCCTGTCGGGCCACCGACCAGCGCGGTCATCCGCGGCGCCCGCCGACTCACCGGGCAATCGGCGAATTTCCGGCCAACGGCGCGAAATGCCGCGTCGAGCTCGGTGGCCAGGACCGGCTCGCAGGTCGACATGTCCAACATCATCGCCCCGGGTGCGAGACCGGCGAGCACGCCGTCCGGGTCCAACGCGACTTCGCGGACCTGCGCCGGGCCGGGCAGGAAGGTCAGCGCCAACTCGACCTCGGCGGCCAGCTCCCGCGCACCACCGGCGACCCGCGCGCCGAGTTCGGCCAGCGGCCTCGCCGCCTCGGTCCGCCGGTCCCAGCAGCTGACCGAATAACCGGCGTCGAGCAGGCTTTTCGTCAACGCCGCGCCCATCCCGCCGAGCCCGATCACTCCGATGTGCCGCAACCGAAGGTCCTCCAGTATTTCTCCGTTCAAGAAAAATCTTCTTGTTGATGCACAGTAGCGACGCGATGCGCGGCGGGCAATCTTGACGCTCCTGATGCCCTCGGCTACCTTGATCCCGCCACGGAGCAGAAAAAACTTCTTGGTGGCGGCAAGAAGGACTTCCCCGTCCCACCACGTGCCCCGGTCGTCAAAGTGGACGAACTCTGCTTCCCCCGGCCGAAGCGGCGCAGCCCGCGAGACCGTTCCCGGCGGAGGAACAGTGATCGAAGCACTCCTAGCCAGCCTCGACCAAGTGCTGCAGTTGCAGACCATCGCGATGATGCTGCTCGGCATCGCGATCGGCTTCCTGGTCGGAATCCTGCCCGGACTCGGCGGCGCGGTGACGCTGGCGCTGATGCTGCCGTTCACCTTCAACATGGACCCGATCCCGGCCTTCGCGCTGCTGCTCGGGATGTACGTGGTCACCGCGACGACCGGTGACCTGACCTCGATCCTGTTCGGCGTCCCCGGTGAGGCGACCTCGGCCGCCGTGGTGCTCGACGGCTATCCGCTGACCCGGCGCGGCCAGGCGGGCCGGGCACTGGGAGCGGCGCTGGCCAGCTCGGCGGTTGGTGCCATCTTCGGCGCCGTGGTGCTGGCCCTGTCGGTCCCGATCATCCGGCCGCTGGTGCTGCAACTCGGTCCACCGGAGTTCTTCGGACTCGCGCTGCTGGCGCTGACCTTCGTGGTGATCCTCTCCGGCCGCGACCTGTACAAGGGCCTGATCATGGCCTGCCTCGGCCTGCTGGTCGCGCTGGTCGGCATGGATCCCGTCGACGGCGTGCCGCGCTACACCTTCGGCGAGATCTACCTGTGGGACGGCATCGACATCATCCCGGTGGTGGTCGGGCTCTTCGGCGGAGCCGAGGTGCTGCAGCTGATGCTGTCCAAGACCAGCGTCGCGCAGCACACCGCGCCCAGTGACGTGCACCGCGCCGGAACGGGCGCGCGCGAGGCGCTGCGGCACTGGAGCCTGGTGCTGCGCTCCAGCGCGATCGGCACCGGCGTCGGCCTGGTGCCGGGACTGGGCGGCTCGGTGGCGCAGTTCATCGCCTACGGCCACGCCAAGCAGATCTCCAAGCGCCCGGAGGAATTCGGCAACGGAGCCATCGAGGGCGTCATCGCCGCCAGCGCCACCAACAACGCCAAGGACTCCGGCTCGCTGATCCCCACCATCGCCTTCGGCATCCCCGGCTCGGCTGGTAGCGCGGTGCTGCTCAGCGCCTTCCTGATCGTCGGGCTCGACCCCGGCTTCGAGATGCTCACCAACGACCTCGACGTGACCTTCTCGATGGTGTGGATCACCGTGGCGGCCACGCTGATCTCGACCGCGCTGGCCTTCGCGGTGCTGCGGCCGCTGACCAAGCTGGTGCACATCCCCGGCCAGACGCTGGTGCCGTTCCTGCTGCTGTTCCTCTGCCTCGGCGCGTACAGCTCCACCAACAGCTTCGGCGACGTGCTGGTGATGCTGGCCTTCGGAGCGCTCGGGGTGGCCTGCATCCACTTCAACTGGCCGCGGGTTCCGCTGCTGCTGGGCATCGTGCTCGGTGACATCGCGGAGCGCTACTTCTTCCTGTCCTATTCGCTGTTCGGCTGGAGTTGGCTGACCCGGCCGATCTTCCTCGGCATCGCCGTCCTCATCGTCCTCGCGCTCTGGCTGCCGTTGTGGCGGGAACGCCGCAACCGGCGGCGCGAACTCAGCAAGGTGGCCAGCAAATGACCCAGGCACAGCGAACTCCCGCACCTCGCGGCCATGCGAAGAACACCGACCTGGTCATCACGGCCGTGCTGGTGCTGGTGTTCGGCGCCGCGCTGCTGGCCACCGGGGCTTGGCCGTTTCGCACCGCGCTGTTCCCGACCATCGTCAGCGGCGTCGCGCTGCTGCTGAGCCTGGCGCACCTGGCGACGCTGCTGTGGCACCGACGGCGGGCGGACCCGGTCGAGCCGGAAGCTCCGACGGACGCGGCCGACGGGGACGTCGACTACGTCTTCGCCACCGCCGGTCGGCGCGCGTGGGTCGCGGCACTGGGCTGGGCGGCGGGCTTCTTCGTCGCGCTCTACCTGTTGGGACTGCTCATCGCCGCGCCGTTGTTCGCGTTGTGCTACCTGCGGTTCGGGGCGCGTCGGTCCTGGCTGTTCAGCGTGGTCTACGCGGCCGTGGTGCTGGCCGGGATCTACCTGGCCTTCGAATTCGTGCTGACCATTCCGATCCCCACCGCCGTCTGGGAGCAGTCTTGAACCGCACCGCATCCAGCGGGCCACGCGCCCGGTCCGCGATCCGCCGGATTCTCGCCGCGTTCGCCGCGACCACGCTGCTCGCGGGCTGCTCGGTCTTCGACCGGGCCGACGCCGACACCGCCCAAGGACCGTTGGCGGGCAAGACGATCGAGCTGATCGTGCCGTTCGAGCCCGGTGGCGGCTACGACCTCTACGCGCGCCAGCTGGCACCGGAGCTCGGCAAGAAACTGCACGCCGACGTGGTGGTGATCAACAAGCCCGGTGCCGGTGGTCTGCTGGCCACCAACGACGTGTGGAAGGCCAAGCCAGACGGCACCAAGATCACCCTGCTGAACACCGTCGGCCACCTGGGCAGCGCGCTGGCCGGTGCGCAGGGGGTGCGCTACCGGGCGCAGGACTTCTCCTACATCGGCCGGATCAGCGGCGAGCCGGACCTGACCATGACCGCCGCCAGCAGCCCGTACGACACGTTGCAGGACCTCTACCACGCCCGCGAACCGATTCGCGCGGTGGCCACCGGGCCGGGCTCCAACGAGTACATCGACGCGGTGGTGGTCAACGCGGCGCTGAAGCTGAACGCCAAGGTCGTCACCGGTTTCGTCGGCAGCGGCGAGGCTTGGCTCGCGGTGATGTCCGGATACGCGGCTTGCCACAGCCGCTCGTTGTCCAGCCAGCTGCCCGCGGTGAAGAGCGGCGACGCGAAGCCGCTGCTGCTGATCGGCGACCAGCCGGTTCCGGAACTGCCCGGCGTGCCGACGCTGAGCTCGCTGGCCAACGACGCGAACCGGACCATCATCGAGGACCACGTGCGGTTGATCGCCAGCGGGCGTTCGCTGGCCGGACCGCCGGGCATGGACCCGGTGGTGCTCGACGCCTTCCGGACCGCTTTCCGGGAAGTGGTGACCGACCCGCGCTACATCGCCGACGCCAAGGCGCAGAAGCGCCCGGTCTCCTTCGCCAGCGGCGAGGAGATCGACCAGCTCGTCGACGAGGTGATGCACAGCTCGCCGGAGTACGTCGCGCTGCTGCGCGAAGCATTCGGCGGCTGAGCCGCGGAACCTGTCAGGTTGCGGCGCGGGCAGTTGGCGATTTCGCGCTTGTTTTCAGCCGTCGACGATTCCGGCGAGGATTTCTTCCAGCTGCCGGGCGCCGGACTGCAACTGCCGCACCACCTGGAGCTGCTTCTTCTTCGGCAGTCGGGTCGCGGGGGAGGACGCGTTGATCGCCGCGATCGCGGTGCCCCGAGCGTTTCGCACCACCGTCGCCACCGAGACGATGTCTTCGTCGCTTTCCCGGGTGTTGGTGGCGTAACCCTGCTCCCGCACCCGGCTCAGCTCCGCGTCGAGGGCCTTGCGGCTGGACTCGGAGTGCCTGGTCGAGGTGGGCAGGCGCTTGCCAGGCGGGAACAGTTCGTCGAGGTGCTCCGTGCTGAGTTCGGCCAGCAGCGCTTTGCCGGTGGCGGTGCAGTTGGCGGGCAGCAGTTGGCCGGTGCGGGCGGCCACCCGGAGAATGCGGCTGCATTCGGCGGCGTCGAGGTAGCGGACCTTGTTGCCTTCCAGCTGTGCCAGGTGGACCGTTTCCTCCACCTCTTCGGCCAGTGCCTCCAGGATGGGGCGGGCGTGCGTGCGGATGTCCATGTTGCGCACTGCGGCGAAGCCGATGTCCACCAGTGCGGGACCGGCGATGTAGGTCCGCAGGTTGGGTTCCTGGCGCACGAAGTCGTGGTATGCCAACATCGCCAGCAGCCGGTGCGCGGTGGAGTGCGCGACGTCCAGCGAGGCGCTCACATCGGACAACCGGAGCCGCTGCCGATCGCGGAACATCAGCAGCAACCGCAGCGCGTTGTCGACCGAGGAGATCGGATAGGCCGGTAGCTCTTTCTGCACAGCAGAATACTACCGCCTCGCTCAACCCGCCGTTCGTGTGAAGAGTGAAGGGCACCTTTGACCGGCATAGTCGGTCGAAGGTGCCCTTCACTCAGCTCGCATCGCGGGGTGGATCACACGAAGGTGGATAGGTTCTTGGCTAGGAGTACTGATTGGTCGAGGAGTAGTTCGCGTTGGTAGATCTGCCAGGTGTCTTCGACTCTGCGGAGGCGGTCTTGGCGGCGGCCGACTAGGAAGTCGGTCTCGTCCGCGACCCTGTTGCGGTACACCAGGAATCGGCAGGTCACCGAGACCTCGGGTAGCGCCACCTCGGTGAGCCGGACGTTGGTGACCAGGTGGGAGACCCGCGAGACCGGCTCCTCCGCCCAGTGCTTGCCGGTCATCAGCTGATCGACCCGCAGCGACACGGTCTCCTTGCTCTCGTCGAACCAGCAGATGTCCGTACCCGCCCGGGTCTGCTCCTGCTCGTCGGGCTGGTCGAAGGAGACGTTCATCCGGATCGGCATCGAATACTGGAAGTCCTCCGCCAGCAGCTCCAACCACTCGTGGTAGCGCCGCTGGTCGAGCAGATCCGCCTCCGCGTAGAGGAAATCCGCGACGTCGGCGGTCAGCAGCAGCCGCTGCTGTCGTTCGTCGGTCAGCATCACGCCTCCTTCGCAACCGGCTTGGCGCGCTCGTCCTGCTCGGCGAGCTCGTTGAGCTCCGGCCAGGAAAGCCCGTCGGTGAACTCGGCCCACCGCCGGTAGAAGGCGCGCGCGTTCACCTCACCGGCGATCGCGTGGTGCGAGTGCACCGCGCCGGGCAGGTCGCTGGGCTGCTCGTCGCCGAGACCCTGCTGGTAGTTGTACGGGTAGCGGCGGGCCACCACGCCTCGACTGGCCTCGGTGGCGTAGTCCCAGTTCTCCATGTCGTCCTGCTCGGTCATGCCGCCCGGGCCGGAATAGCGCATGTAGTAGTGCCGCAGCCAATCGCGCACGTGCTCCGGGGCGCTGCTGTCCACCAGGTACCAGCGCCACACCTCGGTCTCCCACGGCCCGCGCGGGTGCGAGACCAGGATGGTGCGCGGAAAACCGGCCGAGAAGGACATGTTCGGGAACATCGTGGCCGGACCACGACCACCCAGCGGGCGGCCTTCGGCGCGCAGCTTCGCCGCACGGGTCTGCCAGGCGTCGGCGAAGTAGTCGGTCAACCGATCTTGGGCGAATTCCGGGTAGGGCAGCTCGTAGTCGAGGTTGTCCGAGGCGCCGTGCCCGAGCCGGAACGAGGTCTTCATCCGGCCCTTGGAGAAACCGCCCTGGTTCTGCAGCTCGCCGTGCCTGCGCTTGCCCTTGCCGCCGGGGCCGATGCCGACCGCTTCGACGGAGGCGTGGGTGGATTCGCCGTGGTAGGTGTCGCCGAGGAAGTTCTCCGAGACGAACTTCCAGTTCGACTTGATCCGCCACTTCTGCACGCCGTGGAAGACCTCGGTCCCGGCTTCCGTGCCGTCGAAGGCGTCGGCGAGGTTGTCCAGCCAGAAGCGGAAATTGCCGACGTAGTCGTCGAACTCGGGTGCCTGCGCGTCCCAGCTGGCGAACACCAGCCCCTTGTAGTCCTTGATCTTCGGGGCGCGCACCAGGCCCCACTTCTCCTTCTCCAACCGGCCGCCGTAGGCGGCGCGGTTGTGCGGCACGCCGTGCAGGTCGCCGGGTACCGCGACCAGCGACCCGTCCATCGAGTAAGACCAGGCGTGGTACGGGCAGGTGAACTGCATCGAGTTGCCTGCGTCGTACCGGCAGACCCGCATGCCCCGGTGTCGGCACGAGTTCAGCAGCACGTGCAACTCGCCCTTGTCGTCCCGGGTCAGCAGCACCGGGTCGGCGCCCATCCAGGACGAGAAGAAGTCGCCCGGCTTGGGCACCTGGGTGGCGTGCCCGACGAACAGCCACGCGCGCGGGAACAGGTTTTCCAGCTCCGCCTGGTGAATCCGCTCGCTCATGAAGATGTCGCGGCTGATCACCCCGTCGCGGGTGTTCACCATGTCCCGCACGGCGGGGTAGGAGCGGTCCTCGCCCATCAATTCACCCTCTCGCGTTGTCGTTCGATTGCTTCGGCAGGTTCGAGCGCCGCCAGCGCGGCGGCCAGGTCGGCGCCCTCCCGCAGCAGTCGGCGGCAGGTCGCCAGGGCGCGCGGCCAGCCCAACGTCACCGCGGCGGTGAGTTGGCCAGCGGCGGAGTACAGCGCGATGGTGCGGTTCCCGGCGCGGCGCAGTTCGACGTGGTCTTCGGCGCCGACCCGGCCGACCAGCTGGATCTTCAGGCCGTGCTGGTCGGACCAGAAGTAGGGCACGTCGGTGTGCGCGCGGCGCGCACCGGGCTCGGCCAGCAGGTTGTGCGCGACCAGGTCGCCGTGCTCGTTGGCGGTGGTCCAGTGCTCGACCCGGTGGTGCGCGCCGTCCCGGGGGTCGGCCCACCGCGCGACGTCACCGACGGCGTAGACGTGTGCCGCGCCGCGCACCGCGCCGTGCTCGTCGCAGACCACGCCGTCGTCCACCAGCACCGGGGATCCGGCCAGCCATTCGGTGTTGGGCGTGACGCCGACACCGACCACCACGACGCTGGCCTCGACCCTGGCGCCACCCTCCAGCACGACCGCGCGCACGCTGTCGCGGCCGCGTTCGAATCCCGCGACCCGAACTCCGGTGAGCAGCCCGACTTCATGCGCTTCGTGCAGCTCGGCCAGCAGTTCGCCGACGACCGGCCCGACGGCGCGGAAGAACGGGGTGGGCAGCGCCTCGACGATGGTGGTCGGGACGCCCAGGCCGCGTGCGGTGGCGGCGACCTCGCCGCCGACGAAGCCGCCGCCGACGACCGCCAGCGGACCGCCGCGCAGCAGGTCGGCGCGCAGCGCCGTCGCATCGGCGAGGCTGCGCAGCACGTGCACACCGGGGATCGGCTCGCCCGGCAGGGTGCGGGCCCGCGCGCCGGTGGCGATGATCAGCGCGTCGTAGCCGACCCTCCCGCCGCCGTCCAGCAGTACTTCGCGCCGACCGACGTCCAGGCCGGTGGCGGCCACGCCGCGACGCAGGTCGATCCCGGCGAGGGTTTCGGCGTCCAGCAGCGAGATCTGCTCGGCGTCGAACGCCCCGGCCAGCAGCTGTTTGGAAAGCGGCGGCTTGTCGTGCGGCAGGTGCGGGTCGGCGGAGATGACGGTGATCTCGCCGTCGAAACCCCTGGAGCGCAGGCCGCGCACGGCGGCGGCCCCGCCGACGGAGGCGCCGACCACGACGACGCGGCGGATCATCCTTCGCGGACCCAGATCGCGTTGACCGGGCAACTGCGCACCGCGGCTTCGACGGTCTCGCGCTCGTCGTCTTCGACCGCCTCGCGCAGGACCACCACCAGGCCGTCGTCGTCGAGGTCGAAGTGCTCGCTGCCAAGCGCGACGCAGTTGGCGTAGCCCTGGCACTTGGTGACGTCGGACTCGATGTGCGTCATCCCGTTTCCTCGCAGCCGTGCAGTGTTTTCTTTATTGCAGAAAGTTTGTCTCCACAACGTACAGTTTTTGTCGGACTTGAGGCAAGGCTTCCGGCGTGTCGGGCAGTGCTATGTCTGCTGTGCAGAAAAACGAGTTCGCCGGAAAGCGGCCTGATCCGCCCAAATGTCCACAATGGATGGCGGATGCCCGGATGTCCGGAACGCGGCGGCGCCAGCGGTTCGGCGGTATCGTTCGGCTATTCGGCCGACGGCTGGCCAACCCGGTCGGTCGATCCGGCGGTCACCCGAATCCGGAAGGGTTGAGAACGTGCCCAAGGCAGCCTTGCTGGTCATGGACGTGCAGCGCGGCATCGTCGAGCGATTCGCCGACGACGCCGAGTACCTGCCCCGACTCGGGACGGCGATCACCGCGGCCCGCGCGGCCGACGTCCCGGTGATCTACGTGCGGGTCGCGTTCCGGCCCGGCTTCCCGGAGGTCAGCAAGCGCAACCTGGGTTTCTCCGCCATCGCCGGATCCGGGGCGGCCTTCAGCACCGAGGACGCCACCACCGAGATCCACCCGGCCGTCGCACCCGCCGAGGGTGACGTGGTGGTGATCAAACGCCGCGTCTCCGCCTTCTCCGGCAGCGACTTGGACGTGGTGCTGCGCGCGGGCGACATCGACACACTGGTGCTGACCGGCATCGCCACCAGCGGCGTGGTGCTGTCCACACTTCGGCAGGCCGCCGACCTGGACTACCGCCTGGCCGTCCTCTCCGACGGCTGCCTGGACGCCGACCCCGAGGTGCACCGGGTACTCCTGGAGAAGGTCTTCCCCCGCCAAGCCGAAGTCACCACCATCACCGAATGGACGGCCGCGCTGAAGTAGCCGCCGAGACACCCGCTGGTGACTTCGACGCCGAGCCCGCACGACTGTCCAAGGGCGCGATTCACGCGCAGGCGCGGCGAGATCTTCCGACGAGCGGCCGCGGCGGACTCGCGGAGCGGGCTGGCGATTTCGCGCGAAATCGGCAGTCCTCGTGCGGGGCTGGGGGCGATTTCGCGCGAAATCCCCCCCAGCAAACCAAAGACGACCCTGCGCCCGAGGCGGTCGCCACCCTCGGCCAGGCGCGCTAGCTGCTGATCGGGATGCTGCGGTAGGCGGCTGGTGCCTCCCATTGTTGGGAAGCTTCGCTCTGGCCCCATTTTTCGAGGTCGAGGAGGCCCAGGCCGCGGCCGTAGCCGGACATGTCGCCTCGGGTGTTGACCATGAACGCCAGCCAGCGGCCGTCCGGGCTGACGTTGGAGTTGCTGCACCGCCACGGTGGGCGGTTGATGGCGGCGGTCATCCGCACCCGCCGACCGCTGCCGTCGAGCTTGAGCTTCCACAGGTCGATCGGTGGCCAGTAGTTCTCGAAGTCGCAGGACGATTCGAGGCAGATGTGCTCGCCGTCGGGGAAGATGCCTTCCGGCTCGTTGTGGGTGAGGTGCTCGTCGATGTAGGTCCGGACCACGCCGGTTTCCACCTCGACGCCCTTCACCACCGTCTTCCAGTCCAGCGTGTTGCGCCGGGGGAAGCGGTTGACGTACTCGGCGAAGATGACCTCGGTGTCGTTGTGCCGGAAGTCCTGCGGCTCCGGGCAGCGACCGTTGCGGGTGGTGTAGACGACCTTGCGGTCCACCAGTTCGGGCCGGTCGCCGGAGTAGTCGATGTCGGCGACCCGGATCTCGAAGTCCTCCGGCGCGCCGGTGCTCGGGTCGATCCGGCCGTGCACCGAGTACGTCAGCGTCGGCGTCAGCGTGGAGACCCCGCAGCCCTCGAAGATCTTGCGGCCCAGCGGTCGAGGCGGCTCGGCGGCGTCGCGGTCCATGAACCACAGCTCCGAGGAGTCGAACCGGCTGCGCTCCCGGTCCTCGAAGTGCTTCGGGCCGATCAGCAGGTAATCCCCGTTGGGCAGGAACAGAACGCGGAGGAAGCTGTGGTGTGCGCCGTTGTCCTTGGTGAGGTTGCGAACCTGCCGCGATTGCAGGTCCAGCTCGCAAACATCGCCGAAGTTCTTGTCGATGAAGGCGATTCGGCTGCCATCCGGCGACCAGTACGGGCGTTCGCCGTAGTCGAGCAGCTTCTCGTGGAATTCCGGCGGCTCGTCCAAGAAGCCGTGCTGGTCAGCGCTCGGGTTGGTCATCTTCTCCCCTTCGATGAACGGGGGTCGTGAGTGCGAAAGCGCGCTGGAGCCGGTTTTCGCACTCACGACCGTCGGGTGCCTCTCAGCCGATCGTCTTGATGATTTCGCGGAGGTTCGTCTCCTGCTGCGACCAGAGCGTCGAAAGCTGTTGGCCGTCGAGGAATTTCACCTCCATGCCGACCTTCGCGTTCGCCTGCTGGTACTTCGGGTCGGCGCTGACCTCGCGCATCACGTTCTCCAGGCTCGCCCGCGCCTCTTCCGGGGCACC
Organism: Saccharopolyspora antiqui; assembly: GCF_052246905.1. Classification (NCBI taxonomy): domain Bacteria; kingdom Bacillati; phylum Actinomycetota; class Actinomycetes; order Pseudonocardiales; family Pseudonocardiaceae; genus Saccharopolyspora; species Saccharopolyspora antiqui. Next base: position 69,171 of record NZ_JBQQBO010000018.1, read on the forward strand.
AGCGGCCATCGTGACGCAGAAGTACGAGTCGGAAAGCAGGTCGACGCCCTGTTCCTTGGCGGTGGGCACGTCCGGGAGGTACGGGCTGCGCTGGTCGGCCAGCGTCGCCAGGATCCGGAACTGCCCCGCGTTGTACTGCGCTTGGAGTCCGGTGAGCCCGCCGCTGAAGAAGTCCACCTGCTTGCCGAGCAGCGAGGTGACCTTCTCCGACGCACCGTCCACCACGACGGTGTTGAAGTCGGCGGCTGCCGCGCGCGCGAAGTTCGCGTAGGCCACGGTGTCGTCGCTGAGCGCGCCGTCGGCGGCGGCGTTGACCTTGCCTGGCCGCGCGTGGATGTCGTTGATCAGATCCGAGAACGTCCGGTACGGCGAGTCGGCGTGCACCGCGATGACGTTCGGGGTGTAGCCGGTGCAGCCGACCAGCGAGAAGTCCTGCCGCGAGTAGTCCGCTTGCGCGTTCGGGTAGAGGTACTTCAGCGCGGTGGGCAGGTTGACGTTCGCGATGACGTTGACGTCCTTCTTGGCCAGCAGTTCGTTGATGGCCAGCTGTCCGCCGGAGCCGGGCTTGTTCACCACCTGGAACTTCGCCCCGGACTTCTGGCTCAGTTCATCGGAGAGGATGCGCGCCCAGGTGTCGGTGGTGCCGCCCGCGGACAGGCCGAGCAGCAGCGCAACGGTGTCGCCCTGCTTCGGGTAGGCGCCCTGGTCGGAGTTGCTGAGCGTGCCGCAGGCGCTCAGGCACAGCAGACCGGCGGCCAGCGCGGCGGCCAACGGGGTTCGCTTCATCGCGTCTCCAGTTCTTCGGTGGGGCTCACAGATGTCCGACGACATCGATGCTGCTTCGGCTGGCGGCGCGCCGACCCGCCAAACCTCGGATGGTCCCGACGGCTTTGACCACGATGGTCAGCACGATCAACAGGTAGGCGGCGATGGCGACCGGGCTGGTGATGAATCCGGCGAAACTGCCCTGGTGGATGGAAAGGGTCCGGCGGAAGTTCTCCTCCAGCATCGGACCGAGCACCAACGTCAGGGCCGCTGGCGCGAGCGGCACGTCCAAGCGGCGCAGCACGAGTCCGATCAGTCCGGCGATCCACATCACCGCGATGTCGAAAACCCGGTTGTTGATGGTGTAGGCGCCGACGGTCATGAAGCCGAGGGTGAGCGCGTAGAGCACCATCGGCGGAATCCGCAGCACCGCCACCCACATCCGAACCATCGGCAGCGCCATGATCAGCAGGATGACGTTGGACACCGCCAGGCTGGCGATGAATCCCCAGGCGATCTCGGGTTGTTGGGCGAACAGCAGCGGTCCGGGCTGCAGCCCGTTGATGGTGAAGGCGCCGAGCAGGATCGCCATCGTCGCCGACGACGGGATGCCCAGGGTCAGCAGCGGGATGAAGTTCGAGATGGCCAACGCGTTGTTGGCGGTCTCCGGACCGGCGACGCCCTGGATGGCGCCCTTGCCGAACCGGTGCGGGGTTTTCGACACCCGCTTTTCCACCGCGTAGGACGCGAACGAGCAGGCGGCGGCGGGCGAGCCGGGCACCAGTCCGAAGAAGAACCCGATCCCGGTGCCGCGCGCGATGGCGCCGAGGCTTTCCCGGAAGTCCTGCCAGCTCAACCGAACCGAGCCGATCTTGCCGGAGAAGTCGACCGTGGTGCGGCTGCCGATGTGTTCGAGGATTTCGGCGAGCCCGAACAACCCCATGATCACCGCGACGAACTCCACGCCGTCGCGCAGTTCGACGATGCCCATCGTGAAGCGCGGCGCACCGGTGACCAGGTCGAGGCCGATGGCGCCGACGAACAGCCCAAGCAGCGCCGACACCAATCCCTTGACCACCGACTTTCCGGCCAGGCCGATGACGAGGCCGAGCGCCAGCAGGCTGAGCGCGAAGAGTTCCGGTGGGCCCAGTGCCAACGCCAGGTCGGCCAGTTGACTGGCGAAGATCATGCCGAGCAGCGCGATCATGCCGCCGATGAACGACCCGATGGCGGCGATCGACAGCGCTTTGCCCGCCTGGCCGCGTCTGGTCATCTCGTAGCCGTCCAGGCAGGTCGCCACGGACGCGACCTCACCGGGCACCCGCAGCAGCACCGAGGTGATCGTGCCGCCGTACATGGATCCGTAGTAGATGGCCGAGATCATCACGATCGAGGCGGTGGGGCCGACGACGAACGCCAGCGGCAGCAGCAGCGTGGTGGCCGCCGACGGGCCGAAGCCCGGCAGCACACCGGTGATCATGCCCAGCGCGCAGCCGAGCACCGCGTAGCTGAGGTTCTGCACGGTCAGGACGTGGGAGAAGCCCAACGCGAGATCGCTGATGATGTTCATGGCGCGGCCTCTACAGTCCCAGTAGCTGGATGATGTTCAGCGGATCGGGCAGCACGATGCCCAGTGCGTTGGCCCCGTAGGCGGTGCCGAGCACGCCGATCGCCGTCGCGGGCAACGCGATCCAGATCCGACTGCGGCCGATGACGATCAGCAGCCCGGCGACGTAGCCGGTCAGGGAGATCAGGTAGCCGACCGTTTCCAGCAGCAGCAACGGAATCAGGGTCCAGGCGACCACGAACGCGATGCGGCGGAACCCGATGGCGTCGATGGGCGGCTGCTCGTCGATCGGGGCATCGGCGTCGTCGGCCGGTTCCGCTTCCGTCGGCCGGGTTTCCGGCGCACGAGCTCCGGCGCACAGCCAGGCCAGCGATGCGACGAGCAGTCCACTGGAGATGATCGTCGGGTACATGCCCGGTCCGGGGCGGTTTCCGTCGAAGAAGCCGTAACCGAGCGAGACGGTCAGCAGCAGCACGGACAGCGCGAGCAGCACGCCCGCCGCGATCCGTTCGGCGATGGGGCGTTTTTCGCGAACGGCTTCTGACATCACGGCTCCTGTGGGCGGAAACGCGCGGGGACGTTCCGCGAGCGAACAGTCCGAATTGGACAACGGGGATCGCGGTTCGTTCGGGCGGTCGAGGAATCCGAGCTGCACAGCGGAATTGGACGGCTCACGGCTGCTCGCAACTCCTCTCCGCGCTGAGAGACGCGTGGCGGTCACCAGGTTCGGCGTCGCCACTTCGGGAGCCAGGCGGTGGCTCGGCCAAACGCTAAGCCATCGCTCTCAATATGAACAACACATTCTTGTAGAGTGAGAGGATGGCGACGAGTGCTGATCGGGCTTTCGACCTGCTCGACGAGATCGCGGCCCGGTCCGCGCCAGCTGGCCTGATGGAGTTGGCGACCGCGGCGGGCTTGGACAAGAGCACGGCGTCTCGGCTGCTCGCGATGCTGTGCGGCCGGGGACTGGTGGCTCGCGACCCGGAAACCCGCCGGTACGAACCCGGTCCGGCGCTGCTGCTGTTGGCCACCCGGGTGCTGGACAACTCGCCGCTGCGGGCGACCGCGCACAGCCACCTGCAACGGCTGCGGGACGCCAGCGGCGAAACCGTGACCCTGCAACTGCGGGTCGGCCTGCAACGGGTGTGCGTCGACGGCGCGGACAGCTCGCAGCCGGTTCGGCGCGTCGCGCACATCGGCGAGGCCAACCCGCTCTACGTGGGCGTCACCGGCAAGGTCATCACCGCGTTCCTGCCGCCGGAACAGGTCGCCTCGGTACTGGCCGACGGCGCCTCGGCCGGACGCGACATGAGCCGCCTGCCACGCGAGCTGGAACTGATCCGCCGCCGCGGTTACCACGCGAGCATCGGTGACAAGGGCGTGGGCATCGCCGGGATCTCCGCGCCGGTGCGGACCTCCCGAGATGTGATCGCGGGCCTGACGGTCAGCGGACCGCACGACCGCTGGACCATCCAGCGGATGGAGGAGTTCGCCCCGACGCTGCTCGCGGCGGCGCGCGACGTCAGCACGGCCCTGGGCGGCCGGTAGCGGTCTACCGGACCCTGGTCAGCGCGGCGAATGCGAGTGCCGCCGCGACTCCGGACACCGCGAGCAAGACGATCGGCAGCGACATCCCGAACCGCTCGTAGAGCCAGCCGAGCAGCACCGGCCCCAGCACCGTGGCCAGATCGCCGCAGGTGCGGAAGATGCCGGTGGCCACGCCGATCCGGTTCGGCGGGGCGTGGTCGGCCAGCATCGCCGCTGGCAGCGGCCCGCTGATCGCGGTCAGGCCGCCGACCACCAGCAGCACGCCGAGAAAACCCAGCGGCTCGTCGACGGCCAGGTACAACCCGGTGGCCGCACCGCTGGCCAGCAGCGACGCCGCGAGCACCGGCCGTCGGCCGAACCGCTCGGCCAGCTGCACGGTCAGCGGCAGCAGCAACAACGACAGGCCGGTCACCACGCCCAAACCCAGGCCGAACAGCTCCGGCGAAACCCCGACGTGCTGGTAGGCGATCAGCGGGATCAGCGACTGCTGGCCGCCGAAACGGGCGAAGAAAACCGCGAAACCCACGATGTTCACCGCCAGCAACGCCTTGCTGGCCAACGACCTCGGCGCTGGCTCGTCGTCGAACTCCAGCGGCGCGTCGCCATCGCGCACCAGCGGACCGTCGTCGGGGCGGATCAGCGCCCAGCAGAGGAAGATCGCGGCGGCGGCACCGGCGAGGCCGAAGACCAGCGTCGGGCCGCCCAGCAGCATCGCCAGGCCACCGAGCGCGGGCCCACCGGCCCCGCCGACCAGCTGCATCGCCTGCAACGTCGCCATGTCGCGGCCGCGCCGCCACTTCGGCGTGCGCTGCGCCAACAGGGTCTGCCCGCTGGTGATCGCCACCGCGCCGAGCACACCGTTGACCAGGCGCGCCGCCACCAGCTGCGGCAGCGAGGTGACGAAGCCGGTCGCGACGGTCAGGACCACCACGCCCGCCACCGAGATCAGCAGCAGGGGCCGCGCCGGAACCCGGGCCAGCAGCAGGCCCGCTGGCAGGTTCGCCAGCAGCCGACCGACCCCGAAGATCCCGACGACCAGGCCGAGCATCGCGGGGCCAGCGCCGAAGGACGCCGCGTACACCGGCAGCACCGGAACCACCGAGCCCCAGGTCATCTGGGTCGCCGCGACCAGGCCGCAGCAGATGACCAGCTGTTCCCGCCGCAGCCCGGTCGGCAGGCGGTGTTGCGTCGTGCTCATCCGCCGCGGACTACTTCGGCGCGGCAGCCCGGACGAACTCCGGGTCGACGACATCCGCGTAGCCCACCGGCCTGTCGCCGTCCTTGAGCACGCCCGCGCGGCGCACCACGGTCAGCGCGGTGGCCACCGCCTGTTCGCTGATGTCACCGGAGTACTCCCACAACTGGTCGGCGTAGGCGCGTTGCAGCGTCGCCTCGACGACTTCCGGTGGCAGGTTGCTGAACTCCTTCTTGGCGACCTCGGTCGCGGCCTGCCGGTCGTCGCGGACCACCGCGAGCGCCTCCAGCATGCCCTGCACGAACTTCCGAGTGGTCGCCGCGCCGTCGCCGGTCGCGGTGTCGGTTCGGACGTTCACGGTCGAATACGCGTAGGGGCCGAGTCCGCTCGGCGGGCTGAAGAACGGTTCCTGCCAGACGCCCTGCGCCACGCCCTGCGCCAGCACCGGGTCGGCGACCACCGCGACGTCGGCTTGGCCCTGCGCCACGATGCTCATCGGCGCGGCCGCGTCCACGGCCTCGATGAGCTTCAGGTCAGTCGCGCGCAGCCCGCCTTCGGCCATCACGTAGCGCAGGATCGAGTTCGGCGTGCCGCCGTAGGCCCCGGTAACCACTCGCTTGCCGCGCAGGTAGTTCGCCACCGACCGCACGTCGGTCATCGGCGGCGCGTCTTTCCCGGCTGCTGCGGTGAAGTACACGTTGCCCCGGTTGACCACGTTGACCACTGCCTTGATCGACGCGCTCTGCGACTGGTTCTGGGCCTGCACGAAGCCATTGTGCTCGGGGCCGCCGATGAAGCCCCACGCCTGCCTGCTGAGCACGGCGTTGGTGTGCGCGGCACCGCCCTGCAGGGTCAGCGCGCGCACGTCGAGACCGTGCTTGGCGAAGATGCCCCGATCGATGCCGACGTACAGGGGCAGGTAGCCCAGGCTGTGCGCGGGTTCGGCGATGACCACCTCGCTGGTGTCGCCGCTGGACGTCGAGCCGCACCCGCTGAGCACCAGCACCGCGGCGGCGCTGGCCGCCGCGAGCCGCAGCGCCGCGCGGCGCGAGCCGTGCCACGTTGGCCGCATGTCAATTGCCTCCGTGCAGTAGTTGGGCGCGCAGTCGGCGCTCCACGAGTCCGACGACCAGGTACAGCAGCAGCGAGAGCAACGCGAGGATGAGCACGCCGACCCAGATCAGCGAGATGTCGTACACCGTCCCCGCGTAGACGACTAGCCGCCCGAGTCCGCGCTCGGAGCCGATGTACTCGCCGACGATCGCGCCAGCGAGCGCGAGCCCGATGGTGACCCGAAGCCCGGAGATGATCCACGGCATCGTGCCGGGCACCACGACGCTGCGGAACACCTTCCACCGGCTGGCGCCGAGGCTGTTGAGCATCCTGGTCAGGTCCGGATCGATGGCGCGCACCCCGGCGGCGGCACCCAGCGCCTGCACCGCGACCACCAGCGCGGTGGCCATCGCGATCTTCGAGGAGATCCCGATGCCGAGCACCAGCACCACGATCGGTGCCAACGCGAGCTTCGGAATCGCCTCCAGCGCCACCACGAACGGTTCGGCGACCTTGGCGTAGGTCCGCGACCACCAGAAGGACAGGCCGATGGCTACCCCGAGCAAGGTGCCGAGCAGGAATCCGGCGATGGCGCTGCCGAAGGTGTAGGCGGTGTCGCTGATCAGCGTGCCCGAGGAGAACTGCTGCACGGCCTTGGCCCAGATCTCGCTCGGCATGGACCAGAAGAACGGGTCGATCACGCCCAGCCGCGCGAACCACTCCCAGCCGCCGACGGCGACCGCGATCACCGCCGCCCGCAGCAGGATCACCACCGCTCGCCCGGGTGGGGCGGTGCGGCGCTCCTTGCGCGGCCGGACCTTGTCCCGCGCACCGAGCAGTTCGTCCAGTGTGGACAGTACCTGGGAAGGTGTGCTGGCGGTCATCGCGGTTCCTCCGCCGGTGTTCGTCCGGCATCCCGCAGCAGGGCGCGCACCCGCGCCCGGATCGCGGTGAATTCCGGAGTGCTGGAGAGGTCCGGATGCTGTTGCCGTGGTTTGGGCAGGTCGACCGGCACGGTGTCGATCACCCGGCCGGGCCGCCCGGAGAGCACGTAGATGGTGTCGGACAGGTAGACGGCCTCGTCGATGTCGTGCGTGACGAACACGATCGTCTTGCCGAAGTCGGCCTGGATGTCCAGCAACCAGTTCTGCATCTGCTCGCGGGTCTGCGCGTCCAGCGCGGCGAACGGCTCGTCGAGCAGCATCACGTCGCGGTGGAACAGCAGGGTGCGCAGCAGGGCGGTGCGCTGCCGCATGCCGCCGGAGAGCTGCGCCGGGTAGGAGTCGGCGAACTCGCCCAGCCCGTAGTGCTCCAACAGCGGGCGGGCCAGTTCCACGGCCTGCTTCCTGGCCACCCCGCAGACCTCGGCGGCCAGCACCACGTTGTCCAGCACGGTGCGCCAGGGCAGCAGCATGTCCTTCTGCAGCATGAAACCGACCAGGCCGGTCTTGCCCGTGGTGTCCTGCCCGCCGATGCGCACCGATCCGCCGCTGGGCCGTTCCAATCCGGCGATGATGGAGAACAGGGTGCTCTTGCCGCACCCGGAGGGGCCGACCACCGAGACGAAGCCGCCAGCGGGTACGTGCAGGTCGATCGGCGCCAGCGCCGGGACCTCCTCGACGCGCTTGCGCGTCACCTGCCGCTGGTAGACCTTGCTGACCCCGTCGATGCGCAGGTCGGCGCCTCGGGAAGTGGTTGTCCGCGCGGGAACTTCGGTCAGCGCGGTCATGGCGCGGCGACCAGTTCGGGGTCCTTGGCGGGCGCGATCCGACCGGCGAAGATGTCCGAACGCAGCCCGGCGAGGTAGGTCAGGCTCGTTTCCAAGCTGACCACGTCCGCGTACTTGGCGTTCATGTCGAAGAGGTTGATCGCGTGCGAGGCCTCACCGCGGTCGAAGGTGCCTTCCTCGACGATGCTGACCCGCAGGTTGTTGGAGAACGCGTCGATGACGCTGGCCCGCACGCAGCCGCTGGTGGTGGTGCCGACCACCAGCAGCGAATCGACGGCCAACTCGGTGAGGTAGCTCATCAGCGCGGTGCCGAAGAACGCGCTGGGCTTTGTCTTGGCGATCAGCACGTCCTGCGGTTGCGGGGCGATCTCGGCGACGATGGTGTTGCCGTCCACATCGGGGACCTGGGAACCCTCGCTGTTTCGGCTGTTGCGCCACAGGCCGCGGCCGAAGCCGTCCGGGCGGTGGTCGACGCCGGTGCTGTAGAAGATCGGCACGTTCTTCTCGCGGGCGCCCGCGAGGAGTGTCGCGATCGCCTCGACGCCTTTCCAGCCCTCTTCGCCGCAGCTGTTGTGCCAGTTCTTGATCGACTCCAGGATCGGCTGCGGTTCGTGTCCGACGAAGGCGTAGTTGACGTCGACGACCAGCACCGCGGGACGCTCGCCCATGCCGAGGTAGGTGCCGTAGCCGGACGCTGCGAAGACCTGGCGATCGCGTTCGGTGAGGTATTCGTCCCAGATTTTCATGTGCGCGCTCCCTGTCATCCGCCGTGCGGTCGGAAGCGAACGCTAAGTTCGGGTATTTGCGCTGGTTTCTCGCCGCCGTAACGCTGGCGCTACGCCACGAAACTCGCTCGTGTCGACGCTGTGACCAGCGGTTATGTGATCCAGTAGGCGAATAACTCCACCATTTTTCGCCGTATGCTCCGCACATGGAGATCCACGCCTCGCGGCCCCGACGGCGCCACATCGCTCGGCGAGCCCGGGATCTGCTGCGCGAGGACGTGCTTTCCGGCCGGTGGATTCCCGGTCCGCTGCCGTCGGAAGACGCGTTGGCGGCGTCGCTGTCGGTGTCGCGCAACGTGGTTCGCGAGGCATTGGCGATGCTCGTCGGTGAAGGGCTGCTCGATCGGGTTCCCGGCGCCGGTACGTTCGTCATCTCGCGCAAGGCGATCCACCGCTTCGACATGCTGCGCGCGTTGGGCGAGGACGCCGCCGAGGACACCGCGGTGCGACGACGCATCATCACCTTGGAGACGGTTCCGGCCGCCGAGCAGGTCGCCGCATCGCTGGGGGTGCGGGCCGGTGATCCGGTGCTGCTGCTGGAGCGGCTGACCTTGGTGCGGGAGACGCCGACGGCGCTGTGGACCACGTACCTGCCGCACCACCTCGCCAAACCGCTGCTCGACCGCGACCCGCCACCTGCCGAGAACGCCTACCAGCTGGTCGAATCGCTGGGGCTGCGGTTGGGCTCGTCGGAGGTGCAGACCGAGGCGGTGGCCGCCGATCCAGCGGTGGCCGAGCTCCTGGAGGTACCGACGGGCTGGCCCCTGTTGCTGCTGCGCCGAACCCTCCGGCTGGTCGACGGCGCGGCGGTGGACGTCGGCACCGGCTACATGCGCGGCGATCAGGTCGTCCTGACATCGCACCTGTCCCGCGCCCGAAGCTAGGCACGACCCGTACAGGTGAGAGGTGAGGGGCACCTGTGACCAAGTAACTGGGTCACAGGTGCCCCTCACCCCGTCCTCGTCACCCGATGGCGCCGTGACGTGCGGGTTGTTTGTGCGATCGCGACCCTGTTCGGGTTTTTGTCTGCTTTGTCTTCTCTTGTGGTAATGTCCTGGTTGGTTGACCAGGATTTTGAATGGGTGGCCAGTCATGGGTGAGCAGCAGGTCTCGGGGCGGGCGTCGAGTTTTGTGGAGCGGGTTCGGCGTGAGCAGATCGTGCGGGCGGCGGTGGGGGTCATCGCCGAGGTTGGGTATGAGAAGGCGTCTTTCGCGCGGATCGCGGCCAGGGCCGGGATCAGTCCGAGTCTGATCTCGTACCACTTCGCTTCCAAGGCCAACCTCATCGGATCGGTTGCCGCCACGATCGGCGACGAGCTCGGTGTGGCGTTGGAAGCCGCCGTGGGCGACGCCGAAACGGCGCTGGACGTATTGCGCAGGCTGGTGCGCGGATTCGTGCGGTACGCGGCCGCGCACCGGGACGAGATGATGGTCTTCTACCACCTGGAACGGGCCTCGGGCCGAGCCGGATCGCCGATCGGCGAGATCGACCGGGAGCGGGACATCCGGCGGATGGCGGAGTTGTTGAGCGCGGCTGTGGCCGCCGGTGAGGTGCGCGACGCCGACACCCGGGTGATGGCGCTGGGCATCCAATCCTTCCTGGAGCAACTGCCCGGGATGCTCTTCGGTGATCCCGACGCCGACGCCGAGCTGATCGCCGAACAAGCCGCCGACTTCCTCGTCAACGCGGTCGCCAGCCAGTCGACCGAGCGGAATTGACCACTGCAGAACGGATTTCAGCCATGAGCGTGGCAACCGAGGCCAGCCAGCAGCAGGCAGCCTTCCAATTAGCGGCGCTGACCAAGCGGTTCTCCGGCAACCTCGCCGCCGACCAGGTCAGCCTGGACGTGCCGCCGGGTTCGCTGACCGGACTGGTCGGCCCGAACGGCGCGGGCAAGAGCACCTCGCTGGCGATGGCCGTCGGGCTGTTGCGCCCGGACGCCGGAACGGCCCTGGTGCACGGCGTCGACGTGTGGCGGGAGCCGATGCGCGCGAAGGCGATGCTCGGTGTGCTGCCCGACGGCCTCGCGCTGCCGGAGCGGCTGACCGGCGCGGAGCTGCTGCGGCACTGGGGCGCGCTGCGGCGCATGCCCAAGGCCGAGGTCCGGGTCCGGGCGATGGAGCTGATGGAGATCCTCGAACTCGACGGCGCCGAGAGCGAGGGGCGGCTTGTCATCGAGTACTCGACCGGGATGCGCAAGAAGATCGGCCTGGCCACCGCGCTGCTGCACTCGCCCCGGGTGCTGGTGCTGGACGAGCCGTTCGAGGCGGTGGACCCGATTTCGGCCCGGGTGCTGCGCCGGATCCTGCGGCGGTTCGTCGACGCTGGCGGCTCGATCGTCATCTCCTCGCACGTGATGGCCACCGTGGAGAACGTCTGCGACCGCGTCGCGATCATCGCTTCCGGCCGGGTGTTGGCGGCCGGGCCGCTGGACGAGGTGCGGGCCGGTGCCCCCCTCGAAGACGTCTTCGTGCGCTTGGTCGGCGAGCCTGCGCAGCGGGAACAGGAGCTGACGTGGTTGGGGAACTGATCCGCCTTCGCTTCGCCGTGCAACGGCACACGTTGCCGTGGAAGCGCCGCCTCGGCGGCGCGCTGGGTCTCGTCGCGGTCGCGGCGACCTGGGGGCTCGTCGCGCTCTCCTCGGCCGAAGCGCGTTCGGACGTCGTCGCGTTCGTGCTGCTGGCCTGGCTGGTGGGATGGCTGGTCGGGCCGATCCTCACCTCCGGGGCGAGCGTGCTGCGGCCGGAGTACTTCAGCCTGCTGCCGCTGCCGCCGCGTCGACTCGGATTCGGGCTGCTGGCCTCGGTATTCGTCGGCGTCGGCGGTGTTGTGACGGGGCTCGCGTTGACTTCGATCATCGGTCACGCGGCGCTGGCCGCCGCGCCGCTGGCGGTTGTGGTGGCGGTCGTCGGCACCGCGCTGTACCTGGTGCTGGTCATCTCGCTGTCGCGGATCGCCTACGCGCTGCTGGGGGCGGCGATGCGCACCCGGCTGGGGGTGGAGATCGCCGCCATCCAGTACGGGCTGCTGCTGTCGACCATGTTCGCCGGTTGGCTGATCGTCTGGCCGGTGCTGTCCTCGATGCCGGAATTCCTGCGCCACGGCTTCGGTTCCGCACCCGCTGGAGATGTGCTCGGCTGGACACCGGCGGGCTGGCCGATCCGAGCGGTCGATGCCGCCGCGAACGGCGATCTCGGCGCGGCCGCCGGGTGGCTCGTGCTGCTGGGCTGCGCCACCGCACTGTCGGCGCTGGGCGCTGCGACGCTGCTGCGGCCGTTCGTCGGCAATCGCACCAGCACGCGCAGGCGACGGCCGCTCGGCAGCCGGGTCTTCGAACGCCGCGGCCTGCTGCCCGATGGCGCCTTCGGCGCGGTCGTCGGCAAGGAGCTGCGCACCTGGCTGCGGGATCCGTGGCGCAGCCTGGAATTGCGCGCGTCGCTGTGGTTCGGGATCTTCCTGGCGGGCTACGCGGCGATCGGGGGACTGCCGCAGCTCAGCGGGCTCGGCGGGGTGGCGGTCGCGTTGATCTGCGCGATCAGCGCCGCGAACCTCTACGGCCAGGACGGCACGGCGTTGTGGCAGCTCGTGGTCACCGACGGCCACGACGTGGTCCGGGCCGATGTGCGCGGCCGCCAGGTCGGCGTCGTCGTCGCCTACGGGTTGCCCGCCGCCGTGCTCGCCGTGGTGCTGATGGCGATCAGCGGCAGCTTCGAGTTCGCCGTGCCGGTGGCCAGCCTCATCATCGTGCTGCTCGGCGTCGGCTGCGGGCTTTCGGTGCTGCTGTCGGTGATCGCGGTGACGCCCGGCGTCGATCCGCACCGGCGGGTGAATCCCAGTGATGCGGGGGAGAACCAGTTGGTCGGCCAGCTAGGGCTGTACGCCGCCACCGTGCTCAGCGCGCCCACCGCGGCGGTCGCGATCATCCTGATGGTCGCCCCGAGCGTCCTACCGCCATGGGCTCCGCTGGCCGCGCTGCTGCTGGCGTTGGTCAACGGGACGGTGGTAGCCGCCTCGCTCGGCGGCCTGGCGGTCGCGCAACTGCGCACCCGACTGCCCGAGACCTTCGCCCGACTGCGCTACCCGGGAGTTCCGTTCGTCAGCGCCGAAGGCGGCGGGCTGCTCGGCTTCCTGGAGCGGGCCGCGGAGAAGGAGGCCATCGCGGCATCCCGAGCCCGCGAAGGCGGGAACTGACAGTCGCTTGTGGACGGATCCGGTGGTCGCCGCGCAGCCGACCGGTGTCGCTATTGTGTGGTTTTGCCTTGGGACGTCAACGAGTTGAGGTACGCATGACGATGACCTACGAGCTCGGCGAGACGGTGGCCGAGCGGCAGGTGGATGCCATCGCCGAGGACGGGAACCGCACGCCGGTGATCGTGAAGATCGGCAAGCCGCAGCCGGACCCCATGCCTGGCGGGGATTGGTACTGCCCCAGGCAGGTTCTGGGCCTGGGCGATGAGTCCGTGCAGGCGACATTCGGCGTTGATTCCCTGCAGGCCTTCCTGCTGTGCGTGTACGGCTTGCGGCTGAACCTGGCGGAACGCGCGGAGCGGGCATCCGTCGAACTCGACTGGCTGGGCCTGCCCGACCTGGGGCTGACGGTCGACCCGCAAGTGCACCAGATCGCGCCGCCCGCACCGGGCCGATCCAGCAACTGACCGTGGGATGTTCGTCGGACCGCTTCGTGCCGCAGGACGTCGACCGGGCCGTCGTGGACTACCGCCGAGTCGCCGTCAGCGAGCCGCGGCTGGTTTTCCTCTGGTGAGGTCGAGTGAAAGGCCCTCGTCGAGCAGCCGCTTGCAATCGGCGCGGTACTGCTCCAGACGAGTGCTCAGACCTTCGGTACCAAGCGCGGTCAACTCCATCGTGCGCACCTTCCTGACGGGGACAGGTGCACGCGGTTCGCCCGTCGCGCAGGTCAGCGCTCGGTCGGGCTCGGGTGGGGTGCGGCGGCGACGGGCAGCGAAACGACGATGGTCAGCCCGCCGCCCGGGGTGTCTTCGGCGTGGATCTCACCGTTCATCGCTTCGACGAATCCCTTCGCGACGTGCAGGCCAAGGCCGATGCCCTTGTGGTTGCGGTCGTCCAGGCGTTGGAACGGGGCGAACAGCGCTTCCGCGGTGTACTTGGGCAGGCCGGGTCCGTGGTCGGCGATCCGCAGTTCCACCCGCGCCGCGTGTTCGCTGGCGTGCACCAGGATGTCGGGGTTCTCGTCGTGCACGCGGCCGTAGGTCAGGGCGTTGTTGAGCACGTTGGCCACGACCCGCTCCAGCAGACCCGCGTCGGCGAGTACCGCGGGAAGCCGTTCGTCGACGTCGACGGTGACGAAGCGCCTGCCGTCCAGTCCGGCGATGGCGCGCGCGACGATCTCGTCGTAGGTGATCGGGTGCAGCTGCGGCACCACGGCGCCGGTGGCCAGGCGGGAGGAGTCGAGGAGGTTGTCCACCAGGGCGCTGAGCCGGTCGAGGGATTCGTCCATCCCGGTCAGCAGTTCGCGGGTGTCGGCCTCGTCGAGTTCGACTTCGGGCGAGCGCAGCGTGCTCACCGACGCCTTCATCGACGAAAGCGGTGTCCGCAGGTCGTGGCCGATCGCGGACAGCAGCGCGGTCCGCAGCTTGTTCGCGTCGGCCTGGCGCTGCGTTTCGGCGGCTTCGTCGGCCATCCGCTGCTGCCGCAGCGCGATGAGCGCCTGGCCCGCGGCGGCTTCCAGCACGGTCTGGTCGGCGGCGGGCAGGGGTGCGGAGCCGTCCCGGCCGCGCAGCGCGAGGTGCACCTCCGGACTGACCTCGATGTCCACATCGGACTCGGTCGGTTTGGCGCATGGATTCGGCCCGGTGCAGGCGGCGATCCGCCACCGGCCGTCGGTCTTCTCCAGCAGTGCCGCCGAGGATTGGCCGAAGTTCTCCACGATCTTCTCCAGCAGCCGCGGCAGCGGATCCGGATCGGTGAGCACCGTGCGGGCGTAGGAGACCAGCAGCGCGGCTTCGGTGCGGGCGCGGGCCGCCTGGCTGGCCAGCCGGGCCGCCCGGTCGACGACGATCGCCACCAGCACGCCGACGACGAGCATGACCACGACCGTGATCACGTTCTCCGGGTTGGCGATCGCCAGCGAGTAGCGCGGCTCGGCGAAGAAGAAGTTCAGCAGCCCCCCGGCCAGCACGGCCGCGGCCACGGCTGGCGCGGTGCCGCCGACCAGCGCCACCAGCACCGTGGCCAGGAAGTAGCCGACGACATCGGTGGACAGCGCGAGGTGGGTCTCCCACCAGTAGCCGAGGGCGGTGACGATCAGCGGCAGCAGCACGGCCAGCGCCCAGCCCCACACCTGCCGGGACAGCGGGAGCGGGTTGCGGGGCGTGTGCGGGAAGCGCAGGCCGTGATGTGCCTCGTCGTGGGTGACCATGTGCACGTCGATGGGGCCGGATTTCTGCACGGTGGTGGCCCCGATGCCCTCCTCGAACACCCGCGCCCAGCGGGGACGCCGGGAGGTGCCGACGATCAGTTGGGTCGCGTCCACACCCCGCGCGAACTCCAGCAGTGCTTCGGGCACGTCGTCGCCGACGACGGTGTGGAAGGTGGCGCCGACGTCCTCGGTCAGCCGTCTGGCGCGGGCGATGTTGACCGGTGAGGCACCCGCGAGCCCATCACCGCGCAGGACGTGCACGACCAGCAGGTCGGCGCCTACCCGAGCGGCGATGCGCCGGGCCCGGCGGATCAGCGTTTCGCTCTCCGGGCCGCCCGTGATGGCCACCACGACCCGCTCGCGGGCTTCCCAGATGTTGGTGATGTGCTTGTCCGCGCGGTAGCGCTGCAGGGCGACGTCGACCTGGTCGGCCACCCACAGCAGGGCGAGTTCCCGCAGCGCGGTGAGGTTCCCGGTGCGGAAGTAGTTGCCCAGCGCGGCGTCGATCTTGCGGGCCGGGTAGATGTTGCCGTGCGCCATCCGCCGCCGCAGCGCCTCCGGCGTGATGTCGACGAGCTCGACCTGCTCGGCCCGGCGCACCACCTCGTCCGGCACGGTTTCGCGCTGGCGGACCTCGGTGATCCGTTCAACCGCGTCGTTGAGGCTTTCGAGGTGCTGGATGTTGACCGTCGACAGCACCGTGATCCCGGCGTCGAGCAACTCCTCGATGTCCTGCCAGCGCTTGGCGTTGCGGCAGCCGGGCACGTTGGTGTGGGCGAGCTCGTCGACCAGCGCGACCTCTGGATTGCGCGCCAGGATCGCGTCGACGTCCATCTCGGTGAACTCCACGCCGCGGTGCTGCAACCGGCGGCGCGGCACGATCTCCAGTCCTTCGAGCTGTTCGGCGATCTTGGTCCGGCCATGGGTCTCCACGAACCCGACCACCACGTCCGTTCCCCGGGACAGCCGGCGGTGGGCCTCGCCGAGCATTGCGTAGGTCTTGCCGACACCGGGCGCTGAGCCCAGGTAAATGCGCAGCTCACCTCGGCGTGTTGCGGTGTTGCCAGTCACGCGTCCAGTGTGCTCCGCCGACCCGGCCGCTCGCTCGCGGCGGGCTGCCACCGCGGACCGGCGCCGCTGCTTCGCCCCGGCGGCCGATCGAAGGCGCTCGTACCAGTCCGCGGTGTCCGGCGGGTCGACGCGGCAGATCCTGGGGTCCAACACCACGGCATCGGGATGCCGGGCGATGGATCCGCGTACCACCAACATGCGATCTCGGCTGGTCAGGAGTACGCAGGACGTTCTGAGGTGCAAGCCGGGGCACGTGGGGTGCCCGGCGCGCGCAGCTTGCGCTCGGTCCAGAAGATTGTTGGAGGTTCAAATGACACGCCAGATGAGCACCGAAATGCAGCAGTGCATCGAAATGTGCAACAAGTGCCACGACATGTGCGAGCAAATGCTGTCCCGCTGCATGGAAACGCGCGGTGAGCAGGCCATGCAGATGAGCATGATGATGATGTCCTGCGCGGACATGTGTCGCATGTGCGCGGACATGATGATGCGCTGTTCGAGCATGACGAAGGCCGGGGCGGACATGGTGCAGATGTGCGTCCGGATGTGCGGCATGTGCGCGGACATGTGCGAGATGACCGCTGAGATGTGCAACCGGATGGGCACCAGGGAGATGACCGACCTGGCGGACATGATGACCCGGTGCGCGGCCATGTGCCGTCAGATGACGCCGAAATCGATGCAGCTAGCGTGATCACCGACCGCGCCACGTCCACCGCTGGCTAAGCCGTCGAAGCGGTGGGCGTGGACCGCGGCGAAACTTCGTGGCCGCTCGGGTTCCCCGCCACATATGTCTCATGTGGACGGTATGGTGGTCAGCACTACCGGAAATGATCGCTGTTGACTGCCAGCTCGGTGGTGGAGCTTCACCGCCTCGACGATTTCCCCCTGCTGTCTTCGCAGCGGGCTGGTACCGCTCTGCGTGCTGGTGTGCGTCCTCGTGCGTGACAGCCGGTTGCCGGTGTGCTGGAGGGCAAGCCCGGTGGCTCCGCGGCTTGGACGCCGTCTGGTTTTGTGGTCGTGACGCGCCGGTGTGCGACGGCGATCGGCCCGAGGCCGGAAAGCAGCTCGATGATCTCCGTTGGCAGCTCGGGCGCTCCGCAGGAGGGGACGATTCCGATCGTGGTCGCGGAGGTGAGCCATTCCGGCCGCATATCCGTGGCTCGATCGAGCAGGTGCGCGTGGTCGGTCGCGGTGACCTCCTGGGCGTCGGCGCCGGTGAACAGCAGCTCGCTGGCGGCCGCGACCGACCGCACCGCCTCCCGTCGGTCTGAGGCCGCGTAGCAGAACTCGTCCGGATGCTGCCCGCGCAGCTGTGGGAAGCGCTGACGCAGCGCCGCGGCGATGTCGAAGGCGTCCTCCACCGGGGTCCCAGGCACGATGACGAACGAGATCCGGTCGGGATCGAGGCGTTCGAGGACGTCCACGTCGGCGCTGGATTCGACCGGCACGGTGTCTCGGATGCGCAGCCGAGCGGCGACCGCGCCCGCCTTGCCGATCAGCAGCACGGTGTCGCCGCGCTCGGTGAACCTGCGCACCCGTGCCCTCGTGCGCAGCACCATCGGGCAGGTCAGCGCGCAGGCGTCGGTGCACGGTGTGGTCACGGTGGCGACCAGGATCCGGCGGGTGCGCAGGGTGTGCGACCACTGCTCGGCGGTGTTCTCGGCCCGTGCGATCGCGGTCTCGTCGGTTGTGCACGCGGCGGTGGCGAAACCGGTGGCCTTGCCTCGCAGGTCCAGATAGCTCACCGCGAACAGCGCGAGCTCGGTTTCGCCGGGTTCGGCCCGGACGTCGGCGATGCGTGCGCGGTGACCGTGTCGGCGCAGGTTTTCCACCAGCAGTGGTGCCGCAACACTGCGCACCGGTCCTCGTCGGGGGTGAACGAAACCCTTCGGCACGATCACCTCGCCGGGCTCCGCGTTCCCGTACGCGTGCAGACGTCGCCGTTCGACGGACCTGTTCATGAGCTCGCTCCCATCGGCTAGACCTTTGGGCCAGGGCATCAGCCAACCATCCGCGGGTCGGTCGCAAACGGGTTCCGGAGATTTCCAACCATTCGGATCAAGATCCGAGCGACACGACGAATATGCCGTACGGATTAATCCAATTCGCTTCTGTCCACATTGGATCACGATCTTCTCGGATGCGGGAGGAGCGGTCGCTCGGCAGCTCGATCAGCGCAGTGGTCGGATCGTCCGAGGGCTTCGCATCGGGAGTCGTACTCCGCGCGGCGTCGGGTGGTGCGGGCGATGCCGCCCGCGTGTTCGTCGTCAGTCGCGGATGAACGACAGCGGCCCGTCCTTGATGAGGGAGCTCAGCTTCTGCGATTCGACCGCGGGGGAGAACAGCCAACCCTGGTACGCGTCCAGGCCAACACCGCGCAGCACGTTGAACTGGTTGCGGGTCTCGACTCCTTCGGCCACGCACAGGCAGCGCATCGCGCGGGAGAGGTCGGCCACGGCGCGGACGATGGCGAGGTCGGCTGGATTCGTGCCGATTCGCTGGACGAACTGGCGGTCGGCCTTGATGATCTGGACCGGGAAATCCTTGAGCCGCGCCAGCGACGAGTAGCCGGTGCCGAAGTCGTCCACGGCGAAGCGCACGCCGTGATCGATCAACTCGCCCATGGCCCGCCGCGAACGCGACGGGATGTCGATCAGGCAGGTCTCGACCAGTTCCAGGATCACGCTGTCCCAAGCGATCCCGCTGCTGGCCACGGTGTTGCGGACCAGTTCGGCGAAGGACGGCACACCGGGCACCAGGCCGAGCAGGTTCACCGTCACGGCGACCGGGCCCTCGGGCGCGGGCCACTGCGCCGCATCGGTCAGAGCGGTGTGCAGCACCCAATGATCGAGATCCCTGAGCAGCCCGCCCTGTTCGGCCACCGGGAGGATGACGTCGGGGGTGAGCAGTCCGCGCTCCGGATGCGGCCAGCGCAGCAGCGCTTCGGCCGCCACGATGCTCCCGTCGGCGGCGACGATCGGCTGGTACAGCAGGCTGAGCGTGTCCCCGTCGATCGCGTCGCGGAGTTCGACCTCCAGATTGACCTGCCGGTCCACTGAGGTGATCAGTTCCGGCGTGGCCCGGGCGATGCGCTCGCTGCCCTGCTTCGCCTCGAACATCGCGGCGCTCGCGAAGCGCACCAGGTCTTCGCTGCCCGCTTCGAAGTCGTCGAGCACGGCGATGCCGAACGAACACGACACCCGGACGAGCTGGTCGCGCAGCGGCAGGGTGGTGCACATCAGGCGAGTCACCGTGGCGATGATCGACGAGACGCCGCCCGCCTCCTCGGCGTTCGGGCAGATGACGACGAACTCGTCGCCGCTCATATGGACTGCCGACCAGCCATTGGGAAGTCCGGCCTCCAGCCGCCGGGCCAACGTGACGATCAGCTCGTCCCCGACGGTGCGCCCCAGCGAATCGTTGATCCGCTTGAAGTTGTCGATGTCGCAGTACACCACCGCCGCGTGTTCGGGATCGGCTGCGCTGAGCAGCGTGCCCAGCATGGCGTGGTTCGGCAGGCCGGTCAGGTCGTCGTGCGTCGCGCGGTGGTGCAGCCGCTCGGACTCCCGGCGCCGTTCGGTGACGTCCTGGAAGACGACCATCCAGAACTGCTCGCCGCTTTCCCGCGTCGACCGGGAGATGTGCAGGTCGCAGAACACGGGTTGCCCGTCGGCTCGCGCCAGCACCCGGTGCGGCAGCGTCGGCCGGTCCGACTGCGAGGCCGGGGCCGTGTCGCACGGGAGCAGGGATTCGGCCGGGTAGTCGGGGTGGATCAGGTCGGATCCCAACGCGTTGTCGACGTCCGGGCGGTAGCCGAGCAGGTCGCACAGCGCGGAGTTGGCGAGCAGGAACCGCTCGGCGTCGTCGAACAGACCGATGGCCACCGGGGTGACTTCGAACAGGTCGCTGAACTGCTGGCTGGATCGCTCAAGCCGGTTGTGGACCTCGGTGTCCTCCCTGGACAGCACGATGAACCCGTCCAGCGCGCCGTCTCCGGTCCGCAGGGCGATGAACACCACCGAAGCCCACAGCAGGGAGCCGTCCTTGCGCAGTCGCCAGCCGGTGGCGGTGGTGGTGCCCGCCTCGGCCGCCTCGTGCAGGATCCGGCCGGGCAGTCCGGCCTCCAGCTGCTCCTGCCCGTACCAGATCGCGATGTGCTTGCCGACGATCTCGCCCGCGCGGTATCCCAACATCCGTTGGGCGCCCGGATTCCAGCTCGTCACGTAACCGTGCGTGTCGGTGGTGAACAGCGCGTACTCGTGCAGCGAGGCCGCCATCGGCGCGATGTAGTCGCGCGCGTTGGCGCCGTTGTGTGGGCCCGTCACGTCGTCGTCACTGGGCGTTTCCGGTTTACCCGATCCATCGATCATGTTCTCACCGGCCAGGGCGTTGGAGGCGGGCTCACCGCCAGTGTCGCCGTGCGCTGTGCCACGAGCTGTCGCCTCGTCGATTCCGACGACGAGGGACACCCAGCTCGGCGTGGACCCATACTCCTCCGGGGATTCCTGGATGTCACGGGGAGTGGACCGGGGTGTGCCAATCAGCACAGCGCAGACAACCCTTTGTAACCCGATCGAGGGAACGGGCTTTGCGCAGCGCGCCGAATTGTGCGCATACCGTGAGACAGTCGAGCAACATCCCTCGGTCGGTACCGCGTCAGCTGGTCGTCTCGACCGGGTCCGAGTTGAGCGCGGCGAGGGTGTCGGCGGTGCTGGCGTCGGCCGGGAGGTAGACGACGAGGCGCTGTTCGTCGGTGTCGGGCAGGGGGAGGCTTTCGTAGGCCAACCGCAGCCCGCCAAGCACCGGGTGTGCCCAGCTTTCTACGCCGGTCCACCCGGGTCGACCCGGCGGCGCTCACCGCTCGGGACCGCGCCGCAGCGCACGCCGTCCGCGCGGTCGCCGACGAACTGGGCGTCCGCCCCGCACAGGTGGCGATCGCGTGGACGCGCAGCAAATCGCAAGCGGTGCTCCCGATCGTCGGTGTCAGCAGTGTGGAGCAGCTCGCCGAGAACCTGGGTGCGGTCGAGCTCGCCCTGCCCGACGACGCGATCGCGAAACTGGAAGCGGCAGCGGAGTTCCAACTCGGGTTCCCCGGCGACTTCATCGCCGAATGCGAACCCCACCCGTTCGCATTCGGCGACGCCGCAACAAGGCTCGACTCCCACCGGCCGGGCGCCAGCATCCGATGAGCCGGGTTCGGGTCGGTGGGGTCGTTGCGCGGGCACTTCCACGAACTCACCGGCACCAGCCCGCAGCAGTACCGCCGGACGTTCCGGGCGTCGCCGACCGCGCAGCCCCGTCCGGTCCGCTCCACGGCATCGGCCCGGTGCGGACGAACGTCCGACGAGCGCCGGTCCTTGCTGCGTCAGATGGCGATGTCTTTGCGCGGCACTGCGAAACCCGCTTCGGCGAGCTTGCGCGCGTGGTGCGTGCGGGTTGACCCGGCCGATGCCCACGGCTCGGTCGGCGAGGTTGCATCGATCGATCCGTGTCGATAAAGTTCTGACAACTTCATCGAGCGTCATCGATGTAAAGGAGAAGGCTGTGGATGAGCTGCCGGTCGTAGTGGTGGGCGCCGGTCCGGTGGGTCTGGCCGCCGCGGCGCACGTTCTTGAGCGTGGTCTGCGGCCCCTGGTGCTGGAGGCGAGCGCGCAGGCGGGTGCTTCGGTTCGGCAGTGGGGGCACGTTCGGTTGTTCTCGCGGTGGTCCGAGCTGATCGACCCGGCCGCGGCCCGGCTGCTGGAGCAGCAGGGGTGGCAGCGGCCGGATCCGGCCGCCTACCCGGCTGGTGCGGACTGGGCTGCCGACTACCTGCGGCCGCTGGCGGCGGCGCTGGGCGGGCGGGTGCGCTTCGGTGCCCGCGTCGTGGGCGTGGCTCGGCGCGGCCGGGACCGGGTGGTCGATGCCGGACGCGATACCGAACCGTTGACCGTGCACGTGCGGACCGCGGCTGGCGAAGAGCGGATCACCGCACGCGCCGTGATCGACGCCTCGGGAACCTGGGACACCCCGAATCCGCTCGGCGGCGACGGGCTGCCCGCCATCGGTGAGGGCACGGCGAGCAGCCGGATCGCCTACCAGGTCCCGGATTTCGCCGATCCGCAGGCGCGGGCACGTTACGCGGGAAAGCGGATCGCCGTCGCGGGCAGCGGGCACTCGGCGCTGACGGCCCTGGTGGGTCTGGCCGCGCTGGCCGACGAAGCGCCCGGCACGGAGATCGTGTGGCTGCTGCGCCGTGGCGCCGTGGGCGACGTCTTCGGTGGTGGCGAGGCCGACCAGCTCCCGGCGCGCGGGGCGTTGGGCCTGCGGGCCAAGCGAGCCGCCGAGGCCGGTCGGATCCGTGCGGTGACCGGTTTCCGCACCGCTTCGGTCGAGGCCGACGGGGCTGGCCGGTTGGTGTTGACTTCGTTCGCGGGCGGCAAGATCGAGCCGGTCGACGAGGTCGTGGTGCTCACCGGGTTCCGTCCGGATCTGTCGTGGCTGTCGGAGATCCGGCTGGGCCTGGACCCGGTGTTGCAGGCGCCGACCGGATTGGCGCCGCTGATCGACCCGAACGTGCATTCCTGCGGCACGGTCTACCCGCACGGCGCCAAGGAACTCGCCCACCCCGAGCCAGGGGTGTTCCTGGTCGGCATGAAGAGCTACGGGCGCGCTCCGACGTTCCTGGCGCTGACCGGTTACGAGCAGGTTCGCAGCGTGGTCGCCGCGATCGCCGGGGACGTCGAGGCGGCGGAGCGGGTCGAGCTCGTGCTACCGGAAACGGGGGTCTGCGGCGGCGCGGGCCTGTTCGACGAGCCCGCAGCCGACCAAGGCGGCGGGTGCTGCGCCGCTCCGCATGCCGTCCCGGAGCCGGAATTCGTCGAGCTGAGCCCGCTGCGGGCCGTCGAGCGCTGACCGCACCAGCAGCTGCCTTCGAACGCCTCGCCAGGTCGCGAGTGATCGTTCTGGCAAGAGCCCATGCCCGATCAGATCGCACGGCGGCCTTGCAGTCTGGATAGATGGATGTCAAATTAGAGGTATGTCGAAATACGAGCTGCCGATCGTGGACACCGGCGAAGCCGAGCCGTGCGCGACGCGGGTGATGCGGGAACCGCTGACCGCCGCGCAGGCCGCGGAGCTGGCCAGGGCGTTCAAGGCGATCGGCGAGCCCGTTCGGTTGCGGCTGCTGTCGCTGATCGCCTCCCACGCCGGTGGTGAAGCGTGCGTGTGCGACCTCACCGGGGCGTTCGAGCTCTCCGGCCCGACCATCTCGCACCACCTCAAGGTGCTGCGGGAAGCCGGGATCATCGAAGGGGATCGACGCGGGACGTGGATCTACTACCGCGTCCGGCCCGACACCCTGCGGCTGCTGTCCGAATCGCTGGTCCCGGCCCAGGATGCGGTGGTGTCGGCATGACGCGGGCGGTGGCCGCCAAACTGTCCGCACTGGACCGTTTTCTGCCGCTGTGGATAGCCGCCGCGATGCTCGTCGGGCTGCTGGCCGGGCGCTGGATCCCGGGCCTCGGCCCGGTGCTGGACACCGTGGCCGTCGACGGGGTGTCGCTGCCGATCGCCCTGGGCCTGCTGGTGATGATGTACCCGGTGCTGGCGAAGGTCCGCTACGACCGGCTGGACACCGTCACCGGCGACCGGCGCCTGATGGTGTCCTCGCTGGTGCTGAACTGGCTGCTGGGTCCGGCGCTGATGTTCGGGCTGGCCTGGATCTTCCTGGCCGACCTGCCGGAGTACCGCGCCGGGCTGATCGTCGTCGGTCTGGCGCGTTGCATCGCGATGGTCATCATCTGGAACGACCTGGCCTGCGGCGACCGCGAAGCCGCCGCCGTCCTGGTGGCGCTGAACTCGGTCTTCCAGGTGATCGCCTTCGCCGCGCTGGGGTGGTTCTACCTCGCGGTCCTGCCGGGCTGGCTCGGCCTGCCGCAGGTCGGGTTGGACGTCTCGGCGTGGGAGATCGCCAAGAACGTGCTGATCTTCCTCGGCATCCCGCTGGTCGCGGGCTACCTGACCCGCAAGTTGGGGGAGCGCGCCAAGGGGCGCCAGTGGTACGAGTCGCGGTTCCTGCCGAAGATCGGCCCGATCGCGCTCTACGGCTTGCTGTTCACCATCGTCATCCTCTTCGCCCTGCAGGGGAATGCCATCACCGCCAACCCGCTCGACGTGGCGCGGATCGCGCTGCCGCTGCTGGCCTACTTCGCGATCATGTGGACCGGTTCGTTCGTGCTGGGCAAGGCGATCGGCCTGAACTACGAGCGGACCGCGACACTGGCCTTCACCGCCGCGGGCAACAACTTCGAACTCGCCATCGCGGTGGCCATCGCCACCTTCGGCGTGACCAGCGGACAGGCCCTGGCGGGCGTCGTCGGACCGCTCATCGAGGTGCCGGTGCTGGTCGCCCTCGTCTACGTCTCGCTGGCGGCCCGCCGCCGGTTCGCGCCCACCGCCGGTTCGCGGGAGGCCGATCATGTCCGTACCACCTAGCCCGCCCGCAACGCTGGCCGACATCGCCTAGAACCGAGGAGCCATCGTGTCCGCCACCCCCGAGGTCCTGTTCGTCTGCGTGCACAACGCCGGACGCTCCCAGATGGCCGCCGCCCTGCTGCACCACCACGCGCAGGGCAAGGTCATCGTCCGCTCCGCCGGATCCGCTCCCGTCGACACCATCAACCCCGCGGTGGTCGAGGTCATGGACGAACTCGGCCTGGACCTGTCGCAGGAGTTCCCGAAGAAGCTGACCACCGATGCTGTCGAGGCGGCCGACGTGGTGATCACCATGGGTTGCGGCGATGCCTGCCCGGTCTTTCCCGGCAAGCGCTACCTCGATTGGGAACTCGCCGATCCCGCCGGAAGATCCGCCGCCGAAATCCGGCCGATCCGCGACGACATCGACCGCCGAGTCCGCGCCCTGCTCGCCGAACTCGTTCCGCGGGACGCGCGGTGACGACGCGCTGCGCAGCGTCCGGAGCTTCGCGCGGGTGATCCGGCCCGGCTGCCGGAACCGAGTCGCGGCACGGCGTCAACTGTCCACTTCGGACGTATCAGAAGATCCGTTCACCTGGCTCGGCCCCACCGCGCCCGAATGGCCTTGAGCAAGGTTGTTCGTTGTGGGGCCAACCGCCGTTCAGCCGGTGGCCATGCACATCAATTGGGATGTGCACGCCCTTGTCGGAAGTCTCCGACGAGGAGGACAGAAGGGATCTTCATGGCTGCGGACGAAGCGAAGTCTCGGCGCATGAACCGGCGGCGGCTGCTCGCGGTCACCGGCGGTCTGGTCGGGGCGGTCGCGGTCGGTGGGCTGCCCGGTGCCGCACAAGCAGCTGTACCGCGGATCGGCGGCGGCCGACGGGACTGGCTGCCGGGCGACCACCACGTGCACAGCGAGTTCAGCGTCGGCTACGACGAGTCGACCACACCGCCCACGCCCATCATCGGCGGCGATGCCATCTACCCGTTGGCGGTCAACGCGGCCAACGCCCGCCGGTTCGGCCTGGCCTGGATCGTCTCCACCGACCACGGCGGCCCCAACCATTCCAAACTGGACGCCGAGCAGCGCTATCCGAGCCTGCTGGAGGCGCGGCGGTCCGTGCCGGGCGTGCTGCAGTTCTACGGCATGGAGCTGGACACCCCGGCGGCCGACCATTCGAGCCTGATCATCCCGAAGGTGGCCGACGAGCGGGACATCCTGTTCAACCTGGAAAGCCGGTTCGCCAAGCGCGACCCCTTCCCGCCCGACCCGTCCTTCGACACCGAGGCGAAGATGATCGAGGCGCTGCACGTGATGCAGCGGATGCGCGACAGGCCGGTGGTGTTCGCCAACCACCCGGCCCGATCCGCTGCCGGGCTCGGCGTGTACGGCGACGACACGCCCGCCGAGTTCCGCAACTGGAAGGACACCGCCCCGGACGTGGTGTCCGGTTTCGAAGGGGCGCCGGGCCACCAGGCCGGTGCGCTCAACCCCGATGGAACCGTCGACCCGACGGGCGAGCGGGGCGGCTACGGCAACTTCCCGACGATGGGCGGGTTCGACCAGATGACCGCGCGGCTCGGCGGTCTGTGGGACTCGCTGCTGGGTGAGGGCCGCCGCTGGTGGATCACGTCCACATCGGACTCCCACGTGCACTACACCGAAGGCGGGTCGGACTTCTGGCCCGGCGAGTACTCCAAGACCTACGTCTTCGCCGACCGGAACTACGCCGACATCCTCGACGCGCTGCGCCGTGGTCGCATCTTCGTGACCATCGGGGACCTGATCGACCGGCTCGACCTCTCCGCCCGCCCCGTTCCGGGCGGTCAGCGCGTCACCGTCGGGGAAACCCTGGAGCTCCGGGGGCCGCGCCGGGACGTCGAGGTCGAGGTCCGGATCCGCGAGCCGCGCAATCCCAACGCGGCCGGGGACCGCCCGCACGTGAAGCGGGTGGACGTCATCACCGGGCGCGTGACCGGCCCGGTCTCCGACCCGATGGCGGACACGAATCCGACGACGCAGGTCGCGGGCCGGTACGGACCGGGCGACTGGCGGGTCGAGGACGGCTGGATCGTCGTGCGGCACACCGTGCGCGACATCGACGGCCCGATGTACGTGCGGGTGCGCGGCACCAGCACCGACGAGCTCGAACCGCAACCCGACCCGCTGGGTTCCAACCCGTGGGAAGACCTGTGGTTCTACTCCAACCCGGTGTTCATCGACCGCTGATTCACCGCTGCTGGCGGAGGGGCCCATTGCCGGGCCCCTCCATCGGCCGAGAGCCACGAACGACGTGGCAAGTGCCGGACAGTTCGGTTCAGCTCGCCTCGACGTCAATGGTCAGCCTATTGCGGGACTTGATCGCTGCCCGCGATGATCACGGGACCGCCGTGTGCCGTGTCGCCCTGGTTTGTTGCACACGCGCGGGTGATGGGGACCCGTCGTGCGAGTGATGGCGAAACTTCGCTGCTGCGCGGGATTTTGAGTGGACCTACGCTCCGTGCTGATGCCAGCGAATCTGGGGCGTTGGAATGGAGATCTGGAAGTTCAGGGCCTTTGCTTGGGCATCGATCTCCGCGTCGGTTCCTAGCCCGAACGGCAAAGGAGGACCAAAATGTTCGATTCGACTCGGTCGGTCAGCTCCGCGGAGCTCGATGACCAGCGCGTGGAGTTGCTGCCCGCGCGCACGGTTATGACGACGTGGCCGTTCCCCGGAGTCATCCAGGGCGACTTCAACGTCAACGGTGGCGACGGCGGCTCCGGTGGTGGCACTGGGGGCGGCACCGGTGGCGGTGCCGGCGGCGCTGGCGGTGGCGGCGGCTCCAACGGCCCTGGTGGTAACGGCGGCTTCGGCGGTGACGGCATCGGCGGCAATGGCAGCGGCGGTGGCGGCACCGGCGGCCCCGGTGGCGGCAACATCTGGTGAGCCGCGCTGACGCGCAGGGCGGCCGTCCTAGGCGTAACACGAAAGACTGTCACCGGTCCGCCGTGCCGGTGCGCGCCAACTCGGCAACGCGAGAGGACCACATCGGACGCTCGGCGTCCAATGTGGTCCTCTTCTGATCAGAAGATCCCGCTTACAGCATCTTGTCCAGGGTGATGGGCAGGTCCAGCGGGCGGCGGCCCGTGGCGTTGAACACGGCGTTGGCGATCGCGGCGGGGACGCCGACCATCACCACCTCGCCCAGCCCCTTCACCCCGATCGGGTCCAGTGCCATGTCCTCCCCGTTGACGAACACCGCGTCCAGTTCCGGCACATCAGCGTTGACCGGCACCAGGTAGTCGGCCAAGTTGGCGTTGATCACCCGGCCGTCCCGGTGGTCCAACACGGTGCTCTCCAGCAGGCTCATCCCGATGCCCTGGACCATGCCGCTGAGCGCTTGGCTGTGCGCGAGCTTGGGGCTGACCACCCGCCCGGCGTCGTAGGCGGCGAACATGCGTCGGATCCGCACCAGACCCAGCGATTCGTCCACCGACACCTCGGCGAACACCGCGCCGTAGCTGTACGACGAGAACCTCTTGCCCACGTCGCCCGGTTCCCAGACCTGCGTGGTGTCCATGCTCGGCCGGCCGCGCCGCCGGAGGATCTGCTGGTACGTCTCACCACGGCCAGGATCGGCCGTCACGAACAGGCGACCGCCTTCGACCGACACGTCAGCGGGCTTGACCCCGTACAACGGCGACGCCGGATCGACCACCGCCATGCGCACGAAACCATCCCGCAGCGCGTTGCACGCCGTGAACATGCCCGATCCCACGCTGACCATGGTCTGGGAACCGGCGTGCATCGGTGCCCTCGGCAGTGCCGAGTCGCCGAGCGTGAACCGGACCCTGCTCACCGGAAGCCCGAGCGCGTCGGCGGCCACCTGGGTCACCGACGTGTAAGTACCCGGTCCGGAGTCGCTGGTCGCGGTGAACACCTCGGCGGTGCCGTCGTCGTGGATGCGGGCCAGCACATCGGTGCCCGAACCGAAGGCGTGGTACGCGCCCGCGGCCATGCCCATGCCGATCAGCAGGTCGCCCTCTTCACGGGAGCGCGGCACGGCACGGCGCTGCGACCAACCGAAGCGCTCCGCCCCGGCCCGGTAGCAGTCGGCGAGTCGGCGGGAGGAGAACGGCAGGTTGTTCGATTCGTCGACGGCGGGCTCGTTGCGCAGCCGCAGTTCGATCGGATCGATGCCCAACTCGTGCGCCAACTGGTCCACGCTGGACTCCAGCGCGAATGCGCCGGTGCTCAAGCCGGGGCCGCGCATGAACGTTGGCAGGTTCACGTCCACCGGCACCAACCGGTACTGCGTGCGAGCGTTCGGCCCGCCGTACATGAACGTGGACAGCTCGGTGATGCTCTCCGCGTACTGGGCGTACCGGGCGGTCTCGGTGCGTGCCTCGTGCACGATCGCGCTGATCCGGCCATCGGCGTCCGCCCCGATCGCCACCCGCTGCCTGCTGGTCGGGCGGTAACCGGTGCCGGTGTACATCTGCTTGCGGGTCAGCACGATCTTCACCGGCCGCCCCACCTCGCGCGCGGTGAAGGCGGCCAGCAACTGGTGTTCCCACGTCCGCCCCTGGTTGCCGAACGCGCCGCCGACGAACGGCGAGATCACCCGCACGTCTTCGACGGCGACGCCCAGCGCGGCGGCTACTTCGCGCTGGGTGCCCAGCACCCACTGCGTCTTGTCCCACAGGGTGAGCTTGCCGCCGTCCCACCGGGCGATCGTGGAGCCCAGCTCCATCGGGTTGTGGTTCTCGCGCAGGATCGTGAAGTTGTTGTCCACGACGGTATGCGCCTCGTGCAGTGCCGCATCCGCGTCGCCCCGGCTGTAGTCCGGGTTTCCCGGTGCGGGCTGCGGCACAGCGGCGGGGGAGTCGATGTCGGTCAGCCCCGGCAGTGCCGCATAGCTCACTTCCACCAGCGAGGCGCCGTGTTCGGCCTGCTCCAAGCTGGTGGCCACGACGATCGCCACCGGCTGACCGAAGAAATTCACCTGCCGCGGGTTGAAGGCCAGCCGGACTCCGGTGAAATCGGTCAGCACCCGCAGCACACCGGACAGCGCCAGCGCCTTGCTCGTGTCGATGGCGGTGATCGTGCCCCGACCGACCGTGCTGCTCACGATCACCCCGTGCACCAGGCCCGGGATGACGTGCTCGGCGGCGTAGGTGGCGCCACCGGTGACCTTCAACCGTCCGTCCACTCGGGACATCGCGGTGCCCACGGCTTCGCCGGTCATCGCAGGGCTCCTATCGTCGCTAGTTGACGGGCCACCGTTCGCTTGATCAGCTCCACCTTGAACCCGTTGCCCGACAGTGGTTTCGCGCCGTCGGCGGCCCGCGCCGCCGCATCCCGCCACAACTGCTGGCCCGCCTGCGCGCCGACGAGCACGCGTTCCACCTCTGAGAGCCGCCAAGGCACGGTGGCCACGCCACCCACCGCCACCCTGGCCGCGTTGACCACACCGCCCCTGATGTCCAGGGCCACGGCCGCCGAGGACAACGCGAACTCGTAGGACTGCCGGTCGCGCACCTTCAGGTACCCCGACCGGCGCGTGTGCGGCGCAGCGGGCACTTCCACCGACACGATCAGTTCGCCGGGGCGCAGATCGTGCTCCTGATCGGGGGTCTGTCCCGGCTGGCGGAAGAACTGGGCGATCGGCACCACCCGCTCCCCCTGCTGGGAGCGCAGCCGCACGGTGGCGTCCAAAGCCACGAGGGCGACCGCCAGGTCCGAGGGATGGGTGGCCGCGCAGGCGTCGCTGGTGCCCAGGATCGCCTGGGACCGGTTCTCGCCGCCGATCGCTCCGCAGCCCGAACCGGGCTGCCGCCGATTGCACGCCGCCGTCACGTCCCGGAAGTAGGGGCAGCGCGGCCGCTGCATGATGTTGCCGCCGATGGAGGCCATGTTGCGCAGCTGCGCCGACGCGCTGAGCTCCAGGGCCTGCGAGATGACCGGGTACTGCGCGACGACCTGGGGGTGCGCGGCCAGATCGCTCATCCGCACCAGTGCACCGACGCGCAGTCCCGACGGGCCGACCTCGATGTCCCGGTAGGGCAGGGTGTTTATGTCGACCACCGTGGCGGGACGCTCCACGGTCTCCCGCATCAGATCGACCATCGTGGTGCCGCCCGCGATGTAGCGTCCGCCGTCCGCGCCCGCCGCCAACGCCTCGCGCTCTGAACTCGCCTTGATGAAAGCGAAGGGGAACATTTGCCGCTCACCTTCCCCCGGCGGTCTGCTCGATGGCGGTGACGATGTTCGTGTAGGCCCCGCATCGGCAGATGTTGCCGCTCATCCACTCCCGGATCTCCGCGCGGGAGCCGGTGTGCCCCTCCTCGATGCACGCCACCCCGGAGAGGATCTGCCCGGATGTGCAGTAGCCGCATTGGAAACCGTCGTGGTCGATGAACGCCTGCTGCAACGGGTGCAGCCGGTCGCCGTCGGCGAGTCCCTCGATGGTCGTGATCTCGGCCCCCTCGTGCATCACGGCCAGCGTCAGGCAGGAGTTCACCCGGCGACCGTCGAGCAGGATCGTGCAGGCCCCGCAGGCACCCTGGTTGCAGCCCTTCTTGGCGCCGGTGAGGTGGATTCGCTCCCGCAGCAGGTCCAGCAGCGAGGTGCGGTTGTCCACCGGCACGGTCTGCCGCCGACCGTTGATCGTCAACGTGACGGCCTGTTCGGTGCCGGGCTCGGTGTTCACGGCGGCCTCGGCCTGCTCGGTTAGCAGCGGAGCGGCGGCCGCGATGCTGCCGAGCGCGGCGGAGGTCCCGACGAATCTCCGCCGGGTCAGTTTCGTCGATGCGTCGGTGCTGTCGTCCATTGTGGAATCCTTTCTGCCCCGGATCACGCCTTGATCACACCTCGCGGCTCGCCAGGTGACGTGCAGGGTCCCTCCGACAGGTGTCGGTGCGCCTTCGGCAGGAACGCCAACCCG
Source organism: Saccharopolyspora antiqui (assembly GCF_052246905.1). NCBI lineage: Bacteria > Bacillati > Actinomycetota > Actinomycetes > Pseudonocardiales > Pseudonocardiaceae > Saccharopolyspora > Saccharopolyspora antiqui. Next base: position 100,669 of record NZ_JBQQBO010000018.1, read on the forward strand.
AGCCTCCTCCCCGATTCGAGACATCGTTCCTGCTGTCCACGACTACCAGGCTAGGGTTGCTTACCCGATGGTGGGGGTTCTGTCGCTTTCAGGAAGACAGGTCCGCCCGCGTCGGCGCGATCCCCGGATCCGGAGCGCAACGATGAGGCCCCGTCGCCCGCAGGCGGTGAAAGCGCGATGGCACATCCCGGGAGAGCGAAGTTCGCGATATGAATCCCGATTCTTCGCCTGCGGGTGCGTGCGATCTTGAGTCGTGCGGCAACCGGCGCCTGAACTACTCCGGGCAAGCCACGTCGAGCCTCGGCACCGCCTCCCGACCTTCGGCCCGGCGAGTTCACCGGAGGCGCGAGAGGGCGCACCGGCTCAGCGATAGCCGATGCACCCACGAGATGACGTCGCGAAGCGGCGACCGGTTACGCCTCCGCGCGATCCGCGTCGGGCTTCGCGGGTACCGCGGTCGCGGTGCGCCGGGGCATCAGCACGAGGGCGATCAGCGAGACGACGCAGCAGAGCACGATGTACCAGCTGATCCCCGTGCTGGAACCGGTGGACTGCAGCAGGGCGGCGGCGATCAGCGGTGCGGGCCCACCGGCGATGACCGAGGCGAGCTGGTATCCGATCCCGGCGCCGCTGTAGCGGACGTTGGTGCCGAAGCTCTCCGCGATCAGGGCCGCCTGCGGGCCGTACTGGATGTCGTGCACGATCAGCGACACGACGATGGCCAGCAGCGCGATTCCCGAAGATCGGGTGTCCAGCAGGGCGAAGTACGGGAAAGCGTACAGCCCGGTGCACACGATGCCGATGCCGTAGATGAGCCGTCGGCCGTAGCGGTCCGACAGGTGGCCGAACAGCGGCACGGTGATCAGGCCGATCGCGGCGGCGACCATCGTGTCGTTGAGCAGTTCGGAGCGCGACATGTCCAGTTGCGTCGTGCCGTAGGTCAGCACGAACGTGATGAAGAGGTAGAACGGCGCCTGCTCGGACAGCCGCACGAAGGCGGAGGTGAGGATCTCCCTCGGGTGCTTGCGGATGGCGGCCCACACCGGCTGCCGCTCGACGGCCCGCTGCTTCTTGATCTCGGCGAAGTCGGGGCTCTCCAGCACCCGCATCCGCACCCACAGCCCGATCGCGATGAGCACGATGCTGAGCAGGAAGGGCACCCGCCAGCCCCAGGACTCGAACGCGCTGCCGCTCACCGCACTGGACACCGTCACCGCGGCGGTGGACAGCAGCAGCCCGAGCGGAACACCGAGTTGCGGCATGCTCGCCATCAGGCCGCGGCGGGACTCCGATCCCCACTCCATGGACATCAGCACCGAACCGCCCCACTCGCCGCCGACCCCGAGGCCCTGGACGATGCGCAGCAGGACCAGCAGCAGCGGCGCTCCGACGCCGAGCGTGGCGTACCCGGGAAGCAGGCCGATGAGCACCGTGGCCACACCCATGAGCATCAGCGTGGTGACCAGGGTGGCCTTTCGGCCGATTCGGTCGCCGTAGTGCCCGAAGATCGCGGCGCCGACCGGGCGCGCGGCGAATCCCACGAACAAGGTGCTGAAGGACTCCAGCACACCGGCGCTCTCCGAGGTGCCGGGGAAGAAGAGCTTCGGGAACACCAGCGCGGCTACGGTCCCGTAGAGGAAGAAGTCGTACCACTCGATGGTCGTGCCGACCGTGCTGGCGATCACGGCGCGACGGCGGTGGGTTCGACGCGAATTGGTGCCGTTCGGCATGGCAGCCTCCATTGGCTCAGCCACTCAACCATCTGTGGGTTGAATCGAAAGCCTGCAATCCCGCTCGGGGGCTGTCAAGGGGGCGCCAATCCGAATTGCGGCCGCCCGGCCACGCCTGCGTCCGGGAGGTTCGCGAAGGAGGACATACCACCATTAGCCGACAAAGCATCCGCCGTGCGAAGAGCCGCACCGCATCTCTTTGTGCGCCAAGGATTTGTGAACTGTCTTGTGTGGACGCGGTGCCGCTGGGCGCGCGTCCACGAGGCGATGGCGGCAGTGGCCCACTCGATGCCGGGTCCGGCTGCCCGTCAGCGCGCGGCGCAGATGGCGGCCCCGATCACCGAGGTGACCGCGTCCGGATGCGAGATCAACGTCAGGTGGGAGCCGCCCGGGAACTCGGTGATGTTCGCCCGCGCCCGCTTGGCCATCGCCTGCTCCGAGGACGGCGTGATGATCCGGTCGCCGGTGCTGATGAAGTACCAGGACGGGATCGTCCGCCACCCCGCCGCCTTCGACGGCGCCATGAACGCGCTGGACGAGGCGGCTCGCTGCGAGGCCCACAGCCGATTGGCGGTGTCCTTGGGCAGGTCCTGGCCGAACGAATCGACGAAGACCTGCTGCTTGAGGTACAGGTCCATCGCCGCCGCGGGCGCTCCCGGATAGGCCACCATGTCGTAGAGGGTGGCGGGATCCGCGTTGAGCGCGGACTCGGAGCCGCTGAGCTGACCGGTGGTCTCACCGACGTCCGGAGCGGCGGCGTCGACGTACACCAGGGCCTTGACGTTCGGATTGTCCGCCGAGGCGTTCGTGATCACCGAGCCGCCGTAGGAGTGCCCGACGAGCACCACCGGCCCGCGAATGGTCTTCAGGAAGTCCGAGACAGTGGTGGCGTCGCTGGTCAGGTCCCGCAGCGGGTTCGCGATTGCCCGCGCGATGTAGCCCTCCTGTTGCAGGGAACTCACTTCGCCCTGCCAACTGGAAGTGTCCGCCCAGGCTCCGTGGACCAGCACGACCGTGGGCCGCGAAGTTGCCGGTAAGTCGCAGGGCACCAGCTGCCTCGGTGCCGCCGCCGAGGTACCCGCCGCCAGCACGGCGGCGACCACGCCGAGTGCCATCACGGGCGTTATCACGTTGAACCGCCGCCCCGCGCAGGCGGGGTCCGATCGTCGCTTGAGTCTCATCTGCCCCTCCTCGCACACAGCTCGACACGGGTTCGGACCGCCCCGACCGGGACGGTCGCGCCAGCAACCAGCTGCGCCATCCGAGCGCTGCGGACCCAATACAACACGCTGGGGAGGTCCCCGCGAGACGACGCTGGTGAGCGAGGATCCTGGTCCGCACCAGAACAATCACTCACGAGCCGCAGCACCGCGCACACCGATCCCCGAGCTGCCCGACCGAGACGTCGACGACGCGAAGGAAGACGATCAAGAACGCCGCACCATCCTGACCACGAACGGACCCGGACTTCGGATCCGCGACCCGAATTCGCTCGGTTCAGCGCCCAGCTGGATTCCGCTGGGGGATCAAGGAGTTCGCCCGGCACGATGGGTGGCGATCTGTCACCCGATCAACTACTTGTCGTGACACGGCTGGATCGTGACGCTGGTGATCGAAAACCGCGTTGGCATGGCGGTAGCTCTCCCGACTATTGAGCGAGGATCCGGTTGGTGTGTCGTCGTGCGCTGCGAGCCCAGTCCAGGGGGCTGAGGGTTCACAACGGATCGAAGACCGTTCCGTTCGGTGATCTCGCTGCCGGGTGCCCGCCGCATCCCGTGGCAGCTACGGCAGCGCGGTGATCAGCGCCAACCATGGATCCGTTGTGGTGCACGCGAAAACAGGATTTCCGTCCCACTGACAACGTCTTCGTCGACCGCTGGTTGCTCATGTGAACAGGAGCCAACTTGGCCACCACCCGTTATTTCCGCGATGACGAGTGCAGGCGGCATCAGCAACCGGTCACCCAAAACCGCCACTCCCACAAACCTAACCAGCCACCAACCGCATCAACCAGACCACAAGCACCGCAGCCCAAACGGCCCAGCCCACCTACACTCCGTCGTCGGAGCGAATTCGACCGCCTCCAGTGCAACCGAGTACAGCCGAGACGCTCCTACATTTGCTTCGCATCCGCGCCAGCCAACCTCAAACTACTTCGCCCAACCAAGAACTCCGCCCTTGTTTCAGGGTCTCTCGTCTCAAACTGGGCCGAACGAGTGGAGACCAGGCCACTTGTGCCACACCGTGAATTCGGGCGATTAGGATGCCCGACACCACCTTTGTCGACCGGGGGCGCGAAACGGCGTCCACCCGACCTCCGAAAGCGGTTTCCGCTACGGCGAGAAGGGGGCTTGCCGCATGAGCTACAGCAGGCGTCGGCCTGACTGGGAATTCGAGTACGACCCGCTGGCAGAGTTCGAAAATCTCTCATATGCGGGCGATCCGGCGTCGGGTGACGACCAGCGCGCGAATGCTTACGACGACACCACGGACTCTGACGATGCCCCGGTGGTCATAGTTCATGTTTCAGAGACTGGGGAAGTGACATCGGTTGCGCTGGCCTCGTCATGGCGCCGATCGGTTGACCCTCGTGAACTGCACACGAGTGTGCTGTCCGCTGCGAACGCGGCCACCATGCAGGTGCTGGCCAACCGGATCGAAGGCACAGCGGAGACATCAGCGGTTCCTGCATCCGGCACGACTGCCGACGTGCCCGACACGTCACCGCTGGGCAAGGAAGACGTGATGCGGTTGTTGGATGCTGTCTCGGCTGATCTCAACGACTTCATCGAGCAGCTGTCCACCCGCGTCGAGCAGATCGTGTCGATTCGGAGTTCTGGCGGGCACGTACAGGGTTCTGCTAGGAGCGGACAGATCTTGGCTTTGAGGATCGACTCCGGCTGGGCCTCATCAGCGCGGAAATCGGAGATCGAACTTGAGCTCACCGAGGTCCTGAAACAGCTGGGCGAACAGAGTTCGCCCGGGGAGTTGGCGCAGGGGCCCCGCAGCCGAGCCATCGACGAACTGCAGGCGCTCGCCAGCGACCCGCAACTGCTCCTGCGACGAGTTGGGTTGCTGCCGTGACCATCCTGGTTGGACCTCATGATCCGGGGAGTGCCAAATGACTCAACCCGATGGGGGTATCGGCGCCGCATTGGAGAGTTTGCGCTCGGACGCGATCGTGTGGGAAGACGCGGCCGACAACCTCAGCGCCCCCTTGAACGCACTCGGCTCGCTCGATATCTCCGCCAAGGACGTTTCGATGTGGGCGGCAGACAGGGGACTGGACACCACCTTCAATGACGCACGCGCGGCAATTGAAACCATGATCCGTCAGGCTGCCGAGTACTTCCGGGAGATCGGAGCCGACCTGCGTGGCGCTGCCGACCAGTACCAGCGCGACGACGAACAAGGGCTGCACGAAATCCAGAACGCCTATCGCACGCAGGGGGACAACCATGGTGGCTGATCCGCTCGTCGAGCAGGTCAACGGAAAGCTTCAAGAACTCGATCAGAAGATCCAGGAGTTCTTCGACCAGATCAACGGCGTGCTCAGCTGGGTGCCGGAAGCCTTCGCACACCTCATTGAGCCGATCCAGCGGGGTATGGAAGTCGTCAACCAGAAGGTCCAGGAATTCTGGGACAGGGTCCAGCAGTGGCGACAACAGCCTGGCGACGCCACCGTGCTCAGGGTCAAAAGCGAGATTTGGGCAAGCGCGGTGGCCAACCCGATCGGTGACGTCGCAGGCGACGTTGCCCTGGAGAAGCTGGACGCGAACGTCGACTGGACGGGGCGCGCCGCCGAAGCCTACAAAGCGATTGTTCCTGCCCAAGCCGACGGGCTCACCGGCGTCAAGGATCTCGCCCTGCAGATCCGCAATTCGCTGAACAGCCTGGCAAACGCGCTCGACGCCTTCAACATGGCGATGATCATTGCCGTGGGCGTGTTCATCGTCGGTGCCGTAGGTGCCATAGCCGCAGCATGCACCGTCGCTGGTGCGGGTGCCGCGGTCGGTGCGATCGCTAGCGCCGCTGGCGTCTCCATCGGCTTGGTAACGACCGCGATCGTGGCTATGAACTCCTACTTCGATGTCATCGAAGTTGAGCAAATCGCGCTCCAGCAGAAGATCCACGACGTGGGCAGCGCTTGGTCGCGTTCGGATCGTGAGTTCTCCGATGGCAGCGTGCGGGATGGAGACGGAACAGATTGGCGGGTCAACCGATGAACCCGGGCGGAGTGCCAGTGCCACCGCAGCAGCACTATTCCCCCGCGTATCACGGGTTCGTGGCGCTGCCGCCAAGGCTCGCGCAGCGGATCCGATCCTCATCTGCCCTGATCGGTTCGCTGTCGATCGGCTTGAGCGTGATCATCGGTATTGTGATCGTCGCGGTTGGCCACCAGCTGCCCACGTCGACCTGGGCAACGATGGCGATCGCGATATGGATGGGCGCGTTGTCCGCGTTCTTTCACCTTTTTTCCGGTGTCACACTGGCGACCGGCCCAACGCATGTGAAAAACGGGTACCTGAACCTGACATCCGCGAGCAAGGCGCGGCGACTGCTCGTCATATTCTTGGGGGGAACGGTATTCCCCACGATGATCTCCATCTTCTTCTTCACCGGTGCTGTTGAAGCGTCGGTCGAAGCATCCGGCGATCCGTTGTACCGCCAGTTGCACGGCCAGCTGGTCGGCTACACCCCGTCGATCATCGGCTACCTGATCCTGCTCGGCGCGCCGCTGCTGCTCTCCACCCTGAACATGATCATCGGCTGGCGGTTGCTGCGCCCATCCCCGGGGCTGGTGCACAAGTACAGCTCCGGCCCGCACAACCCGCCCCCGCACCGTTGAACGCCCGAGGCGCGCTGGCCATCAGCGATCGTTGAGGAGGTGGAGGACGAGGCCGGGGTGGGGTTTGGGGCCGAACGAGGTGGCCTTGTGGGGCAGTCGCAGACCAGCGGCGGCGGCGTGCTGGAAATCCGCCTGTCGTGGCGGCGCGACCAGCACGGCGATGCCGCCGAACTCCTGGACCTGTCGCATCGCCTTGGTCGGGCTGGGCTCGTAGTGGATGTCCTCGGGGGAATCCGGTACGCCCCAGAGCATTTCGATCAGTGCCACGTGCAGGACGGTGAGCTGCATCCCGCGGAGCGGTTCCGGAACCCGGCGCAGTTCTTCGGACACGAACGACGGGTGGGGGTCGATCAACAAGAACGCCTCGTGTCCGGTCAGCACGACGAATGCGATCGTGTGCCGGGCGTTCTGCCGGAGCACGCGGAGCCATTCGGTGAGGTCGCCGGGCAACCTGGTCACCCGGAACCGGTTGGCCGCCGCGTCCAGGGCCGCTCCGGGATTGACGTAGGGCAGGACCCGGTGAACTGGGGAGAGCGTCATCGGACTGCGCCGGACATCGACCAGCAAGCCGGAGATGTAGTCCCACGGGCCCGCTCCTTGTCCCTCGGCGTAGCAGTAGCGGCGATGCTGCCGGGCCGCGATCCAGCGGTGGTGCCCGTCGGCGAGCAGTGCTGGCACCCGGTTGAGCTCGGCGGCGATCTCGGCGTGCACGGCTCGATCGGTGATGCGCCACAGCCGGTGTCGTTGTCCATCGGAGCCGAGGGTCTCCGCGTAGGCCCGGTCCTGGGTGACCGCGTCGAGACGCGCTGCGGTGCTTCCGTTCCCGGAGTAGCCCAGCAGCAGGGGTTCGAGGTTCAGCTGCCCGACCTCCATGACTCGGCAGATGCCGTCCGACCTGCTGGGGATGACCTCCGCATGTGGCAACAGGCGGCTGTCCAGGTGGACTGCGGCGAGCAGCCCGCGCTGGGACCCGTGGGGCCCGGTTTGCTCGTAGGCGTACACCGCCCGGTCGGGCTCGCGTACCAGCGAGCCGCTGCGCTGCCATGATCGCAGCACGCTCGCTGTTTCCTCGGCGGAGCCGTCCCAGGCGCCAGCGCCCTGGTCCCAGGGCGTGGCGTACCGACCGGCCAGATCCCGCAGGCGCTCCGGCGCGATGCGCCATCCGCGGAAGGGCGCGACACGTACCCCGTTGGTGCCATGTCCAGCGGGTTCAAGCGCACCGGCGGCTGGCAACTGGGTCGTCACCTCGGTGTCCTCTTCTTCGAGTTCGGCATAGCTCTCCCGATGTGCCGGGCCGAACGCGAGCAGGGCCGCGACCATGCAGGCCATCACCATAACGGCAGCGGCGACCGGCACCAGATCTACCAGCGGCACCCCTGCGGATTGGCCGATGAGCAGGAAGCTTTTGGCAGCGCCGACGAAGGAGCTCTTGCGTCGGCGCTGGCCACGGTGATCTCGGTGCTGGGCTGGGTGGGGCGGCGTTTCGTCCGGGTGCGGTGCGGCGAAACATGCGACGGGGCTCACCATCGGGACGCGGCGTCTTTGTCCGGCTGACGCGCTTGGTGCGGTTTGCGCTGGTTGTTGTTGCCATGGCCTGGCAGTAGCCTACGGTCGCAGTTAGTAGGCCACGGTTCAGGGGAGCGGGATGAGCGACACCGCCACGCGGACTTCGGGTGCGCGGGTGCCACGCGATCGCGGGGAGCGGCGCAGCCTGCTGGGCATGCTCGGCTTCATCGTGCTGCTGCACGTGCTGGGCTGGGGCGTGCTGATCGGCATCGTCGTGCCGCACCAATACGCCGTGGGCGGCCAGATCTTCGGCGTGGGGCTGGGTGTCACCGCGTACGTGCTCGGCATGCGCCACGCGTTCGACGCGGATCACATCGCGGCGATCGACAACACCACGCGCAAGCTGATGGCCGACCGCAGGAGGCCGCTTTCGGTCGGATTCTGGTTCTCCCTCGGGCATTCCTCCGTGGTGTTCGTGCTCTGCCTCCTGCTCAGCCTCGGGATTCGGGCGCTGGCTTCGCAGGTCGAGAACGACGGCTCGGGTCTGCAGCAGATCACCGGGCTGATCGGCACGCTGGTCTCGGGTGTCTTCCTGGTGCTGATCGCGTTGCTGAACCTGGTCGTGCTGGTCGGCATCGTGCGGGTGTTCCGCCGGATGCGGCGTGGCGAGTGGGACGAAGCCGAGCTGGAACGGCACCTCGACAACCGGGGTCTCATCAACAGGATCCTCGGGCGCGTCGCACGCGCGGTCACCAAGCCCTGGCACATGTATCCGGTCGGATTCCTCTTCGGACTGGGTTTCGACACCGCTACCGAAATCTCGCTGCTCGTCCTGGCGGGTGGTGCTGCGGCGTTCAGCCTGCCCTGGTACGCGATCCTGTGCCTGCCGGTGCTCTTCGCGGCGGGCATGAGCCTGCTGGACGCCTTCGACGGCGTGTTCATGAGCTACGCCTACGGTTGGGCCCTGGCGAACCCGGTGCGCAAGATCTACTACAACATCGTCGTCACCGCGTTGTCGATCGCCGTCGCCGTGATCATCGGCGGTATCGAACTGATCGGCCTGCTGGCCGAGAAGCTCGGCATCGAATCCGGCCCGCTGGCCTGGATCGCCTCCATCGAACTGGACTACGTCGGATTCGGCATCGTCGGACTCTTCGTCGTGACCTGGGCGATCGCACTCGCCACCTGGCGGTGGGGACGAATCGAGGAGAAGTGGTCGGCGGTGGCCGTTTCGTCCACAGTGGAGAAATAGCGACGATCGCGGTTGCTGCTCAAATCTCGAACAGGATGGGGCAGGCGATCATCGCGAGGCTGGCCAGGACGCCCAATCCCGCGAGCGCTGGCAGGAATGCGACGGTGACCCCCACCAAGCCGGAAGTCACGGCCCGCCGCACCCGTGGTGCGAGGTCACCAGCACGACCTGCGGGTCGATCCGCCTCGCCATCATCCGGTCCAGCAGGCCAGGGGAGTAGCCGACCGCGATGCCGACGCCGAGGAGCAGGGCGAACGCGAGGATCATCGCCGGGACCGTCGCCGCAGACCCCGCCGCAGGGCGGCCGTTTCGTCTTCGGATGCCGACTGCGCGAAGTGCAGCAGGACGGCCTCCGGATCGCCGCTGGATTCGAGCAGCTCGCGCAACGCGCGCGCGGCTGCGGCTTCGCGCGCCTCGGTCGGTGTGTAGAGGTAGGCGCGGTTGTGGAGTTCGCGATCGACCCACTCCTTGCGGTGGAGGTTGTCGAGCACGGTCATGACCGTGGTGTAGGCGAGATTGCGCGTGTTGTTCAGTTCGGTGCGGACTTCTCGAACGGTCATCGGTTCGGTGGACTGCCACAGCACGTCCATCACGGCACCTTCGAGCTCTCCCAGACCCTGCATACCAACCTCCTGCTCGCGAGCCAGAGGATACGGGTCCACACCAATGCGTACGAACGCCGGAGAAGGTCAGCCGACGATTCGGCGGGCGCCGATGTAATGGCCGTCGGCGCCCAACTTCTGGTATTCCTCGACGGGATCCGATGGCTTGCGCGCAGGCGGGGACCGCGATCGTCGTGGCCAGCGCCGCGAGCGCCGCGTGCATCGACTTCCTGAGTCGGTGTGACGCCACGTTGCGAATTTCTCCTCTGTACTCGAAAGATCCGCGCCTGTCTACTATTAGAGATAGTGGATTCGGTGTGGTGGTCAGCGTCGGATGGCTCGTCCGATCACGCGTGGTGCGGCGGGGCCGAAGCGGATCCAGCTGAGGTTGAAGCGGCTGATGGCGACGATCTCGAATCCGGCCCGTTCGATGGCGGCCACGGTGTCGCGGTTCGCGTGGCAGCCTCGGAACCGGTGCCAAGGAGCCGCGACGCTGTCCTGCAAGCACGCGATGAGCGCTCGATCGGACCGGACGTGCTCGAAGAACCGCAGTTCTCCCCCCGGGCGCACCACGCGGTGCAGTTCCGCAAGGGCGCGCGCCGATGACGGGACCGTGCACAGCAGCCGGGAGATGGCGGCGGCGTCCTTGCTGGCGTCCGGCACCGGCAGTGCCTCCGCATCGCCGGGAACGACTTGGATCGGTACCGGCGACAACTCGGCCTCCTGCATCGCACGCGTTCGGTAGCGGGGGTCCGGCTCTATCGCGAGCACGCTGCCGACTTCCGCGGGGTAGTGCGGAAAGCTGATCCCCACGCCCGCACCGATCTCGATGACGCTTCCCCGAAGATCTTCCAGCAGGCGCCGCATCGCTTCTTGCGGACTGCTCGGTCCGCGTTGCCGATGGTTGTTGGTGCGCGGTCGAGATGTGTTGGAGTTGAACGAGTCGGGTGGCCACGGTGGCTGGCACTCGTTGAACAGACCCGGCATTGCGATCCTCGGCTGTTTTGCAACGAATTGCTCGATTTCGGAGTCTGCTGGCGCGCAGGGCTCCGCATTGTTGGAATGGCGTGACCAATCGACTGCGGATCATCGGCGGCACTGCCGTCCACGCGCTCGGCCGCCTGCGGTGGCGCGTCCGTCGACTGAGCGCGGACGCGATCTAGCGGCCGTTGTGCGAAAGTCACGATCTATCTACTAGCCACAATAGTGGTCAGGTGGTGATGCGCAAGGTGCCGAGGATGATTGTTCTCCCGGCGGTTCGTGCCTTGACCGGCCAGCGGTCGCTGTGGTCACCGCATGAACGGGCGCTGTGCCGGGTGGTGGACCACCATGGAGATCCGGCGCTCGGCGCGATGGGGCTGAATTGGCGGCGACGGCTGATGGGCGATGGGGCGCGTGTGGGTGACTGTGAGGGATGGCGAAAACCCACGCGAGCAGCGGGCCGACGAGAAGCAGCACGGCGCCCACCCGCCGCACCGTGCCGGAGCGGATAACGGATGTCACCGGAGTCACGCCTTCAGCGCCATGCCGGGCACGCGAGCCCGGATCGCCTCAAGCTCGGCTTCGTCGGAGATGCCTTGGAAGTCGTACCGAGGTGTGTACGGCGTCTCCAGCGTGCGCACCTCGTCGTCGGTCAGTTCGACATCCAGCGACGCCACGGCGTCGTCGATCTGCTGCACCGTGCCCGCGCCGACCAGCGGGGCGGTCACGACGGGCTGGCGGCGCAGCCAGGCCAAGGCGATCTGCGCACGGCTCGCACCGCGAGCATCCGCGATCGATCCCACCGCATCCATGATCGCGCGGTTCGCGGTCTGCTCCGCGGGCGTGTAGAGCATGTCGGCGTACGCGCCGTCGGTCTCGGCGCGCGCAGTGGCCTTCGCGTCGTCCCACGCGCGGGCGAGGCGGCCCCGGGCCAGCGGGCTCCAGACGATGGTGCCGACGCCCTCGTCGAGGCACAGCGGGATCATCTCGCGCTCCTCCTCCCGGGCCAACAGGTTGTAGTGGTCCTGCATCGAGACGAAGCGCGCCCAGCCTTGCTGCTTCTGCAGGTGCAGCGCCTTCGCGAACTCCCAGGCGTGCATGGATGACGCGCCCAGGTAGCGTACCTTGCCCATCTTCACGAGGTCGCTGAGCGCTTCGAGCGTTTCCTCCAGCGGCGTCGCGTGATCGTTGCGATGCACCTGGTAGAGGTCGATGTAGTCGGTGCCGAGCCGGGTGAGGCTGTGATCGACCTCGGTCATGATCGCCTTGCGCGAGAGACCCCTGCCGTTGGGGCCAGGGCGCATCGGATGGCGCAGCTTGGTGGCGATCACCACGTCGTCGCGGTCGGCGAAGTCCTTCAGAGCACGGCCGAGGATCTCCTCGCTGGAGCCCTGGGAGTACATGTTCGCGGTGTCGAAGAAGTTGATCCCGGCGTCCAGGGCGTGCTTGATCAACGGCCGGGCGTCTTCTTCGCCCAGCGACCAGACGGGGTGACCGCGGTCGGGTTCGCCGTAGGTCATCGCGCCGATCGCGATGGGGGACACGTCCAGGCCGGTGGTGCCGAGCTTGACGTACTGCATGCGGATGCCTCCTGCTAAACTTCGAACTTGCGGAGAGATCTCCGCGACATCGACCAAAGTAACGGAGAGTTCTCCGCAAGTCAATCGGGGAGCCGCTGGATGCCACGAGAGCAGAGGCAGACGTACGGGACGCAACGACAGGCTGCGGCCCGCAAGCACACGGCGATCCTGAACGCGGCGCATGAACTCTTCGCCGCGGACCCCGCGGTGTCGCTGAACGAGGTCGCCAAGCGGGCCGGTGTCGGAGCGGGCACCCTCTACCGGCACTTCCCGACCCGGGAGGACCTGATCCTGGCGGTCTACCGGCACGATGTGCAGCGCCTGGTCGACTCCGTTGACGCAGTGCTGGCCTCCGGGAGCGCTCGGGACGGGTTCGTCGCCTGGTTCGAGAAGCTGGCGGCCTACATCCGTGTCAAGCACGGACTCGGTGAGGCGCTGCACAATGCTGCGATCCAAGACGCCATCAACGAGACATACGCGCCCGTCACGGCGGCAGTCGGAAGGCTTCTCGACGCCTGCGTTGCCGAGGGATCAGTGAGACCCGGGCACGATCCGGGGGACGTGCTGTTGTTGATGAGCTTCCTGTGGCGCGTCGCTCCCAACGACGACGGCGTCGCACAGGGGCGCCGGCTGATCGACATGGTGTTCAAGGGGATCGCAGCCCGACGGCAGCCATCTGCTTCGGACGCCTGAGGCGCTCGCTGGATCAGTCATTCTCCGAGGGATCACCTGAGCGGTCACGGCCTGATCGGGCCGATGGAGCGGTATCGGTTGACCGGATCGACTTCGGCAGGAGTGTGTCAGGTCGGCGATCGCTGCGAAGCCGTCCCGTTCGCAGCTCGACCAGGTCGCGGGTCAGGTGTCAACACCAGCGGACACGAGCTGCGCGGTGATGTAGCGCAGGTGTTGGCTCATGTCCTCGGGTGCGCCGTCGGTGGTGCGGCCGAACGTTCGCGCGAGCTCGTTGCCGGGTGCGGAGTCGGTCCGCCAACCGAGCTCGGTCAGCCGGACGTCCGGGTCGGGGCGTTGGTCGTTGTCGTAGAGCAGGTCGTTCATGTCCAGGCCGAATTGTTCCGCGAGCCGGTCGTAACGGCTGGACATGAGCTGCACCACCGAAAGGACCGAGCGCATGTGCTCGACGGCGATGCGGCTGCCCGGTGCGGAGAGTTCGTGCACCGCTTTGAGCAGGCTCGCCTCGGCGTGGTCGGGGAGGTACATCAGGAGGCCTTCGGCCAGCCACGCGGTGGGGCGGGACCGGTCGAACCCGCTGTCCTCCAGCGCGGTCGCCCAGTCCTCGCGCAGGTCGATGGCCACCGGGTGCCGTGCGCAGCGCGGGCGGGCACCCTCCTTGGCGAGCACGTCGTCCTTGTACTCCAACACCTTCGGCTGGTCGATCTCGTAGACGGAGCAGCCGTCCGGCCAGTCGAGCCGCCAGGCCCGCGCGTCCAGCCCGGCGGCCAGGATCACCGCCTGGGTGACGCCGTTTCGCCACGAGTCCTGGAAGAAGTCGTCGAAGAACCTGGTCGACGGATCCGGCACGGCGGGCAACTCGATCATGCGCGCACCCCCGACGTCCGCGAGCCGACGAGCTCCGCGACCTCGACCCGGTCAGGCACCACAACCCGAACCGTAGTGCGACGACATGGGGACCCGTCCCCGAATGCCCACGTGGTCGAACCACCTGCCGGTCGTGGGCGGTTTCTCCGGTGCGAACCGGATCCGCCACTCGCGAGGCGACAGGTGGTGCCGACGCGGGTGGTTCACCGGGCGGGCGTCACCAGCCGATGGCCGAGCCGTCCTTGCGGTGGTCGGATGCTGCTCGGTAGAGGCCGTTGACGGGTCCCCCGGGTCCGGTGGCGGCGGGCCAGTCGCCGGGTTTCTCCGGCGTGAAGTGGATGGCCTGGTAGCCGCCCATGCCGTCGCTCGACGGTTCCGAGAGGTGGTGGCCCATGGCGGCGAGCTGCGCGCCGACGAGGTCGTGCAGTTCCGGTTCCAGTTCCAGTTCGTCGTTGAAGTGGTCGTGGTGGAAGCGCGCGGCGTCGGTGGCGGCTTGCGGGTTCATACCCAGGTTGATCATGAAGACCATTTCGAGGGCTTGTGCCTGCGCCTGTTCGCTGCCGCCCATGTTCCCGTAGGAGAGCACCGGGCGGCCCTTGTTGGTGACGAACGCCGGGATCAGCGTGTGGAACGGTCGCTTGCGCGGCGCCACGCTGTTCGGCGAGGTGGGATCGAGGTTGAACAGGGCGCCGCGGTTCTGCAGCGGGAAGCCGTAACCGGGGATGGTGACGCCCGATCCGAAGCTGGAGAAGTTGCTGTAGATGAACGAGGTCATGTTGCCCCAGCGGTCCGCCGTGGTGATGTAGACCGTGCCGGAGTTGACCGCGCCGGGCACCTGCGGCGGGTGGGCCTGCTGCGGGTCGATCTGGCGGCAGAGCTCGATGCCGTGCTCGTCGGAAAGCAGCATGTCCATCGGGATGTCGACGAGGTGGGGATCGCCGTTGTAGCGGTTCAGGTCGTCGTAGGCCAGTTTCTTGGCTTCGATGATGAGGTGCCAGAAAAGCGGTGACCTCGGACCGAGCTGCGCGAGGTCGTAGCCGTGCACCGGGGTGATCTGCTTGATGACGTTGAGCATGATCAGCACCGCGAACCCCTGCGTGGTCGGCGGCAGCTGGTGCATCTCGTAGCCGTGGTAGTCGACCGACAGCGGTTCCACCCATTCGGCCTGGTATTCCGCGAGGTCCGCCGCGGTGATGGCCCCGCCAAGCTTCGCGCTCTTGGCGACGATGGCCTCCGCGATCTCACCGCGGTAGAAGGCGTCCGCGCCGCGCCGTTGCATCGCGCGGTAGGCGCGCGCCAGGTCGGGGTTGCGGAAGATGTCGTACAGGCCGGGCGCTTTGCCGTCGACGAGGAAGGCGCTGGCCGAATCCTGGTCCCTGCTCAGCTTCTTCGCCGCACCGGACCACTGGTCCCGGATGCGTTCGGTGACACCGAAGCCCTCTTCGGCGAGCTCGACGGACGGCTGGAGCACGGTGTCGAAACCCTTGCGGCCGAAGCGGTGCAGCAGCTGCTCCCAGCCCGCCACGGCGCCGGGCACGGTCGCCGAATCGATGCCGTCATTGGGCATGCCGGTCTCGGCGTTGTAGCCGCGGCTGCTGAAGTACTCCGGTGTCCAGGCGGCCGGTGACCATCCAGCGGAGTAGAGCCCGTGCACCTTGCGGTCGGCTGCCGAGTAGTGCAGGGCGAAGCTGTCGCCACCGATGCTGGCGCTGCCCGTCTCGACCAGGCCGAGCATGGCCGCAGTGGCCACGGCGGCGTCCGCGGAGTTGCCGCCTTCGGCGAGCACCCGCACACCGGCCTGCGCGGCGACCGACTGGCTGGTGGCCACCACGCCGTTGCGCGCGAGCACCTCGGAGCGGGTTTGCGCGACGTACCCGGAAGTGCGGCCACCGCGGACCGCGGTGATGTTCACGCCGGGATCGGGGATCGACGCCGTGGGCTGGCCGAACGGCGTTTCACTGAAAGTCGGTTCACCGGTGGTGCTCTTCGGGTCCGCTGCCGGGTTGGCCGCGGCGGCGGGTCCGGCACCCGCGACACCCATCGCGGACAGCGCGACGGTCGCACCACCGGCCTTGAGCAGATTGCGACGAGACGGCCGAATGTCGCTCACAAGCGTTCATCCCCTTCTGGGCTTCCCCTGCCAGGCAACACTTAACGCGCACTCGTTAGCGCATGACAAGAAAATGCCGATCGATTAGGCCATCTGACACAGGCCGGTGTCTGCTGATGGGAGGTCGCTGAGCGGCCTGCCCGAGAGGCGCTGCGACATGTGCCGCAACCGAGGGGTCCATAGCGGACGTGAACCGGCTAAGTGCTTTGTGGACTGGAGGTGCCCCCGGAAGGCTGGAGAACCGCCTGGGGCGCGGCGATCGCGGTCAGGTCTCGATCTGCCAAGCGGCGCAACGGATGCGGACGTTCGGCGCTGCGACTGCCGCCGAGCGTCGAAAGTATTCAGTCGATTACCGGCTCTCCATCGCCGAAGTTGTGGTCGAGACTGGACCTACGACCGTTTCGCCCTGTACCCGCCAGTTCTGGAGGGCCGCGCATGATCCGGAACGGAAGGACCGCCACCACTCGCGAATTCGGTGCCGCCGCCACCGCGCTCACCGCCACCGCCGTGCTGCTCGGCGGTGTGGTCACCGCCAGCCCGTCTCGTCCCGCTTCGGCCACCGAACTCGGCGAGCTGACCCAGGTCACCGTCACCGAAGGCACCAACCTCACCGCTGCCGCGGCATCCGACGGCAGCGTCGTCATCGACCTGCAGGGATTGCTGTTCCGGGTGCCACCGGGCGGCGGCACCGCCCAGCAGCTCACCCAGCCGGAGCTGGAGCCCGCGCGACCGGATGTCGGTCCGGACGGCCGGATCGCCTTCCAGAGTTATGCCAGCGGCCAGTTCCACATCTGGATCGCCGATGCCGACGGGACCAACCCGGTGCAGCTCACCAGCGGTGGTTTCGACGACCGCGAACCCCGCTGGTCGCCCGACGGCAGCCGGATCGCGTTCTCCTCGGACCGGGCGGGCACCTACGACATCTGGACCGTTGACGTCCGCACCGGCGAACTGACGCAGCGGACCGGTGCACCCGGCCTGGAGTACGAACCGACCTGGCACCCCGACGGGCAGCAGATCGGTTATGTCGCCGATGATCACATCGCGGCGATCGATGCCGGTGGCGCCGTCCGCACCGTCATCCCCGCGCCCACCGCGGAGCAGGCCACCGTGCACGCCCCGGCGTGGGCGCCGGACGGGCAGCGGATGGCCTACGTGCAGCAAGCCGGAACCCGAGCGGACCTGATGGTGGACGGGCAGCCGGTGACGGCGGGCGAGGACGTCTTCCTGTTCACCCCGGAGTGGTCCGGCGCGAACGGTTTGCTCTACACCGCGGACGGCAAGATCCGCTCCCGAGATCTCGATGCGGATCGCCCCTCGGACATCCCGTTCGAGGCCACCGTCGGTCAGCCCGCCGTGCACTACGACAAGAAGGCGCACGACTTCGACGACCGAACTCCGAAGCAGGTCAAGGGAATCCTGACCCCGGCGCTGTCGCCGGATGCGACGCGGGTCGCGTTCGTCGCGCTGGGCGACCTCTGGCTGATGCCGATCGGCGGTCAACCCCGCAAGGTCACCGACGACGACTTCTACGAGGTGAACCCGGCGTGGTCCGCTGACGGCCGCTACCTGGCCTACTCCTCCGACCGGGCTGGCACCGAGGACATCTACCTGCGCGACGTCCAGACCGGCGACGAGCGGCGGGTCACGGCGCTGGACGGCGCAGAGGTCTCCGCCGCGTTCTCGCCGGACGGGACGCGGTTGGCGTACCAGGACCAGGCCGGTGCCACCTACGTGCTCGACCTGGGCTCCGGCGGCGTGCGGGAGCTGGTGCCGCCGCTGTTCGGGCCGGGGCGCCCGACCTGGTCCGCGGACGGGTCCACCATCGCGTTCGCCGCGGTGAAGCGGTATTCCGAGCGGTTCCGCGAGGGAACTAGCCAGATCCTCACCGTGGACGTCGCAACCGGGCAGCAAACCTTCCACGCACCCGGCGAGGAACACGCCTCGATCTCGACCCGCGGCGACGACGGTCCACTGTGGTCACCGAACGGCGATCGGATGGCGTTCGTGGTGGATTCCACGCTCCGGGTGATGCCGGTCGACGACACCGGCACCCCGACCGGTCCGGCGCGGGAGCTCAACGGCGAGATCACCGATGCGCCCTCGTGGAGCGGCGATGCCAGCGAATTGCTCTACCTGTCCAACGGCGAGCTCCGCCTCGCCGACGCGGCAACGGGGCGCGCGCGGACCATCGACGTGCCGTTGACCTACCGGGCGGACGTGGCGGAAGGCCGCACCGTGATCCACGCCGGTGGTTTCTGGGACGGCAACGCCCGGGAGCTGCGGCACGACGTGGACATCGTCGTGGTCGGCAACCGGATCGAATCGGTGACACCGCACCGCGGTGACCATCCCGCGGGCACCGTCGTCGACGCCTCGGGGTTGACGGTGATGCCCGGCCTGATGGACTCCCACGTGCACCAGGAGCACGAGTCGCGGTTCTACGGCGACCGGCAGGGCCGGATCAGCCTGGCGTACGGCGTCACCTCCACCATGTCGGTCGGTGATCAGGTTTACCGGGCGATGGAGGACCGCGAGGCGCTCACTGCCGGGGACCGGATCGGTCCGCGGTTCTACGCCACCGGCGAGCCGATCGACGGATCGCGGGTCTACTACAACTTCATGCGTCCCACCAGCAGTGATGGGCAGGTCGAGTTCGAGCTCTCCCGCGCGCGGGCGCTGGACTACGACATGGTCAAGACCTACGTGCGGCTGCCCGCGAACCGGATGAAGACGGTGATCGACGCCGCCCACGAGATGGGGGTGCCGTCGGACTCGCACTACCTGTCCCCCGGCGCGCACCTGGGTCAGGACGGCACCACCCACCTGGCCGCCACCCAACGACTCGGCTACGCCCGGACCCTCACCGCGACCGGCACCTCCTACGGCGACGTCGCGGCCCTGTACGGGGCGGGGAAGCGGTCGGTGACCGCGACCCTGTTCACCTCCGACTTCCTCTACGGCGAAGAAATGGCGGCCGATCCGCGAATGGCCTTGCTGCCCCCGTGGACCCGTCAGGACCTGCTCGAAACCACCGCGGGCAACACGACACCGCCCTCGGATCCACGTTGCGAGACCGCCGAGTGCCTGGAGGTCGAGGCGCTGGGGAACATCGCGGCCGCCGGTGGTCGGGTGCTGGCGGGCACTGACTCGCCGCTGACCTACGTCGCGATCGGACTGCAGGCCAACCTCCGCGAGATGGTCGGCTACGGCTGGGACGAGTACGACGCGTTGCGCACCGCGACCGTCAACGCCGCGCAGAACCTCGGTGTCGCCGATGATGTCGGCACCCTCGAACCCGGCAAGGTCGCCGACCTGATCATGGTCGAGGGCAATCCGCTGGAAGACATCGACGCCGCGATGGACGTGCGGATGACCATGGTCGGTGGCCACCTGCACACCCGGGAAGAGCTGCTCGCGCCCTTCACCGCGACGCCGCCCGCGGGCGGCACCCAGGCGCTCCAGGCAGCGGGCGCACCGGCCCCGGCGACTTCGGTTGCCGAGCGGGCGAATCCCGCAGCCGCGTCCCGGTATTGGTGGCACGCACCGGAAATCGTGGCCACCGACTACGAACACTCCTGCGACGCGTACCTCGAAGGCCCACACCCGACCACCCACCCACCAGGAGGCCATTGACGCCAGGCAGCGCTCGTGAGCGGAAATTCCGGTTCGCACCGGAACAACCGCTCACGAGCCGCAGCACGGCTGGCGGGTCAGCGGACTTCGCGCAGGGTGTCGCGGGTGAGGTCGGCCCGGGTCGGGTAGCCGTCCACCGCCATGATCAGGTCGGCTTCGGCGAGGATCGTGCGGAGCACGTGGACGATTCCGTCGGCGCCGCCCAGCGCGAGACCGTAGGCGTACGGGCGGCCGACCCCAACCGCGGCCGCGCCCAGGGCGAGGGCCTTGATGACTTCGGCACCGGACCGGACGCCGGAGTCGAACAGCACCGGCGTGTCGCCAGCGGCGTCGACGATGTCGGCGAGGCAGTCGAGGGCGGGCAGGCCGCCGTTGGCCTGGCGGCCGCCGTGGTTGGAGCAGTAGATGCCGTCGACGCCGCCGTCGATCGCGCGGCGGGCGTCGTCGGGGTGCTGAATGCCCTTGACGATGAGCGGGAGCGTGGTCAGCGATCGCAGCCAGGGGAGGTCATCCCAGGTCAGCGGGTTGCCGAAGACCTGCGCCCACAAGCTGACGGCCGCCTGGGGATCGTCCTCGGGCGATGAGGCGAGCCGGGACCGGAAGATCGGATCGGAGAAGTAGTTCGCCAGGCACAGCCCGCGAAGCTGCGGGAAGTTGGCGGTGGACAGGTCGCGCGGGCGCCAGCCGGTGAGCCAGGTGTCCAGGGTGACGACGATGCCCGCGAACCCGGCCGCCTCGGCACGCCCGACCAGGGACGCGGCGAGATCGCGATCGGTCGGGGTGTAGAGCTGGAAGAGCCCGGGGGTGTCGCCGAGTTCGGGGGCGACTTCCTCCAGCGGGTCGGCCATCAGCGTCGACGCGACCATCGGCACGCCAGTGCGGGCGCTGGCGCGGGCAGTGGCCAGGTCGCCGTGCCCGCCCTGCTCGCAGATGCCGATCACACCCACCGGCGCCATGAACAGGGGAGCGGGCCACCGCATGCCGAACAGTTCGACCGACAGGTCGCGTTCCGTCGCGCCGACGAACATCCGAGGTACGAGTCCCCATCGGGCGAAGGCGTCGGTGTTGGCGCGCTGGGTCGCCTCGTCGCCCGCGCCACCAGCCACATAGGACAGCACCGTCGGCGGCATCGCCTGTGCCGCACGGCTTTCCAGTTCCGCGAACGACATCGGCATGGTGGGCATCCGGCCGGTCAGCCCGGCGAGGTAGATCTCGTTCTGGAAGTCGCCGAAGGTCGGCGAGTGCGGCCTGTTCACGAGGAGCAGGTTACGCCGCCCGGCACCTGTCCCCGAAGGAAAAACCGGCGGCCAGGCCGAGCTGTTCGCACTGACCTTGCTGCGCGAAGGTGCTGTTCGGTTCGAACCGTCGACCGGGGTGGATCAGTTCCGGCAGCTTTCGTCCGTGCACATGCCTCGCCACAGGAGGTCGGTGAGGCTCGCGGTCTGGCTCCGCCAGTCGCCGCTCGGGTCGAGGTACAGCAGGCCGCCCAGGCCGCGCAAGACCGTCTCCGGATCCAGACCGGCGCGTACCGTTCCGGCCTCGACGTTGGCCTTCAACAGCGTGGCGACCGCGCCGATCATGGCCTCGTAGGCGCTCGCGGGCAGCTCGCCGTGCGATGACGTCGCGGCGCGAAGGGCGTTGGCCAAGCCTCGCTTGGTCATCATGTAGCGCGCCAGGTGATCGGAGGTCCAGGTCCGGAACGCCTGTTCCGGGGTGTTGGTCTCAAGCAGGCGCGGCACGATGTCGACGAGGTGCCGCACCTCGCGCTGGTAGACCGCCAGGATGAGCGCCTCCGGGGTGGGGAAGTGCCGGTACACCGTGCCGACCCCCACACCGGCCTGCTTCGCGATGGCGTTGAACGAGACCTCTCCCGACTTGGCCAGCGAGTCCGCCGCCGCGACGAGGATGCGCTCGTGGTTCCGCCGGGTGTCCGCGCGTCGGGGGCTGACCGATCCCGTCGTCATCGTCCCTCCCGGTTGTCCGTCACGTCCCCGTGGAATGTAATGCAAAAGTCGTCGGACCTGGAACAACCCCAGGGTGCGGAGCTTCTTTGCGAAGCGGATAAGAATCCGCTAGCCTCGGTGGCGAGATGAAGCGGATGGATATCCGGTTCTGCTCGACGACGAACTCGACGTAGCCACCACCACCAATACCCATGCCGCGAGGCTGCCCCAGCCGGGCGATCTGCGGGAAAGAGATCCAGTGGACATCTCACTCGAAATCAATGGTAGGACAGAACAACTGAGCGTCGATCCCGGTGTCACGCTGCTGGACGCGTTGCGGGAGCACCTCGCCATCACCGGCCCGAAGAAGGGCTGCGACCGAGGCCAGTGCGGCGCCTGCACCGTGCATGTCGACGGCCGGCCCGTGCTCTCCTGCCTCACCCTGGCCGCCACCGTGAAACAGCAGGTGACAACGGTGGAAGCACTGGCCACGGACGACCAGTTGCATCCGGTCCAGCAGGCGTTCGTCGACCAGGACGCCCTGCAGTGCGGTTTCTGCACGTCCGGTCAGATCATGTCGGCGGTTGCCGCGGTCGAGCAGGGCGTCGAGGACGTCCGGGAGTTCATGTCCGGCAACATCTGCCGCTGCGCGGCCTACCCGAACATCGTCGCGGCAGTCGAACAAGCGAGGCGGGCTGATGCGTCCCTTTGAACTCACGGCACCGACCACCGTCGAAGCCGCTGTTGCCGCACCCGGCACGTTCCTGGCTGGCGGGACCACGCTCGTCGACCTGATGAAGCTCAACGTTCTGACGCCGCAGCACGTGCTGGACATCAACGAGTTGCCGTTGCGCGGCATCGACACCGGTGACGGGCTGCGGATCGGCGCGTTGGAGCGGATGGGCGATATCGCCAAGCACCCCGGGGTGTACCCGGTGATCTCCCGCGCCTTGCTGCTGAGCGCTTCCCAGCAGCTGCGCAACATGGCCAGCATCGGCGGGAACCTGTTGCAGCGCACCCGCTGCACGTACTTCCGCGACGTCGCCACGCCGTGCAACAAACGGGAACCCGGCAGCGGCTGCCCCGCGATCTCGGGGGCCAACCGGATGCACGCCGTGCTGGGCACCAGCGACTCGTGCGTGGCGACCCACGCCAGCGACGTGGCAGTCGCCCTCATCGCACTCGACGCGGAGATCCGGCTGGTCAGCGAGGCGGGAAGCCGTACCGTCAAGCTGGCCGACTTCTACCGCCTGCCGGGTGGGACTCCCGAGGTGGAGAACGACCTGCGGCCCGGTGAACTGATCACCGAGGTCCTGGTGCCGCGGCTGGACTGGGCGTCGCACTCCACGTACGTCAAGGTGCGCGACCGGCAGTCCTACGAGTTCGCGCTGTGCTCCGCCGCGGTCGCACTGCACGTCGAGGACTCGCGCATCGTCGACGCCCGAGTGGCGGTCGGCGGCGTGGCGACCGTGCCGTGGCGGCTGACCGCGGTCGAGGCGGCCCTGCGCGGTGCACCGTTGACCCAGGCCGCCTTCGAGGACGCCGCGTCGGTGGCGGCCGAAGGCGCCAAGCCGTTGTCCTCGAACGGTTTCAAGGTGTCCTTGCTGAAGCGGACCGTTGTCCGCGCACTGCTCGAACTGACCGAGGGGAGTCGTTGATGACCAGCAGGCTGGACGGCCCGCTGAAGGTCAGCGGGCGGGCCAAGTACGGGGCGGACAACAACTTCCCCGGCATGGCCTACGGATACGTCGTGCTCAGCACGATCGCCCACGGCGAGATCGCGGCGATGGACATCACGGCGGCGAAGAGCGCTCCCGGCGTGCTCGCCGTGTACACGCCGTTCGACCCGCTGGAGCTGCGCACGCCGAGTTTGCCGGCCTTCGGCGAGACGTGGGTTCCCCTGCAGGACAAGGAAGTCGCGTACTACGGCCAGCCGATCGGCTTCGTGGTGGCGGAGACCTTCGAGCAGGCCAGGGACGCGGCGATGCTCATCGAGGTCTCGTACCACGAGCGACCGGCGCTGACCTCGCTGGAGGACGGTCTTGCCTCGGCCGAGGACGCGCCAGCGGGGGTCCGGGTGGAGGCCCCGTCCCTGGAAGTCCTCGCACCCGACGTCGAATCCTTCGAGGACGCGTTGGCAGCAAGTCCGGTGGTCGTCGACGCGACGTACGCCACCGCGACGCAGAACCACGCCGCGATGGAACCGCATTCCGCGGTCGCGGTGTGGGACGCCGACGGTCTGACCGTCTACAGCGGAAACCAGGGGGCGCACCTCCAGGCTCTGGAGCTGGCCCTCGCGCTGGACGTGGATCCGTCGTCGGTCCGCGCGGTGAACCCCTTCGTGGGCGGGGCTTTCGGCGGCAAAGGCCGCACGTCCGCGCCCGCATTCCTGGCAGCTGCCGCGGCCAAGGGCCTCGACCGGCCGATCAAGGCCGCGCTCAGCAGGGAACAGGTCTTCACCGCGACCGCGACCAGGCCCGCGACAGTGCAGCGGATCTGTCTCGGCGCGGACACCAACGGTACGCTGATCGCGCTGCGCCACGACTCGTGGTCCACCACGCCGATGGACCGGTCGTTCGTCGAACCGACCTCGCACGGCACGTCGCGGGAGTGGTACGCCACCCAGAACCTGGCCATCAGCCAGAAGATGGTGCCGCTGAACATCCCGCCGACCACGTTCATGCGAGCGCCGGGTGAGGCGCCCGGGTCCTTCGCGTTGGAGAGCGCGATCGACGAACTGGCGGTCGCGTTGCACATGGATCCGATCGAGCTGCGCATGCGCAACAACTCGACCGCGCCGCCTGGCAACGATCTGCAGTGGTCGAGCAAGCACCTCGACGAGTGCTTCCGCATCGGCGCGGACCGCTTCGGCTGGGCGAACCGCTCGCCGCACGGCCACTCCGATGGTGACTGGCTGGTCGGTCTCGGCACGGCCACCGCGATGTTCCCGGCCCTGCGGTTCCCGGCGACCGTCGGGATCACCCTGCGGGCCGACGAAACGGCGGTGGTCGAGACCAGCGGGGCGGACCCGGGAACCGGTCTGCTGACCGTGCTTTCCCTGGTGGGTGCCGAATCGCTGGACATCGCGCCGGAGCGGATCACGCCGCGGCTGGGCGACTCGGCGCTCCCACCCGGTGGCCTGTCCGGCGGCTCGACCGCTACGGCGAGCGTGGGTTCGGCCATCATGATCGCCGCGGGTGAGGTGATCGACCAGCTGCTGGCCTTGGCGTCGTCCCCCGGAGCGCCGTTCGACGGTCTGGAGGTCTCCTACGAGGACGGTCGGGTGCTGTCCGACGGGCGGTCGATGACGTTCGGCGAGGTGCTGCGGGCGGTGAACCGCCAGTTGGTCTCCGCGACGGGTTCGTCGGCCCCCGGCGAGGAGCTGACCAAGCACTCGTTCAGCTCGTTCGGTGCGCAGTTCTGCGAGGTCCGGGTGCACCGGTTGACGCGCGAGGCCCGGGTGTCCCGGATGCTCGGCGTGTTCGACTCGGGCCGGATCATCAACGCGCAGGCGGCTCGCAGCCAGATCATCGGCGGCATGATCTGGGGCGTGTCGGCGGCGCTGCACGAGGGTCTGGAGATCGAGGCGAACGGCCGACTGGCCAACGGTGACTTCGCGGGCTACCTGCTGCCGGTGAACGCGGACATCTCCGATGTCGGCGTCCACTTCGTCGAGTACCCGGACACGCTGCACAACTCCGTCGGCGCGAAGGGCCTGGGCGAGATCGGCATGGTCGGCATGGCGGCAGCCGTCGCCAACGCCGTCTACAACGCCACCGGCATCCGCGTCCGCCACATCCCGATCGTGCTCGAAGACCTCCTGGAGCAGTGATCGACGCCTAGCGAGTACTACCGCGACAGCCCAGGTCGGACGCCGGGTTGTTCGGTAGTACTCGCGGGCGCCGGAGTGCGAATGCGGTCCGACAGCTAGATCACCTTGCGGCACGGGTGTTTTGTCCGATACGGCGGATCGGCTTTCGACCGCGACGTGTCACAGCTGAGGTCGGTGCGACTCCTGCGCCGATTGATGCCGGTCACCGACGACTACCGCGGCACCCGGCTGACGGTCGTCGAAGGCGGTCGGCGTGCCCTGACCCCGCTGACCGTCGTGGTCGTGGCCGTCTTCGCCACCGATGTGGTGTTCGCCGTCGATTCCGTGCCCGCGGTCTACGGGATCACCGAGGATCCATACCTGGTGTTCGCCACCAACGCCTTCGCCCTGCTGGGCCTGCGCGCCCTGTACTTCGTGCTGCGCGCGGCGCTGACCCGGCTCGTCCACCTCAACCACGGCCTCGCCGTCATCCTCGCGTTCATCGGCGTGAAGCTGGTGCTGCACTGGGCCCACGGAATCTGGCCCGAGG
The DNA here is from genome assembly GCF_052246905.1 of Saccharopolyspora antiqui. Taxonomy (NCBI): domain Bacteria; kingdom Bacillati; phylum Actinomycetota; class Actinomycetes; order Pseudonocardiales; family Pseudonocardiaceae; genus Saccharopolyspora; species Saccharopolyspora antiqui. The sequence continues at coordinate 126,776 of NZ_JBQQBO010000018.1, forward strand.
TACCGGAAATCCCCACTCCGATCTCGTTGGCGGTCATCGTGCTGGTCCTGGCGACCATCACGCTGACCAGTCTGCGCGCTCGCCGCGGCGCAGCAGAACCCACTCCTGGGAGCTGACCATGCCCACCGACGTCCTCATCGAAATCGGCGCGACGGCGCTCGTCCTGCTCGCGCTCCTGATCACCTGCGCCGTGCTCCTCGACGCCCACCTGCCGAAGAAACCCCGGCCCTGAACAACGGCAGGACCCGCATACCTGAGGAACTCGCGTCGTGCGAAGACGTCGAGGATGCCTAGCCCGGAGCAGCCCTGCGGGTGGCTCGGTGCGCACCGCGGAACATCTTGCCTGGCAAGGGATTTCCGCCTCGTCCGGGGATACCGCCGATGGGCGCGGCGAGTTGGCTCCGGTGGACGGGTGGCTACCGAGTCATCCTGCTGCGATTCGTCCTGGCCAGCAGCCACAGCAGGACGGCAGCGCCGAACGCGCCGGTGACGACGCCGACCGGCAGTTCGGCGTCGCCGAGCAGCTGACGCGCCGTCAGATCGGCGGCCGTCACGATCAGCGAGCCGGTCAGCGCGGACACGATCGGTGGCGGCGCGGCCTGGTGGCACAGCCGCTGCGCGATCTGCGGCGCGGCGAGCGCGGCGAACAGCACCGGCCCGGCGGCGGCGGTGGCGAACGCGGCGAGACCGACCGCGGTGACCAGCAGGGCCAGCTGGGCGAGTTGGACCCGGATGCCGAGTCCCGTCGCGGTTTCGTCGCCCAGTTGCAGGACGCGCATCCAGCGGCTGAGCAGCAGCACGGTCGGCACCAGCACCGACATCGCGACGAGCAGCGGGAGTCCCTGGCTGAAGTCCCGGCCGTTGAGGTTGCCGACGAGCCAGCCCAGCGCTCGGTGGGCTTGGTAGGCGTACGCCTTGGTGAGCAGGTAGTCCGTGATGGCGATGCAGGTCCAGGAGATTCCGATGCCCATCAGCACGATTCGGTATCCGGTGGTGCCCCGCTTCCAGGACAGCAGGTAGATCAGCAGCGCGGCGGCGAGTCCGCCGCTGAGGCCCAGGACCTGGGTGCCGATTTGGGATTCGACGCCGAGCACGATGCCGGTCACCACGGCGGTTCCCGCGCCGTGCGTGATGCCGATCATGTCCGGACCGGCCAGCGGGTTGCGCGTGATCGTTTGCAGGATCGCCCCGGACATGCCGAGCGCCGCGCCGACCAGGAGCGCCACCACGGCGCGCGGCATGCGGAGTTCGCGCACCACGAGTGCGCTCGCCGCGTCCTGGCCGAACAGGCCGCGCAGCACGTCGGTCGGGCTCAGCGGGCTGTCCCCGACACCGAGGCTGATGCAGAACACGAGGAACGTGGCCGCCGCCAACGCGATTCCCACCAGCCAGGTGCGCAGCCGGAGGATTCCGGACACCGGTGGGGTTGTCGAGCGGAAGGTGATCCGGTCGGCGGTGCGTTTGATCTGGACGAGGGCCACGGATCACAGCTCCGCGAGTCGGCGGCGGCGGACGAGTGCGACGAACAGCGGCGCGCCGAGGAACACCACGATGATGCCGATCTGGATCTCGCCGGGCCGGGCGACCAACCGGCCGAGGATGTCGGCGGCCAGCAGCAGGCAGGGCGCCACGAGCATCGAACCCGGCAGCAGCCACCGGTGGTCCGGGCCGATCAGCATGCGGGTCGCGTGCGGGATCATCAGGCCGACGAACACGATCGGACCGGCCAGCGCCACCGCCGCCCCGGTGAGCAGCATGATCGCGAGCACGCCCTGGAGGCGCACCAGCCGCAGGCGGTGGCCGAGCGACGCGGCGACGTCGTCGCCGAGTGCGAGGCCGTTCAACGCCGGGCCGATGCCGAGTGCGAGCAGTGCGCCGATGGCCAGGAACGGCAACACCTGGACGATGGTCCCGAGGTCTTGTCCGGCCAGCGATCCGGCCGACCAGAACCGGTAGCGGTTCAGCGCTTGGGGATCGGTGAGCACCAGCGCACTGGTGAACGAGCTGAGCAGGAACGTCACCGCGACACCCGCGATCGCGAGTTTGACCGGCGTGGCGCCTGCTCCGCCCATCGCGCCGAGCAGGTAGACGCCGATGCTGGCGAGCAGCGCGCCGACGAAGGCGAACCAGATGTAGCCGTGCACGGCGGTCAGGCCGAGCGCGGCGACCGACACGACGATCCCGAAGGACGCGCCAGCGCTGATGCCGAGCAGCCCGGGGTCGGCGAGCGGGTTGCGGGTCAGCGCCTGCGCCACCGCACCGGCGAGTCCGAGCGCCATGCCGACCAGTACGCCGAGCACGGTGCGCGGAATCCGCAGATCGCGCACGATGGCGTCGAGTTCGGTCCCGGTGGGTGAGAACAGCGCCTTGACGACTTCGTCGAGCGGGATGGTTCGGGCGCCGATCGCGATGGACAGCAGGCACAGCAGGACGAGCGCGCATGCGGCGGCGAGCAGTACGCCCACTCGTCGGTGCGGACGCGCCTGCGCCGGGGCGCGTGCTTCGGTTGTGCCCATCACATGGTCACCGTAACCTCTCGGATCGCTTGACGGTTAGGTGATCCTTTCCTTACTGTTGGCCGCGATTAGGTTGGCCTAACCTAACCTTGTTGCTGGCGCTTGCGCCACCTGGGAGGAGCAAATGTCCACACCGATCGCGCGGCGTCGAGCGAAGTCCTTGGCATTCCTGGGCTTCCTGATGGCGATCGTGCTCGCCGCCTGCGGTTCCCCCGCTACCGGGGACCAGGGCACTTCCGGCGTGCGGATGGAGCACAAGTACGGATCCACCGAGCTGCCCACCGATCCGAAGCGGGTCGTCGCGCTGGGGCTCAACGACCAGGAGTCCGTCCTCGCGCTGGGGATCAAGCCAGTCGGGGTGGTGGATTGGTTCGGTGAACGCCCTTACGGCAATTGGCCGTGGACGCAGCCGTTGTGGGGTGCCACGAAGCCCGAGATCGTGGGTGAGCGCGACGAGTACCAGATCGAGAAGATCGCCACGCTCAAACCCGATCTGATCATCGCGCAGTACAGCGGCATGACCGAGGAGCAGTACCAGCAGCTCTCGAAGATCGCGCCGACGGTGGCCCAGCCGCCCGGCTACCAGGACTACGCCGCGCCGTGGCGGTTGATGACCGAGCGCATCGGTCAGGCGCTCGGTCGCGCGGACCAGGCCAAGCAGCTGATCGCCGATGTCGACGCGCGCTTCGACGCGGTGCGCCAGAAGCACCCGGAGTACGCGCAGCAGACGATCGTGGTCGCGGACAGCTTCACGCCCGGCAACTACGCGCTTTTCGCCAGCCACGACGCCAAGACCGAGTTCATGACCGACCTCGGGTTCAAGGCCTCGGACCGCATCACCCAGCTGGCCGCGAACAACAACGCCGCCGAAGTGAGTTCCGAGCGGCTCGACCTGCTCGACGAGGCGGACCGGATGGTGTGGACGGTCGCGGATCCGTCGGTGCGGCAACGGGTCGAGGCCGACACGGTCTACCAGCGGTCGAAGGTCGGGCGGGAGGGCCGATCCGTGTTCCTCACCTACTACGACCCGCCGATCGGCGCCGCGGTGTCGTTCAACACGGTGCTCAGCATTCCCTACGCCATCGATCAACTGGTGCCGTTGCTGGAGCAGAACGACGTGAATCCCCGATAAGCGGGCGCGCGGATCGGCAGCACGTGCTCGTGAGCGGAAATCCCGGTTCTCGCCGGAACAACCACGCACGAGCCCCAGCCGCCAGGCACACCGATCCGCGCAACCGCCAAGTCGAGTCCCGACAGCGTTCGCCCAACACTTCGGATGCCGCGCCGGGTCCCCCGGCAGCGATAACCGCCTCGTGCGCACCGCCGCCGCGCATCGCAGCGGCGGTGCTCGCGAGCCGACATCCCGCGGCCGACGCAACTGAACCACCCGACGCGCGCAGCCGAATTCGCGAGGGAGTCCACATGACGCTTGATGGCGAGGGGCATGCGATGCCCTTTTCCGCGGCGCGACAAGACGTTCGAGTCGACGAGGTCTCCTGGCCGAGAGCGTTCGAGCGGCAGGCCGCGCGCACTCCGGACGCGATCGCGGTGGAGTGCGAAGACCGGCAGCTGACGTATCGCGAGCTCGATACCGCCGCGAATCGCCTCGCCCGGTTGCTGGCCGAGCGGGGGATCGGTGCCGAAGACGTGGTCGCGGTGGCGATGCCGCGCGCACCGGAACTCGTGGTGGCCCTCCTCGGTGTGCTCAAGGCCGGGGCGGCGTACCTGCCGCTGGACCTCGCGCATCCCGCGCAGCGGTTGGCTTACCTGCTGCGCGACTCCGCGGCGCGTGCGGTCCTGACGCGGACCGAACTCGCCGAAGAACTGCCGGATTCGGCGCCGCCACCAATCCTGCTCGACACCGTCGACCTCGGCGCCTACGACGGCACGAACCCGGGACTCGGACCGGTCGGGTTGGACCAGGCCGCCTACGTGATCTACACGTCCGGGTCGACCGGTCGGCCCAAGGGCGTGGTGGTCTCGCACGACGGGATCGGCAGCCTGATCGCCACCGCGATCGAACGGTTCGCCGTGGACTCCGACAGCCGGGTGCTGCAGTTCGCCTCGATCGGCTTCGACGTGGCGGTCTGGGAACTGTGCATGTCGCTGTGCGTGGGCGGCCGCGTCGTCATCGTGCCGGAGGCGCGCCGGGTCGCGGGCCAGGAACTCACCGACTACATCGGCGAACACGGCGTCACGCACATCTTCCTGCCGCCGTCGCTGGTCGCGGCGCTGCCGGAGGAGTGCGCGCTGCCGCCGGGCGCGGTGCTCGGGGTCGGTACCGAGACCGTGCCCAACGAGCTGCTCAAGCGGTGGTCGGGGACGCTGCGCGTGTTCGTCTGCTACGGCTTGACCGAGGCGACGGTGAACTCGACCCTGTGGGAGGCCGAACCCGACTGGCGGGGGCCCGCGCCGATCGGCATACCCGACGTCAACACCCGGTGCTACGTCCTCGATTCGGCGCTGCGGCCGGTGCCGGTCGGCGCCGAAGGTGAGCTCTACGTGGCCGGTCGCGGGCTCGCTCGCGGATACGTCGGCCGCAGCGGGCTGACCGCGCAGCGGTTCGTCGCCGACCCGTTCGGCGCGCCGGGGGACCGGATGTACCGCACGGGCGACCGGGCGCGGTGGCGTGCCGACGGCTCGCTGGACTTCCTCGGCCGCGCCGATGACCAGATCAAGGTGCGGGGCCACCGGATCGAACCGGGCGAGATCATCGAGGTGCTCACCGCCCACGAGTCGGTGGCCGCCGCGGCCGTCGTGCCGCACGAGGTCCGCGCCGGTGACCGACGGCTGGTCGCCTACGTCGTGCCCGCCGAGCGGAGCGCGCGCCGGGACGCCGACGCCGAGCGCCAGCAGGTCGACCAGTGGAAGGACCTGCACGAGCTGCTGTATTCGGCGGCGGGCTCGGAGCCGTTCGAAGAAGGCTTCGCGGGCTGGAACAGCACCTACGACGGCGAGCCGATCCCGCTGGCGGAGATGCGGGCGTGGCGACAGGCCACAGTGGACCGGATTCGGGCGTTGCGGCCGCGGCGAGCTCTGGAGATCGGCGTGGGCAGCGGTTTGATCCTGTCGCAGCTGGCCCACGAGTGCGAGTCCTGCTGGGGCACCGATCTGTCCGACGAGGCGATCGCGTCGTTGCGGCGCCAGGTCGACGAGTTCGACGAGTTGTCGGGCAAGGTAGAGCTGCGCGCTCAGCCCGCGCACGAGTTCGGCGGTCTGCCGCGCGGCTTCTTCGACACCGTGATCATCAACTCGGTCGCGCAGTACTTCCCGAGCGTGGACTACCTGGTGGAGGTCCTGCGGCAGGCCGTGGACCTGCTCGCACCGGGCGGTTCGGTGTTCCTCGGCGACATCCGCAACCTGCGGCTGCTGCGCTGCCTGCGCGCGGGCGTCACGCCCGGGGATCGCGCCGCAGTGGACGCGGCGGTGGCGTGGGAGGGCGAGCTGCTGCTCGACCCCGACTTCTTCCCCGCGCTGACCCGGGAGATCGAGGACATCGGCGACGTCGAGGTGCGCATCAAGCGGGCACGCGAGCACAACGAGCTCAGCCGCTATCGCTACGACGTGGTGCTGCGCAAGGGGAAACCCGCGCCCGAGGCGGTCGCACCAGCCGAACTCAGCTGGGTCAACGGGATCGACGCGCTGTCGGCGTGGCTGCGCAGCGAGAATCCCGACAGCGTGCGGGTGACCGGTGTGCCCAACGCCCGGTTGGCCGAAGACCTCGCCGCGCTCCGCGCGATTGATGGCGAACAGCCCGCGCCCGCCACCGCGATCGATCCCGAACAGCTGCACGAACTCGGCGAACGGCTCGGGTACCAGGTCGTGACCACGTGGTCCGGCGCGGCCGAGGACGGCAGCGTCGACGCGGTGTTCAGCCGGACCGAGCTGCGCGGCGGCAGCTACCTGCCCGGCTCGCGGCGGCCGCCCGCCAGCTATGCGAACACGCCCGCCGTGTTCCGGGACACCACGACGCTGGTCAAGACCTTGCGCTCGCACGCGGAGCAGTCGCTGCCCAGTTACATGGTGCCTGCGGCTTTCGTTGCGCTGGAACGGCTTCCGGTGCTGCCCAACGGCAAGCTCGACCGGGCCGCGCTGCCCGCGCCGTCGTTCGGTGCGGGCTCCAGCGGGCGTGCTGCGCGTGATCCGCGCGAGGAACTGCTGTGCCAGTTGTTCGCCGAGGTGCTCGGCCTGCCGTCGGTCGGGATCGACGACGACTTCTTCGCCCTCGGTGGCGACAGCATCCTGGCGCTGCGCCTGACGACCCTGGCGGCCCGGCATGATCTGGTGCTCAAGGTTCGGCACGTGTTCCAGCACCGCACCATCGAGGCGTTGGCCGGTCTGGCGGTGGCGCGTTCGGCGAGCCCGACGGCACCGCAGCCGCTGCTGTCGGTCGAGCCCGGCGAGTTCGACGGGGCCGAGGACGTTCTGCCGGTGACTCCGCTGCAACAGGGGTTCTTCTTCCACTCGATCGCCAGCGGCGGCGGGCGGGATGTGTACGTCGTGCAGGAAGCCTTCGACATCACCGGCGAGGTGGACGGCGCCGCGCTGCGCCGTGCCGCACAGGACCTGCTCGACCGGCACGCCTCGCTGCGTTCCGGCTTCCGGCAGCGCCCGGACGGCCGTATCGTCCAGGTCGTCGCGACTTCGGCGGCGCTGCCCTGGAAAGAGGTCGACCTGCGGGAGGGCGAGTTCGCGGCCCTCGCCGAGCAGGACCGGGCGCGGCGCTTCGACCTGGCGCGGCCACCGCTGTTGCGCGCCACGCTCGCCCGGCTGGGCAGCGGACGCAGCCGTTTGCTGTTCACCTTCCACCACCTGGTCGCCGACGGGTGGTCGGTGACGATCATGCTGCGCGAACTGCTCGCCCGATACGCACCGGGCGGGAACCCGCAGCCGCTCCCGGCGCTCAGCAGCCGTCGCGACCACCTGGCCTGGTTGGCCTCCCGTGACGACTCGGCGGCGCGCACGGCGTGGACGGCCGCCTTGAGCGGGATCGACGAACCGACCCGCCTGATCGATACCGACCGCGCCGAGCTGCGCCCCGAGAAACTGCAATTCCGCCTGCGCGCCCAGGCCACCGCACGGCTGGCCGAGCGCGCCAGGCGAGGCGGCGTGACGTTGGGAACGGTCCTGCACGGCGCGTGGGGACTGCTGCTGGGGCGGCTCACCGGCCGGGCAGACCTGGTGTTCGGGAGCACGGTTTCCGGCCGGGACTCGCAGGTGCCCGGCATCGAGTCCGCCGTGGGCCTGTTCATCAACACCGTGCCGCTGCGGCTCCGCTGGTCACCAACGATGTCCATTGTGGACACCTTGGCCCGGTTGCAGGACGAGCAGGCGGAATTGCTCGACCACCAGCACCTGGGGCTGGCCGAACTGCAGCGCCTCGTCGGGGTGGACGGCGACCTGTTCGACACCCTGGTCGTCATCGAGAACTACCCGCGCGACGGAGCTGTGGCGGACCCGGCCGAGACGATCCGGATCAGCGGTGTCGAGGTGATCGACGCCGTGCACTACCCGGTCGCGCTCATCGTGACCCCGGGCGAAACCCTCGATTTCGCGCTGAAGTACGACGCGGCACGGCTGGACGCCGCCGAAGCCGGTCGGTTGGGCGAACGTTTCGTCCGCCTGCTGGAGGCGATGAGCGCCGATCTCGACCAATCGATCGCCGATGTCGACCTGCTCACCGAGCACGAACATCGGGATTTGGCCGAGCTCAACGCGACCGGCCGGGAGGTGCCAGCGGGCACGCTCCTGGACGCCTTCGACGCGCAGGTGGCGGCCGCACCGGACGCCACAGCGGTGATCTGCGGGACCGACCGGCTGACCTACGCGGAGCTCGACCGCCGGGCCGAGTCGCTCGCTCGACGGCTGCGCGCCGAGGGCGCCGGGCCGGAGCGGATCGTCGGCGTCGCGGTGCCCCGCTCGATCGAATTGATGGTCGCGCTGGTCGGTGTCCTCAAGTCGGGCGCCGCGTACCTGCCGCTGGATCTGGACTACCCGGCCGAACGGCTGCGGTTCATGCTCACCGACTCCGGGGCGCGCACAGTGGTGACGGCGGACGACTTCGCGCCGCTGCCGGGTGTTTCGACGGTGCGAGTCGACCAGCCCGGGGCGGTCGGCGGCAGCGCCGGGCGGCAGCAGCATCCGGACCACCCCGCGTACCTGATCTACACCTCCGGCTCGACCGGGCGCCCGAAGGGCGTGGTGGTCAGCCATCGGGCGATCGTCAACCGGCTCGAATGGATGCAGGGCGAGTTCGGCCTCCAGCCCGACGATCGGGTGCTGCAGAAGACCCCGGCCAGCTTCGACGTATCGGTGTGGGAGTTCTTCTGGGCGCTGCGCGAAGGCGCCGCCGTGGTGCTGGCCCGGCCGGGCGGCCACCGCGATCCCCGCTACCTGGCAGACCTGATCCGCGACGAGCGGATCACCACGATGCACTTCGTACCGTCCATGATGGACGCGTTCCTGGGTGCCGACGAGGTGACCGGGGACCCGACCTGGGCGCGGACGCTGCGCCGGGTTTTCACCAGCGGCGAGGCGCTCAGCGGCGACGTTGCCGCCCGCTGGTCCGGGCTCACCGACGTGCCGCTGCACAACCTGTACGGCCCCACCGAGGCGGCGGTGGACGTCACGTGGTGGCCCTACGCCGGGGCGGCGAGCGTGCCGATCGGTCGGCCGGTGTGGAACACCCGCCTGCACGTGCTCGATTCGTGCCTGCGGCCGGTGCCCAACGGGGTGGTGGGGGAGCTGTACCTCGCGGGCGTGCAGCTGGCTCGCGGTTACCACGCGCGGCCGGGTTTGACCGCCGAGCGCTTCGTCGCCAACCCCTTCGACGGCGGGCGCATGTACCGGACCGGCGACCTGGTTCGGCGACGGCCGGACGGGGCGCTGGAGTTCCTGGGCCGCTCCGATCAGCAGGTGAAGATCCGCGGCAACCGCGTGGAACTCGGGGAGATCGAGGCGGCGCTGCGTGCTCGGCCGGGGGTGGCGGCAGCCGCCGTCGTGGTCCGCGACGACGCACTGGTCGCTTATGCGGTACCGGCAACCGGCGCGGCACTGGACTCCGACGAGCTCCGCGCGGCGCTGGCGGCGCGACTGCCGAACCCGATGGTGCCGGGCGCAGTCCTGGTGCTCGACGAGCTTCCGCTGACGCCGAGCGGCAAGCTCGACCGGGCCGCGCTGCCCGCCCCGCGAGTCACCCGGCAGGTGCTGCGGCGGGAGCCCGCGAACGAGCGCGAACGCGTGCTGTGCGCGGTGTACGCCGAAGTTCTCGGCGTGCCGGAGGTGTCCGTCGACGACGACTTCTTCCGGCTCGGCGGCGACAGCATCTCCTCGATCAGCGTGTCCAGCAAGGCACGGGCGCACGGCATGGACATCGGCCCGCAGGAGGTGTTCGAGCACCGGACACCAGCGGCGTTGGCCAGCGCGGTGACCGGCACCGTCCTCCCGCAGTCGGTTGCGGACGTGACGGTTCGGCTCAGCGCGGCGGACGCCGAGCGGGTGCGGGCGGTCAGCGGACAACCAGTGGAGGACATCTGGCCGCTGTCGCCGTTGCAGGAAGGTCTGTACTTCCACGCCAGCTACGACACGGGTGAACTGGACGTCTACACCGCACAAGCCACCTTCGACTTCGACCGCACGCTCGACCTCGACCGGCTGCGCGCCGCGTGCCGCACGCTGCTGGCCCGGAACCCGAGCCTGCGGGCCGGATTCACCAGTGACGGGCTGCCGGATCCCGTCCAGTTCCTGGTCGCCGAACCAGCACCCCGGATCGTCCAGCACGACCTGACCGGCCTGGACACCGAGGGCCAGCAGGAGCGGGTCGACCGGCTGCTGGCCGACGATCGCACCCAGCGCTTCGATCTGACCAGCCCGCCGCTGTTCCGGCTGCTGCTGATCCGCCTGGCCCCGGGGCACGACCGGTTGGTGCTGTCGAACCACCTGATCGCCTGGGACGGCTGGTCGGCGGAACTGCTGCTGGAGCAGCTGTTCGCGCTGTACGAGCTGGCCGGAAGCGACCGGCTGCTGGCCAAACCCGGCTCCTACCGGGACTACCTCTCCTGGCTGTCCGCGCAGGACTTCGACGCGGCCAAGCGGGCCTGGCGCGAGGCTCTGGCAGGACTGGACGAACCGACCCTGGTCGCCGCCAGCGACCGCAGCACCCGACCGGTGATCCCGACCAACCTGGATCGGGAGTTCTCCGCCGAGCTCAGCGACCAGCTCCGGGACGTGGTGCGACACCACGGGCTGACGCTGAACACGCTGCTCAACACCGCTTGGGCGCTGACGCTGTCCGCCACGGTCGGTCGGGACGACGTGGTGTTCGGCACGGCGGTGGCGGGCCGCCCCGCATCGGTGTCCGAAGTGGACAGCATCATCGGCATGTTCCTGAACACCGTCCCGGCGCGGGTGACGTTCGAGCCGTACGAATCGGTGCTGGAACTGCTGCGGCGGACCCAAGCCGAACGCCTCGCGCTGCTGCCGCACGAGTACCTCGGGCTCGGTGACGTGCAGTCGGAATCCGGCCACCGCCAGCTGTTCGACACGCTGTTCGTGCTGCGACCGGCCGATGGGCAGCGGTGGCTGGCCGACTTGCAGGACCGGCACGGGATCACCCACGCCCACAACGTCGACGCCACGCACTACCCGCTCACCCTGATCGTCACCCCGCGATCGCGACTGCGGGTCACGCTGGCCTACCGCCCGGATCAGTTCGGGCCGGACGCGGCCGAGGCCGTGCTCGACCGGTTCGCCACGCTGTTGCGGCGCCTGGTCGGCGACCCGGCCGCGCGGGTGGGCTCGCTCGACCTGCTGCGCCCCGCCGAGCGCCGCGCGGTGGCAGCGGAACGGGCGAGCACCGAGCACGAAGTCGGCAACGAGACGGTCGCGGACCTGCTCGCCGCGCGTGCCGAGGCAAACCCGGACGAACTCGCGCTGGTCTGCGGGCAGCGGCGGTTGACCTACGCCGAACTGGACGCGCGGATCAACCGGCTGGCGCGGCTGCTGCTCGCCCGCGGCGCCGGGGTGGAACGCGTGGTCGCGCTGGCGATTCCGCGATCGATCGACATGGTGGTGGCCCTGTTCGCGGTGTTGCGCACCGGCGCGGCGTACCTGCCGCTGGACCTGGAGCATCCGCCCGACCGGCTGGCGCACATGCTGGCCGACACCGAACCGATGTGCGTGCTGTCCACCAGCACGGCACGCGGTTCGCTGCCGGCGGGCAGCCGGGCCGTTCTCCTGGACGCCCCGGATGTGCTGGCCGAACTCGCCGCGCTCCCGGCCACGCGGGCGTCGGACGCGGAACTCGGGGCGTTCGCCCGAACCCGGCCGGAGCGGCTGGAACACCCGGCGTACGTGATCTATACCTCCGGCTCGACCGGCAAGCCGAAGGGTGTCGTCACGCCCTATCGCGGACTGACGAACATGCAGCTCAACCACCGCGAGGCGATCTTCGACCCGACGGTGGCCATGGCCGGGCGGCGGCTGCGGATCGCGCACACCGTGTCGTTCTCCTTCGACATGTCCTGGGAAGAGCTGCTGTGGCTGATCGAAGGCCACGAGGTGCACGTCTGCGACGAGGACCTGCGGCGCGACGCCGAGGCGCTGGTGGCGTACTGCGACGAGCACGCCATCGACGTGGTCAACGTGACGCCCACCTACGCCCAGCACCTGATCGAGGAAGGCCTGCTGGACGGGCACGTGCCGCCACTGGTGCTGCTCGGCGGCGAGGCCGTCTCGGACGCGGTGTGGTCCCGGCTGCGCGACACCGAAGGCACCTTCGGCTACAACCTCTACGGCCCCACCGAGTACACGATCAACACCCTCGGCGGCGGCACCCTCGACTCGGACACGCCGACCGTGGGCCGACCCATCTGGAACACCCGCGCCCACGTGCTCGACGGCTACCTGCGTCCGGTCCCGCCCGGCACCCCGGGCGAGCTCTACATCGCCGGTATCGGCCTGGCGCGCGGGTACCACCGGCGCCCCGGGTTGACCGCCGACCGGTTCGTCGCCGACCCGTTCGGAGCGCCGGGGGAGCGGATGTACCGCACCGGCGACCTGGTGCGGATGCGTCCGGACGGCAACCTCGACTTCCTCGGCCGCACCGACGACCAGATCAAGATCCGCGGCTATCGCGTGGAGCTGGGCGAGATCGAGGCAGCGTTGGTCGAGCACGCCGAGGTCGGTCGGGCGGCGGTGATCGTGCACGAGCAGCGGTTGGTGGCCTACGTCGTCCGAGAGGAGTCCAATGAGGACACTTCCGCGCTGCGGGAGCACCTCAAGCAGCGGTTGCCCGACTACATGGTGCCCGCCGCGATCGTCGCGGTGCAGCGGCTGCCATTGACCGTCAACGGCAAGCTCGACGTCTCGGCGCTGCCCAAGCCCGTGATCGAGGCCGCGGCGGTCAGCCGCGCCCCCCGCAGTGAAGTCGAGCGTGTGCTGTGCGAGCTGTTCGCCGAGGTGCTCGGGGCGCGACGGGTCGGCATCGACGACAGCTTCTTCGACCTGGGCGGGCATTCACTGCTGGCGACCAGGTTGATCAGCCGAGCCCGGTCCGCGCTCGGTGCGGAGCTGGCGATCCGGGATCTGTTCGAAGCGCCGACGGTGGCCGAGTTGGCGCTCCGCGCGGACGATTCGCCAGGAGATGTACCGGGGCAACGGCCCCGACTCGTCCGGCAGGAGCGGCCCGCGGAGCTGCCGCTGTCCTTCGCGCAGCAGCGGCTCTGGCTCGTCCAGCAGACCGGCGGATCGGCGGCGTACAACTTCCCGCTGGTGCTGCGGGCGCGCGGCGGACTGGACGTGGACGCGCTGCAAGCCGCGCTGGACGACGTGGTGGACCGGCATCAGGCGCTGCGCACCACGATCCGGGTGCGGGAGGGCAGACCGTTCCAGCACGTGGTCGGCGCCGCATCGGTGCCGGTCGAGGTCCGCGCGGTGACCGAGGCCGAGCTGCCCGACGTGGTGCGCGAGGCGCTGGGCCGCCCGTTCGACCTGGCCACCGAACTGCCATTGCGGGTCACGGTGGCGCAGCTGTCGGAGGCGGAGCACGTGATCGTGCTGCTGCTGCACCACATCACGACCGACGAATGGTCGGACGGACCGTTCCTGCGGGATCTCTCCGCGGCCTACGCCGCCCGGCGATCGGGGCGGCGGCCCGACTGGCCGCCGCTGGCGGCGCAGTACGCGGACTACACGCTCTGGCAGCAGAAGTTGCTAGGTGAACCGTCCGATTCGGACAGTCTGGCGGCCCGGCAGCTGGCGTACTGGCGCGCGGCGCTGGACGCGATTCCCGAGGAGATCGCGCTGCCGACCGACCGACCACGCCCCGGTGCGCCCAGCGGCGTGGGCGGTGTCGTCGAGTTCGATCTCGCCGAGGCCACCAGCGACGGGCTGCGGGCGGTGGGCCGCAGCAGCGGCGCCAGCATGTTCATGGTGCTGCACGCCGCGGTGGCGGCACTGCTGCACCGCATGGGCTCCGGCGACGACATCCCGCTCGGGGCCCCGGTGTCGGGTCGCTCCGACGAGGCGCTCGACGACCTCGTCGGGTTCTTCGTGAACACCCTGGTGCTGCGCACGGGATTCACCGGCGACCCCAGTTTCGCCGAGCTCGTCGCACAGGTGCGGGAAACCGATCTGGCCGCGTTCTCGCACGCCGACATCCCGTTCGAAGCCGTGGTCGAGGAGTGCAACCCCGTTCGATCCGCCGCCCGAAACCCGCTGTTCCAGGTGATGGTGAGCTACCGGAACCGCTCGGAGACCGCGGTCGAACTGGACGGCCTGGACGTGGCGTGGGAGCCGTTCGAGAACCGCGCCGCGAAGTTCGACCTGGTCTTCAGCTTCTCCGAGCACGGCACCGGCCGGATCAGCTGCTTCGTCGAGTACGCGGCGGACCTCTTCGACGAAGCAGGCGTCATCGACCTGGCCGATCGCCTGGCCCGGCTGGCCGAGGCCGTCGCGGCCGAACCGGACCGGCCGGTGCGCTCGGTCGACCTGCTCACCACCGCCGAGCGGGAACAGGTGCTGGCAGGCGACACCCGGCGCGCCGTGCCGGAGGCGACGCTGCCGGAGCTCGTCGAAGCCCGCGCCGCCGAGAACCCGGCCGCTACCGCTGTCGTGGACGGCGCCCGCGAACTGTCCTATGTGGAGCTTGAGGTGCGGGCCAACCGCATCGCGCGGCTGCTGGCCGCACGCGGTGTCGGTGCCGACGACGTCGTCGCGGTGGCGATGCCCCGCTCGGCCGAGCTGGTCGCCGTGCTGCTGGGCATCCTCAAGCTCGGCGCCGCGTACCTGCCGCTGGACGTGGCGCATCCGGCCGATCGGCTGGAGTTCATGCTCGCTGATTCCGGCGCCCGGCTGCTGCTCGCGGCGGAGGGCCACGGCGAGAAGATCCCGCAGGTGATCGGTGTGCAGCGGCTGCTGATCGACGAGGTCGAGTTGGCCGACCTGCCAGCCGAGCAGCTGGACGGGCCGGTCGAGCTGAACGGGCCGATCGCGCTGAACGGGCCGATCGCGCTGAACGGGCCGATCGGGCTGGACCGGGCGGCCTACGTGATCTACACCTCCGGGTCGACCGGTCGGCCCAAGGGCGTGGTGGTCTCGCACGACGGGATCGCCAGCCTGGTGGCCACCGCGGTGGAGCGGTTCGGGGTGGGCGTCGGCTCACGAGTCCTGCAGTTCGCCTCGATCGGCTTCGACGTCGCCGTTTTCGAGCTGTGCATGTCCCTGTGCGTCGGCGCGACCCTGGTGCTGGCCCCGGACGAAGTTCGGGTGCCGGGCGAGGTGCTGACCGACTTCGTGCGGGAACGGCGCATCACCCACCTCGCTCTGCCGCCTTCGCTGGTCTCGGCGCTGCCCGAACACTGCGCGCTGCCCGCGGACGTGACGCTGTTGATGGGGACCGAGGCGGTGTCGCCGGAGCTGATCAACCGATGGGCGGACCGGTGCACCGTGTTCGTCTGCTACGGGCTGACCGAGGCCACGGTGAATTCGACGCTGTGGCGGGCGGAAACGGGCCTGCGCGGGCCCGCGCCGATCGGCACCCCGGATCCGAACACCGCGGTCTACGTGCTCGATGCCGCGCTTCGCCCGGTACCGCCGGGCGTCGCCGGTGAGCTCTACGTCGGCGGTCGCGGTCTGGCGCGTGGCTACCTCGCACGCGCCGGGCTGACCGCGCAGCGTTTCGTGGCCAACCCGTTCGCCTCGGGGGAGCGGATGTACCGAACCGGCGACCTGGCCCGGTGGCGGCGGGACGGCGCGCTGGAATTCCTGGGCAGGGTGGACGACCAGGTGAAGGTCCGCGGTTTCCGCATCGAGCTCGGTGAGGTCGAGGCGGCGTTGAGTCGGCACCCGGCGGTGCGGCAGGCCGCGGTCATCCTCGACCGGGAGACCGGCGACCCGCGACTGGTCGGCTACGCCGTGCCGGTCGAAGGCGGGCTCGAAGTCGCCGAACTGCGCACGTACCTGGCGGCGTCATTGCCGGACTACATGATCCCGGCGACCGTGGTGGAACTCGACGGACCACTCCCGCTGACCCCCAACGGCAAGCTGGACCGCCGCGCGCTGCCGAAGCCGGATTGGTCGGAACTGGCCGGGAACGCCCGGCCGACCACCGCGCGCGAGCAGGCGCTGGCGGAACTGTTCGCGGAAGTCCTCCGCCTGCCGGAGGTCGGCGTCCGGGACAACTTCTTCCAACTCGGCGGGCATTCGATGACCTCGATGCGGCTGCTCGGCAGGATCCGCGCCGTCTTCGGCGTCGACCTGAGCGTCCGCGACGTGTTCAACTCGCCGACGGTCGCCGGACTGGCGGAACAGCTGGTGGCCGCGACGGCTGTTCGACCGCCATTGGAGCCGGTGCCCAGGCCGGACGTGCTGCCGCTCGCGCCGAACCAGCGCAATCTCCGGGCCGGGGACCGCTACGACCACGTGCTCGCGGTCCGCTGGCCGCAGCTGGATCCCGCCGCGCTGCGGGCGGCCGTGGCCGATGTCGTACGCCGCCACGAACCTCTGCGGACCGTGCTGTCCGAAGAGGACGGTTCGGTCGTGCAGCGACTGGTGGAGCCGCCGGAAATGGAGGTCGTCCCGGTCCTGGACGGCACGCTCAACGAGCGGCTGCGGGAGTTGGCGCGGCAGGATCCGGAACTGGGCAGTCGGCCGCCGTTGCGGGCGCAGCTGCTCACCGACGGCACGGGTCGGCACGCATTGCTGCTGAGCATGCACTACCTCGGGGTGGACGAATGGTCGGTCGTGCCGCTGCTCGACGACCTGGCGCACGCCTACACCACCCGACTGGCCGGAGACGAGCCGGAATGGGATGAACTGCCGATCGGCTACCCGGACTACACCGTCTGGGCACATCGCCTGCTCGGCGACCCGGCCGACCCGAACAGCGTCATCGCAGCGCAGACGGACTACTGGCGGCGAACGCTGGCGGGCGCCCCAACCCGTCTGGCGCTGCCGGTCGACCGGCCGTCGATGCCTGGCGGCGCGGGCGAGCTGCTCGAAGTCACCTTGGCACCGGAGTTGCACCGCGCGATCGATGCGCTCGCACGCGACACCGGCACCAGCATGTTCATGGTGCTGCACGCGGCGCTGGCCACGACGCTGACCGCCTCCGGCGCGGGCACCGACCTCCCGATCGGCACGCTCGTCGCGGGCCGCACCGAGGCGGAACTCGGCGGGGTGGTCGGTTGCCTGTTCAACACCGTCTTGCTGCGCACCAGCACGGCTGACGACCCCAGCTTCCGCGCATTGCTTGCTCGGGTGCGCGAAACGGACCTCAGCGCCCTTGATCGGCCGGACGTTCCGTTCGAGCACCTGGTCCAGGAACTGGGGATTCGGCCTATCCCGCAGGTCATGCTGGTGCACCACGAACAGGCGCCGCTTCAGGAGCGGTTGGGCCTGCGGCTGGCGGCGGTCCCGACCGGCGGTGCGCGCACCGAGCTGACGTTCAGCAGCTACGAGCCGTTGGACGACGGACCGGTCGAGTGCTGGTTCGAGTACGCCACCGACGCCTTCGACGAGAGCACCGTCCGCGGGCTGGCCGATCGCCTGCGGACGGTGCTGCACAACGCAGTGCACGACCCCAACGCCAAGTTGTCGACGTTGACCTGAGGAGAGCAGTGACGATGAGCAATCCGTTCGACAACACCGAAGGCCGCTTCCTGGTGCTGGTCAACGACGAGAACCAGCACTCGCTGTGGCCGTCGTTCGTCGAGGTTCCGGCGGGCTGGCGGATCGCCTTCGGCGAGGACTCCCGCGAAGCCTGCCTGTCCTACGTGGAAGCCAACTGGACCGACCTGCGCCCGCGCAGCCTCGTCGATTCCCCCGGAACCTGAGAACCTGTCTTCGCACTCGTTTTGTGCGGCGGTGCGGGTGGCGAACCTGGCGATTTCGCGCGAAATCGCCACCCGCCCCGCATGAAAAACGTCGATTTCGCGCGAAATCGCCCACCCTCACGCGAGGCGGATCCGCGCGGCGCGGTTGCCGCTACCTGGCGTCCGACCACGTCCGCCACAGTTCGGCGTAGCGTCCGTCGGCGGCGAGCAGTTGGTCGTGGGTGCCATCCTCCACAATGGATCCCGCGTCGAGCACGATGACGCGGTCGCACGCGGCGGCCTGGGTGAGCCGGTGCGCGACGACCAGCGCCGTTCGGTCGGCCAGCAGGTTCAGCGCCGCGGTCTCCAGCACGCGCGCTCCGGCGCTGCCCGCTTCGGCGGTCGCCTCGTCCAAGATCGCGATGGGCGGATCCGCCAGGAAGACTCGGGCGATCGCGAGCTGCTGGGCCTGGGTCACGGTCAGCCGGTGCCCGCCCTCGCCGACGACGGTGTCCAGCCCGTCGGGCAGGGCGTGCGCCCAGTCGAGCGCGCCAGCGCCATCCAGGGCGTCGCGGAGTTCGTCGTCGGTCGCATCCGGCCGGGCGAGCCGAAGATCGTCGGCGAGCCGACCGGCGAAGACGTGCACCTCCTGGCTGATCAGCGCGACCTCCCGGCTGCTGGCCAGCCCCAGTTCGCGCAGGTCGACTCCGCTGACGGTGATCGAACCCCGGCTCGGGTGGTGCACACCGGCGATCAGCTTGGCCAGCGTCGTCTTGCCCGCGCCGCTCGCGCCGACCAGCGCCACCCGCTCGCCGGAGCGGACTTCGAGATCGATGCCGCGCAGCACGGGCTCTCCGAGGCGGTACTCGTGCTCGACGTCGGCGACCTTGATCGAGGCGTCCAGGCGCTGCGTCGGCGTCGGCTCCGGGGGCTCCGGCAGATCGGCGACGCCCACCAGCCGGACGAGGCTGGCCAGCGCGACCTGCGCCTCGTCCACCAGCCGCAGCGCGGCGTTGATCGGGTTGAACAGGTTGTGGAAGTACAGCGCGGCCGCGGTCGCCGTGCCGATCGTCGCGGCACCGCTGTCGACCAGGAGGAATCCGGTGGTGAGCACGGTCGCCAGGCCGACGAATTCGGCCAGGTTCAGCCGGTTGTAGAAGCCGGTGACCAACCGGACGCCCCGGAGCATCAGTTCCGCGGCGTGCCAGGAGCGCCGGTCCACGCGATCGGCGTGTTCGTCGCCGAGCCCGAACGCCCGGACCGTGTCCGCTCCGCCGATGCTGTCCAGCAGTTGGTGCTGCTGGGCCCCGGCGGCGATCCGCTGCGCCGTGTACAGGGGCATGGCTCGACGCAGGTACCACCGCACCGTGAAGATGTGGATCGGGGCGACCACCAGCGCCACCACCGCGAATCGCCAGTCCAGCACGATCAGCCCGACGAGGGTGAGCGCGATGGTCAGCCCCGAGCGCGCCAGTTCGGGAAGGGCGGTGCGGACCGCTTGCCCGATCGTGGTGACGTCGTTGGTGACCCGCGCGGTGAGATCGCCCGAGCCCGCGCGTTCCACCTGCTCCAGCGGCAGGTCGAGGGCGCGCTGCACGAAGCGCTCCCGCAGCGACGCCAGCGCACCCTCGCCGAACTTGGCGACGAGCCCGAGGCTCACGGCGCTGATCACACCCCGGGTTATCGCGACCAGCAGGATCAGCAGGACCGGCACCGTGATCGTGTCCGCGCCGCGCCCGGTGGCGACCAGATCGACGATGTGGCCCAGCAGCGGGGCGATCAGCAGCCCGAGGCCGGTCGCGGCGAACATCAGCGCCAATGAGCTCGCGACCACCGATCGGTGCGGCCGGAGCAGTGCCGCGACAGCGGACCGGGCGCGGGCGCCGTCGGCGGTGGGCAGCAGGTGGTTCGGCATCGCTTCCTCGACGTTCACGCGAGCACCGTCGCTCGGTATCGCTCGTCGGCCAGCAGGTCGTGGTGATCACCCTGTGCCGTCACCGCGCCGCCGTCCACGAAGAGCACGCGCTCCGTCACGCCGAGCAGGGCCGGGTTGGTGGTCACCAGGATCGTGGTGCGCCCGGCGCGGATGGCCCGCAGCCCGCTTGCGATTCGGGCCTCGGTCATCGCGTCGACCGCCGTGGTCGGATCGTGCAGGACGAGCACCTGCGGCTCGGCGGCCAGCGCCCTGGCCAGCGCGACGCGTTGCCGCTGCCCACCGGACAGCGAGCGCCCGCGTTCGGCGAGCACGGTGTCCGTGCCCGCGGGCAAGGTCCGCGCGACCTCATCCGCGGCCGACGCCCGCAGCGCATCGTCGAGCGCGGCACGTCGAGCACCCGCGGTTACGTTGTCCAGCAGGCTTTCCTCGAACAGGTCCGCGTCGTGCGCGGCGACCAGCACGGTCCTGCGGAAGCCTATGAGGTCCAATGTGGACAATTCATGGCCGTCCAGTTCCACCGACCCGGCCGGTGGGTCGGCGGATCGACCGAGGCACTCCAGCAGCGCGGTGGCGGCGCGCGGATCGGTCGTCACGACACCGGTTAGGCTGCCGGGCTCGATGTCCAGGTCCACCTTCCGCAGCGGACCGTGCGTGACACCGCGCAAGCGGATCCGGCCCCGCACCGGTTCCGGCAGCGGTGCCGTCCCGCCCCGCACCGCCGTGGGTGCGGAGAGCACGGCGTCGATTCGCTTCGCGGACGCCCGGCCTTGCGCCAGTTCCCCGTTGACGAACGCGAAGATCTCCAGCGGGCCCAGCAGGAACTGCGCGAGCCCGACCGCCGCGACCAGACCGCCGACGCTGATCTCGCCCTGCGCCGCCAGTCGACCGCCGACCAGCGCGATGACGGCGATCATCAGACCGGTGAGCGCGAGCATGCCACCGTCGTGCCAGGCCTTCGCGCGCGCGGCCCGCACCGTGGCGGCCAGCGAACTCCGGCTCGTCCGCCGATATCGGGCGACCGCCGCGGGCACCGCACCGATTCCCTTGAGCACGCGCAGCCCGGAGACCAGATCGGCTGCCATGCCGGAGGCGAGCGCGGCCCGCTGCTGCTCCGAATCGCTGCGCCGTTCCAGGGGTTTGCCGAGCAGGTGGGCGAGACCGAGCAGCAACGGCGTGCCGAGCAGCACGATCAGGCCGAGCGCGACCGAGATTTGCAGCAGCGCTGTACCGGCGACGAGCAGCCCTGAGAGCCCGGCCGCTCCGATCGGCAGCGCCAGGTTCACCACGCCCACCCGCTTCGCGTCATTGGTCGCGATGTTCACCAGCTCCCCGGACAGCCGCCCGGCCTCGGCTCCGCCGCGATGATCGAGGACCCGTCGGGTGAGATCCAGTCGCAGCAAGTGGGCCGCCAGGTACGACGCGCGTTCCCCGAAACGCGCGCCGTAGCGGAAGCTCAGCGAGATCGCGATGAACACCGCGGCCAACACCGCCAGCCACCACACCAAACTGCCGGACGAACGGGTGGTCACCGCCTCGTCGATGATCACGCCGATCAGCACCGGCACGAGTGCCTCGGAGCCCTGGTGCATCGCGTAGAGCACGGTGCTCGCGGTGACCAGCCGCCACTGCCCGCGAATCGCGTTGCCGAGCGCACCGGGGCGCGTGGCCTCTGACATCGCGTCCTCACCCTCCCGGCGGTCTCGAACCGCACCCGTCCAGAACCCAGACCGTAGGTAAGGCTACGCTAAGAAGTGAGGAGTTGGTCATGGAGTCGGCACCCGAAGGGCAAAATCGGTCATCAGCAGCCCGTTGCGACGCGCTCGCGAGACCGCGCAGATCGTCGCTTCCGGGGCCGGTCTGCGCGTTCGGGAGGACGCCCGCCTGCGCGAGTGTTGGAACTCGGCACGACCGGCCGGGCGTTCGGCGTTGGTTGCACACGGGCGGTCGGGTGTCTCATTTGGACACCGCGCCTGGTGGTCCCGGTGCAACAGGGGTCCGGTCGGCGTGGCGGACTACGAGGTACAGCGCCGGTAGACCGGCGATGATGACCATGGCGATCACGGCGATGGTGAATCGGCCCTGCGCGAGCATCGGGGTGACGAGCGCGGATCCGATAGCGGGGGTGGTTTGCATCAGGGTGCGCAGCGTGGCGAAAACCCTGCCGTGCAGGGCTTGGGGGACGCGGCGCATCCGCAGCGACTGGGCCCAGACGGTCATCGGCGCGCTGAGCAGGCCGATGGCGAAGCAGCCCGCGGCGATCGGAAGTTGCCGCGGGGCGGCGAGCAGCGTGAGGAAGGCCGCCGCGGCGACGGCTTGGACGACACCGATGGCGTGGGCCTGGGATCGGCGTGGCTGGTGCGCGCCCGCTGTGATGGCGCCGACGAGTTCGCCGACGGCGATCGAGGACAGCAGCAGGCCGAGGGCTGCCGGACCGTCGGGCAGGCGGTTGTCGGCAAGCCAGGGCGCGGTCACGAGCAGCATGCCTTCGGCGATGTTGAAGGCCATGAAGGAGATCGTGGTGCCGATGATCACGTGGTCGCCGCGGAGCCGGGCGAACGTCGGCTTCCAGCCGGGCGCCGGGCCGTCGGGAGCCGATGTGGTGTCGAACGCCGGTCGCAGCGGTTTGCGAACAGACGCCGCGGTGAGGGCGAGCACGACGAACGACACGCAGTCGATGATCAGCACGTTCGTCGGCCCCAGGGCTGGGATGAGCAGTCCCGCGACCGCTGGGCCGACCGCGTTGGCGACGCTGTAGCTCAGTGTTTCCAGCGCATTGGCGGCATCGAGATCGCGGTCCTCGACGAGGTGCGGGATGCTGGCCGGAAACCCCGCCAGCGGCACCATTTTCAGCAGCCCGTAGGTGGCCGCCACGGCGAACGGCAGCCAGCCGGGCATCGCACCGAGCGCGGCGGTCACCGGGATAGCTGCGACCGCCGTCGCACGCAGCACGCTGTCGGTGATCAGCACGGTGCGCTTGTCGAACCTGTCCAACAACGGACCGACCGCCAGGCCGCCCAGCGCGACCGGGGCCGTGTAGCACACGGCGAGCAGACCGACTTGGCCGACGCCGCCCGAGCCGGAGACCACGAGCCAGACCAGGGCGACCCAGCTCATCGCGTCGCCCAGCGCGGATACCGAGGCACCCAGCCACAATCGGCGGAAATCGGCGGTTCTGAGGACGTGCGAGTATCGCCGCATCACGATCCTTTCTCGCGGCGGTGACCGGGAAATCTTCAGCGGGCCGTTAGGACATCGCGCGCGTGCGCGGCGTCTCGTGAGCGGTTGTTCCGGTGCGAACCGGGATTTTCACCCACGAGCAAGCGCTGCCTTCTCGTGCTCCAGCAGCCAACGTTTGTGGCTCAGCCCGTAGTAGTAGTGGTTCAGCCCGCCATCGGAGGCGATGATGCGATGGCACGGTACGAGGAGCGGGACGAGGTTGGCCGCGCAGGCGGCTCCGGCAGCCCGGGCGGCGCGGGGATTGCCTGCCATCGCGGCCAGTTGGGCGTAGCTGACCGTGGCGCCGGGCGGGATCCGGCGCATCGCCTGCCAGGCGCGCATGCGGAATCCCTTCCCGGTCTGGAGCACCGGAATGGCCTGCAGCGCCTGGTGGTCGCCGACGAAGTACGCGCGTACCGCGTCGCGGTACGCCCCGAGGTCGTGGCACGCCCGCAGCGTCGCGGTGCGCCAGGGCAGCGGCAGCTCGTCCAGCAGGGAGTCGGGCGTGACGGTGAAACCGGCGGCGCGGACAGCGCCATCGTCGTCGACGAGCATGCTGAACGGTCCCAACGGGGTTGGCAGTGTGGTCGCATCCATCGCGTTCATCGCGGTGTCGACTCCTGGGGGCTGCGACGGGACCGCGGCGGCAGGCTCGTCCAGAGGTGCATCGCGGCGTACGAGCGCCACGGTCGCCACCGCTCGGCGTGACGTTGGAGCGCGCGCGGACCGCCGCCCACGCCGTGGCGGCGGGCGGCTTCCAGCAGGCCGAGATCGGTGTGCGGGAAGACGTCCGGATCGCGCAACGCGCGCATCGCGATGTACCCGGCGGTCCAGGGCCCGACACCGGTCAGCGCGCGCAACGCCGCGACGCACGCGGCGCGGTCCGCCCCTCTGTCCAGCACCAATTCGCCCGTGGACACCGCCTTGGCCAGTGCGCGGAGCGTGGCCGCGCGGGACTTGGTAAGGCCTATCGACGCGAGATCGGCTTCGGCGAGTGCGTCCGGGGTCGGGAACAGGTGCGTCGGCCGAGGGTGCGAGCCCTCCAGATCCTTGAGCGCAGCGCCGAAACGGGCGACCAACCGGGCGCCGAACGTTCGGGCCGCCGCCAGCGAAACCTGCTGGCCCAGCACCGCGCGCACGGCGAGCTCGAACCCGTCGGCGCAGCCGGGCACCCGCAACCCCGGCCTGGCGCGAACCAGCGGACCGACCACCGGATCAGCACCGAGATCATCGCCGATCGCCGCCGGATCGGCGTCCAGGTCGAACAGCTCCCGGCAGCGCTCCACGGCGGCGGTGACATCGCGCAGATCGGTCAGCGCGAACCGCACCGTCAGGGCGGCCTGCCCGTCCGGGGCGTCGGCGAACTCCGCGGCGACGAGCCCGCAACCGTGCGACAGCCGCATCGTGCGGACGTAACGCCGATCGTCCACCGCCTCGACACCATCCAAGGCCCGCGCTGCCAACCAGTCGAGCAACGGCCGCGCGGGCAGCGGTGGTCGATGGCGCAACCGCAGCACGAGTTCGCCGTTGCCGCTGCCCGCCTGCGCGCCGCGCAATTCGCTCGGGGCACAGCCGAACGTGGCGCGCATGCCGTCGTTGAACTGCCGCACGCTGGTGTACCCGGCGGCGAACGCCACGTCAGTCATCGGCAGCGCCGTCGACTCGATCAGCATCCTGGCCACCCGGGCGCGTCGGCTGATCGCCAACGTCTGCGCCCCGACCCCGACCTCCGCCACCAACTGTCGGTGCAGATGCCGCTCGCTGACCGCGAGCCGCCGCGCCAAGCCCCCGACGCCGTCCACGTCGACGGCACCGCCCGCTATCAGGCCCAGGGCTCTGCCCACCAGGTCACCGCGCACGTTCCACTCCGGCGAGGACGGCCCCGCCTCGGGGCGGCAGCGCCGACAGGCGCGAAAACCCGCCGCTTCCGCCGCGGCGGGCAGCCGGAAGAAGCGGGAGTTCTCGCGCCGAGGCGTCCGAGAGGGACAACTCGGTCGGCAGTACACCCGCGTACTGGTGACTGCCACCACGAAACGACCGTCGAAACGCCGATCTCGACTGGCCATCGCGCGGTACAGGACCTCGAACTCCAACACCCCGCCATCCTGCACCGCCGCACCCGTCGGCGCTGGCGGTCATCGGACCAAGCGGTGCCCGCCGCCGTCCCCGGGCGGTTCACGCCGCTAGGCGGAGGTCGTCGGCGTGATCCGGCGGCCCGACGCCGACCGGGTGCGGCGGTTGGTCGCACCCGTGGCGCCAGATCACACCGGGAGGGCCCCGGGTTTTCCGTCTTCCACCACGAACGAGGCGTGGGTGTAAGCCGGTGCGTCCGAGCGGCTGACAGTTGTCACCATCCGCAGGTCCGTCTGCCACTGCTCTCGATCGACGGTGCACCGGACGTAGCCTCGCCGGTCCCCGTCGAAGAACCGGATGTGCGGGTTGTACTTGATCATCGGGCCGTAGTACGGGCCGTAAACATCGCCGTCACCGTTGCTGGAGATGGAAGTTCCGACGAACTCCGTCGCGACGACGGGGGAATCCGGTGCGTCGAAGTCGCGCTTGATGTCGTTGACGAAGGTCGAATGCCAGTCACCGGTGATGACGACGGGGTTGCGGACCAACGCATCGGCGAGGTGATCCGTGATTCGGTTGCGCGCGGCGGGGAAACCGTCCCAGGCATCGTGCCAGAGGATGTCTCCGGCTGGCCCGTCGTGGTCGAGGCGGCCCATCATGACGTTGTTCGCCAGCACGTTCCACCTCGTGTTCGAGGAGGCAAGTCCGTCTAGGAGCCAGTTTTCCTGCCGCTGTCCGAGCATCGTCACCGACGGGTCGTACGCCGCGTCGCACGCGGGGGCCTCTCCCCAACCACACGGGGGAATGCTGCGGTACTGCCGACCGTCGAGCACGTTGAACTCGGCGAGGTCGCCGTACGAAAGCCGCCGGTACAGACGCATCTCCTCGGTCTGCGGAATGGCGGAACGCCGCAGGGGCTGGTGCTCGTAGTAAGCCTGGTACGCAGCGGCGCGCAGTTGCCGGATGTTGCCGTTGTACTGCGACGAGTCGCCTGCGTAGTCGTTCTGCACCTCGTGGTCGTCCCAGGTCACGATCCAGGGGAACCGCGCGTGCGCACGCTGCAGATCGGGATCCGTCTTGTACAGCGCGTACTGCAGGCGCCAGCGTTGCAGCGTCTGGCAGTCCGGACTCAGTTGTGCGGGAACCGGTGTGCGCCGGTAGCCGCCGTCCGCCGGAATGCCGCCCTCGTAGACGTAGTCGCCGAGGTGCACGACGAGGTCGATGTCCTCCTCGGCAAGGTGGCGGTAAGCCGAGTAGTAACCGCTCGCCCAGTCCTGGCACGAGGCGAACGCGAAGGACAAGCTCGAAATCCGCGCACCTGCGGCGGGACTCGTTCGGGTTCTGCCGACCGGCGACAGGTCGGCACCGCAACGGAACTGGTACCAATATTCGCGATCCGGGCGGAGTCCGACGGGCTCGACGTGCACGGAATGCGCCAATTCCGGCAGCGCCGCAACCGTGCCCTCGCGCACCACCTTGGTCATGGCCTCGTCGGTGGCCACCTTCCAGTCGACGGCGACCGGTCGCGCGGGCATGCCACCGAGGGCGCCCAGCGGGTCGGGGGCGAGGCGGGTCCACAGCACGAACCCGTCCGGTGCGGGGTCACCGGAGGCGATACCGAGAGCGAAGGGGTACCCACCCGAGCTCGGAGGTGCGGCGGCGAGCGCATCTCTCTCGATTGGCACCTGGGCGAGCGCCGCGAGGCCAGCGATGCCGCCCATCGCGCCGAGGAACCTCCTGCGGTTCCAACCATCGGACGATTGCTCGATCAAGGCCGTACCTCCCGTATTCAAAGGACAATGTGGACGATCGTTCGGTGTCCTGATGGCGCGGAACTGACAGCTAATCGAACGCGGTATTAACAGTGGCCGTTGTGGCAACACCCGAGCAGGGCCCGAAGCGCTGGGTGTCATCCGAGCCACGTTCCCCGGGAAGCGATGCGCGACTCGGTTGACGCTCGATCCAGGGCGTTGTGAGCTGTCGGTAGCAGAGCCGGAAGTGTCCGACTTGACAGGGTCTGTAGTGGACGTGGCGGTGGGTCTGCGGCGGGAACTTCCCTTCGGGGCGGCGTCAGGACTGCGCGTCGGCGGAGACCAGGTGGACCTGCTGGGTCCCGTCCCGCTGGCCGCCGGTGGCGCCGCGGTCGCCGGTGAACACGACGAGCCCGGCCGAGGCGGCGGGGAAGGTGGCGTTGCCCGGCCTGGTCAGCTGGACGGGCGCCGACCAGCTGGCGTTCGCGGTGGCGCGGGCCGTGCAGACCTTCCACCGCCAGTCCGCCGCGCGCGAGTCGTACCAGACCGCGCGCACGGAGCCGTCCTGGTCACGGCTCAGCCGCGGCCGCTGGCTAATCGCGTTCGGGTCCTCGGCGAAAGACTGGAAGGCGGACCAGGTCTGCCCGCCGTCGGTGGACCGGCTCGACCGCAGTGCCAGGTTCGCGCCGGAGCTCTGCAGCGCGCCGCTGTCCCAGGCGACGACGAAGGCGCCGTCGCGGTCCGCGGCCGCGCTCGGGTGGCGGTCAGCGCGGTCGGTGGCGGCGCTGACCTGGACCGCGTCGCTCCAACCGGCGTGCTGGCCCGCCCGGGTGCTGGCGAGGATCTGCCAGTTGTCGGGATCGGTGCCGCCGCCTGCCGGTGATCCGGCGGGCGGGGTGTGTCCTGTCCACAGTGGATCCGGGTCGAACCGGTCGTCCTGCCAGACGATGAGAACGCGGTCGTCCTCGCCGACGGTCACGGCCGGGAACAGCGAGGCCGGGTAGCGCGGCGAGCGGGCGTCGGCGGCCCGGTCACCGGCGCTGACCGCCTTGCCCGCGGCCGACACGTTCACCGGGTGCGGATCGACGCCGATCACCTGGGCGAACACGTCGAAGGCACCGCCGGTGTTGTCCGCCCACGCGACCACCGGATGCCCGCTGCCGAGCAGCGCGATGGCGGGGTGCACAGCGCGGCCGGTGCCGCCGTCGAGCCGTACGGCAGGAGCGAAGTTCGCGCCGCCATTGGTGCTGTGCCGCAGGTAGATCGCGGGTCGGTGCGGTTGTTCCTGACCGCGTTCGTCCTGCCAGATCACCCAGACGTCGCGGCCGGACGCGGCGATCCGGGGTGCGGTCGCGGTCCCGGAGCCGTCGGACAGCTCGAACTGGGGTCGACCGCGCCCACCGCGGTCGACCCGGCGGTACACGACTGAGCTGCGCCCGCCCGCGTGCCGCTGGGCGACCACGTGCACGTCACCGCCCGTGGCGGCGACGTCGGCGAACCCGGTGAACTCGCCGTTGCCGCCGAGCACCGCCACGGCGCCGTCGTGGCCGGTTTCCGCCGGGGGCAACGGAATCTCCGGCTCGGGCGTGGCCGCTCGGCCGACCGAGACGAAGACGGGCGAGGTCGCCGCGCGCAACTGGTCCGGTCGGTTCGGGTCGGCGTCGGCGCCGGACGGGTCGCCGGGCGACCGCGCCTCGGCGCGGAACCAGACGTGGTCTGCCGACAGCGTGAGCGGCAGGACGTGGGTGTCGTCGTCCCCGGCCACGGTGGTGTCGAGCACGGCGCCCGCCGAGCGCCCCGGCGCGGCGTACACGAGCAGGCGCGTTCCGGCGCCGCGCTGGACCCGGATCCGCAAGGCCGCCTTGCGGGCCGGTCCGCGGGGGATCACGATCTCGTCACCGCCGATCGCCTCGAACTTCCCGTCGCCGTCGAGGTCGGCCTCGATCGTCACGAACGGGCCCGCGACGCTGGCGGACACCGTGGTGCGGCCCGCTTTGAGGGCGTCCAGGATCGCGCGGACGCTGCGGTCGGCGGCGAACACCCAGGTGGCCGGTTGGCCCGGCCCGGCGACCCCCCACAGTTCGCGGAAGTGGCAGTCGCTGGCGGCGCTGACACCGGTGCGGAAACCGCGGTTCCAGCGGTTCTCCGCGTAGTCCACCTGCACGTCGGGGTCGGAGGCGACGTTGAGCACCTCGATGCCGTGCATGCCCTGTGCGCTGGCGTTGTCGTTGGGCCCGTCGGCCGGGGTGTACTCGCCGTCGTCGGGATGCGCGACGTGCCACACCGCGTCCTGCGAGCGGGCGTCCCAGATCGACTGCTGAACGTGCCGGAACGCGGGGGAGCCCGGCGGATTGGCGCCGTCCACCAGGTGGTCGACCGCGCCGAGCACGATCGCGTGCGGCGAACCGTTGGCCTCCTCGCCCGGGATCAGCAGCAGCCGCTCCGACGTCCACTGTGGATCCCAGTGCTGGTCGTAGGTGCGGTGGTCGGTCAGCGGCAGGAAGTCCAGCCCGGTGCGCTCCGCCTGCCCGATCTGGTCACCGACGGGCAGGTTGCCCGGCAGCGTCTGCTTCGACTGCTGGCGTGGCAGGCTCCCGTCGGCGGAGTGGTCGTCGTGCACGTGCGTGTCGCCGACCAGCCACATCCCCTGCGGTTCCGCGCGGTCTCCCGCGAAGCCGTCGACCGATGCGAACGCTGGCGAGGCGGCGATGCCGGTCGCGGCGACGGCCCCGCTCGCGACGATGAACGTTCTGCGCGTCAGACCCATGTCCGTCCTTCCGTGACCCTCAGGGGAGGGAGATCCCGTGCACCACGCCGTGCTGGTCGCCGACGACGAGCGTCCTTTCGTGCTGCGGGACTGGTGCCGTCGAACACCGTCTGCGGGTACGGCTGCACGCCGACCTGCGTTGCGCTCGCCTTGGGCGGCAGGAACGCCTCACCCGGCATCGCCCCGGCGGCAAGCCCGAGGAAGGCGCTGCGGTGCGTGCCGGGATGCCGACAGTCGTCGACCATCTGGGGTTCTCCGTCCGTGATTGGTGGGCTCAGCGAGCTTCACCCGAACGGGTTAATCACGTGTTGCGCGCCGCCATGGTGCGGCTGAACGCGAAGCCAAGCTCTCCCGGGGGTGTGGGCACACGGCG
Organism: Saccharopolyspora antiqui; assembly: GCF_052246905.1. Classification (NCBI taxonomy): domain Bacteria; kingdom Bacillati; phylum Actinomycetota; class Actinomycetes; order Pseudonocardiales; family Pseudonocardiaceae; genus Saccharopolyspora; species Saccharopolyspora antiqui. The sequence goes on from NZ_JBQQBO010000018.1 coordinate 156,719, forward strand.
AGCTGACGCGACGCGGGAAATGCGAGGTCTGTCACGCACTGTCCGCCTCAGCTCACCAAGAACGTGGCCTTGTCGGCGTGCGGGGTTCCGGTCAGAGGACGAAGGTGCCGTGCCCCAGGCCGTTCAACTTCTCCTCCAACAGACCTGTCGCGGTACCCTGCAACGCGTTCTCGACGGCAGCCCGCGCGCTTCGCGACTGCGTGGCCTCATCCGCGCCTTCAGGGAATCGGTACTCCAGCTCCTCGGCAGTCAGGATCGCCTTCGCCGAGGCAGTGCACAGGATCGCATGGCTATCGAGGTCGGCGATCACAGCCTCGACGTTCATCGAACCGCCAGTAAAGGTGGTGCGGGTGGCAGATCCCGGGTCGATGGCGAAGACGCGGGTCACAACCACGTATCGCGTACGCGCCAAGGCATCGACGAACTCGGCGTATCCGTCGTCCGCCCACTCGGAGTCGTGCTCGTCCGGTTGGTACGACGGGTCGGATCCTTCGATCAGGTTCTCCAGGATGGACCCTGAGGCGATGTCGAACCTACCCGGCAGCTCGTCTGCGAAATTGGTCAGCTCCTCCTGCGTGACGACAACGGTATTGCCAACGACACGTTCCAGCTGCGGGTCCGGGTGATCGAAGAGGTGCTGACCCGCCGGAACACCTGGACAAGCCGTCTCGTGGATCTGCCCCACCGGCGGCATCGCCTTCGATACGGCGAGGAAGGCCTGCCGGATCGCGTTGAACCGGTCGGCATGGCGCAAGTACACGTCCCGGTAGGTGTCCTGGCTGAAGTAGATGACCGCGCCCACCGTCACGGCAGCCACGAGCACAAACACCAGCAAGAGTCGCCATAACCGGAACACAGACCAGGACGATACAGACTCCAGCGCTGGAGGTGCCGCCGCCAAGGGCGTGATCGACGCAAGCGCGGTGCACGTCAGGTCGCGTCGTTGCTTCCGCCTCGCGTCGCCCGCTCATCGGCGGGCGCCAGGGTGATGTCGAAACGCACCCGTGACCACGAGCTCGCGCCCAGGTCCCGACCGTCCGGTGTGGACGTTCCAGGAGACTGGTGAGCGAAGTCCTTGACCAGGGAGGGACGGACGCCGAAGACGGTGTCGCTGGTGAGGAGTTCGTCGCCGCGGACGAAGATGTGCGTGACGAGCGTGCGCCGCCCCTCGGCTGTGACCATGAAATGCAGGTGCGATGCGCGCATGGGTGAGCGACCGGTGGCCTCCAACAGCCGCCCGACCGGCCCGTCGTGCGGGATCGGGTACGGCGTCGGCGTGAGGCCCCAGAACCGGTACGTGCCATTGGAATCGGTGAACAGGTGCGCGCGACCGGCCACCCGATCATCGGTGTACTGGACGTCGTACCAGCCGTCCGCGTCCGCCTCCCACACCTCGATCCGCGCTCCCGGCACGGGAACGCCGTCGGTGTCGGTGACGGTGCCCTCGACCCAGCAGGGTTCGCCCTTGGCGCCGCCGGTGAGGTCGCCGCCCAGCTCGATCCTGGGCGAGTCCGCGATGAAGAACGGGCCGAACACCGTCGCCTCGGTGGCATCGCCGTAGGCCTGGTTGTTGACGGTGATGGTCTGCATCGAGGCACCGAGCACGTCGGAGAGCAGGATGAACTCCTGCCGCTTGTCATCGGTGGTGTGCCCCACCGCGGTCAGGAACTCGATACCGGCGTTCCACTCCTCCTCGGTCAGCCGCACCTCGCGGATGAACGCGTGCAGGTGGGTGGTCAACGACCGCATCACGGTCTGCAGGCGCTTGTTGGCGGCGTCGTGGAAGCTGGCCAGGACGGTGGCGGTGAGCTCCGCCTCCCGCCGGGCTTGCTCGCTGCGCGCGTCCAGCGGAGGCGCGCCCGACCACGCGATCCGCAACAGGGCCCGCACGTCATCCCGGGTGACCGGGCGCGGGTTCGAGGGCGGGACGGCGGGCAGGACGAGGTCGGTGGCCTCGTCGAGGTTCGCCTCGGCCAGTCCGAGATCCTTCAACGCGGTGGGCGCTCCGAGTCGGGTGTAGAGCTGGTTGAGGGCGGCTACCGCATCGGTGCCGTCCAAAGCATCGGCGACACGCGCGGTCGCCTCCGGAGCGGACGCGGCGTTGAGCGCCAGCACGTGCGGCAGAACCACCGCGTGGGTTTCGGCGTGCGGCAGGTTGTAGGCACCGCCGAGGACGTGGCAGATCTTGTGGTGGATCCCGGAACCGGCCGAGGCGAACGCGACCGCCGACAGGTAGGCGCCGTAGAGCAGCCGTTCCCGGGCGTCGAGGTCGTTCGGATTCGCCACGACGGCCGGTAGACCGGCTGCCAGGGTGCGAATGCCCTCGGTGGCCAGCGCCGCGTTGATCGGGTCTGCCCGTGGCGCCCACAGCGAATCCACGCAATGCGCCAACGCGTTCAGCCCCGAGGCCGCCGACAGGTTGGCTGGCAACGAGAGGGTGAGCTCGGCGTCGTAGACCACCGTGGTCGGCAGGACTCGGTCGTCGACCCCGGTGGTCTTGCGCGCGTCCTCGGTCAGACCCCAGACGTTGGTGGCTTCCGAACCGGCGTAGGTGGTGGGCACCGCGATGATCGGCAGCCCCGTGGTGAGCGCGACGGCCTTGGCCAGCCCGGTCGTGGATCCGCCACCGACGCTGAGGAGCAGGTCGACACCGCGCTCCGCGGCCGCGTGGCGTGCCTTGGTCGCCGTGTCCACCGGGACGTGCTGCGCGACGTCGTGGTAGCTGACCGCGACCTCGATGTCAGCGCTGACCTTCTCGGCAAGCTCCCGCTCCGGCGGGGCGGCGATGAGCATGACCGAGGTGGCGCCGAGCCGCCGCACCTCGGCGGCTACGTGTTGCGCGGCGCGACCGGTGCCGAACAGCACCTGCTGCCCCAGAGTGCGGTGCGCGAATTCCAAAGACATTTGCGGCTCAGTCCTTCCGGCTCAGGATCACCGACATGGCGTTCAGCAGGGCATCTTCCGGGGCGTCGGCGAGCCGGTGGGATCGCCAGCCGATGTGCTTGTCGGGCCGGACGAGCAGCACACCGTCCTCGTCGACCTCCCGGAGCACGGCCCAGTCGAAGTAGAGGTCGGTGATCTCCCGACCGGGGCCGATCACGACCGTCTCGATCGGCACCCCGAGCGTGGCGCCGACCTTCGCCGCAGCCGCCACCCACGGTTCGCCGATGATCCCGGTGAGGAGCGTGAACCGGCCGTAGGGCGCCAGATCGTGCGTGGAGCACTTGCGGTTGCTGTTGCCGACCCACGCGTGCGGCAGGCGCGCACCCGGCGCGGTGGACGGTTGGTAGTACAACTCCGGGTCGCGCTCCGGCGTCGGGAGCGACGATCCGGCACCGACCACGGCGGTGGAGGCGTAGTGCTGCCCGAGTTCGACGCCGTGGGCGTTGAACTCGTAGTTCTTGATCTCCATCGCTCGCCGGATGGCCTCCCGCTTGGCAGCCCCCTCGGGGGTGTTCGCCTTGCGCCCGTCCATCTTCGCGATCATCTCGGCCTCGCTCTCGCCCCCCGAGATGCCCATCGCCTCGAACAGTCGCCCGAACTCCCGCGCGGACTTGTTGGCCCGCCGCACGATCTGCTCGGCCACGGGTGCCCGTTCGGCCGAGTACGTCTCCAGCAGCTCGTCGCCAGCCCGCCCGCGCAGCACCGCCGCGATCTTCCAGGCCAGGTTGTAGGAATCCTGGATCGACGTGTTGGAGCCGAGTCCGTTGCTCGGCGGATGCTTGTGCACGGCGTCCCCGGCGCAGAACACCCGCCCGGACTGCAGACGCGTCGCGTATTGCTCGTTGTTGCCCCACAGCGAGGTTCCCGTGATCGTCACCCCGAGGTCCGGCACGCCCACCAGGTTGCGCACGATCTGGGTCGCGGCGTCGGTGTCGATCACCGGCGGTTCCCGGGTGATGTCGTAGCCCCAGACGATCAGCCACTCGTGCCAGGGGCGCACCATGCGCACCAGGCCCGCCCCGATGCCCCCGATGTTGGAGCCGGGCTGGATCACCCAATACAGCACGGACGGTCGGTGGCCGACGAGTTCGCTGAGGTCGGCTTGGAACGTGATGTTCATCGACCCCGCGATGTCCATCTGCCCTTCCATCGGCAGCCCCAGGTCCGTGGCGACCTTGGAGCGGGCGCCGTCAGCGCCGATGAGGTACTTGGCGCGGATGGCGTACTCGCGGCCGGTCAGCCGGTCGAGCACCGTGGCCGTGACCCCGTCGGCGTCCTGCACGTGGGAGAGGTATTCGGTGGAGAACCGGGTCTGGGTGCCGCGTACGGTGGCGCCTCGAACCAGGATCGGTTCGAGGTAGGTCTGCGGGATGTCGCAGTTCCACGACGGCGAGGCCAGCTCGTAGTCGGCGTGCCTCGCGGGATGCGTGCCCCAGGCGCGGATGCGGCCGATCTCCTCCCCGGTGATCGAGGTGCAGAAAACGGTGTCCCCCATCAGCTCGTGCGGGGTTGCCTCCGCCAGCACCTGATCCTCGATGGCGACATCGCGGAAGATCTCCATCGTGCGCTGGTTGGTGATGTGCGCCCGCGGCGTGTTCGCCGTCCACCGGTACTTGGTGACCATGATGTTGTCCACCCCGAGCGTGGACAGGAACAGCGCGGCCGAGGCACCGGCCGGGCCCGAGCCGACGATGAGCACCTCCGTCTCCACCGGCCCGGAGACCGGGGCATCGGTCTCGGGCAGACCGTCGTCGAAGATCGCCATTGTTCTTCCTCCGCAGCACTGCGCAGCCAGCTGTTCCGGCAACGGCCAGACCGTCGCACGGCGGGGCACCGGGAAGCACGCACTGGCGGATTTGGGCACGGGTTTGGCGGGAAAGTGCGCAGCCACCCCGCTCGGCTCGTCAGCTCCGGCGATCGGTGGCCCGGCGCTGCGCGTCGCGGGGCGTCTCCGAAAAGCGTTGTTTGAAGGCACGGGCGAAGTAGGACTGCGACGAGAACCCGCACGCGCGGGCGACGTCGCCGACAGCGGGCTGGTCGGCGCGGTTCGAGGTCAGCATCCCTCGCGCGAGGTCCAAACGCCGGTCGGTGATCCAGCGGGCCAGGCCGCCGTGCTCGCTGAACACGCGGGACAGCTGTCGCTCGCTGATCCCGATCCCCGCCGCGACGCGGGCCGCGGAAAGCGCGCGGTCGGTCAGATTCCGTTCGATGAAGGACTGGGCCGTGGCCAGCTGCGACCGGGTATCGCCCGCCCGGGCGCCGACCACCATCGCCCGCAGCAATTCGAGCACTTCCCGCTCCAACCGGTGCTGGTCCTCGTTCAGCGGCCCGTCCAGCGCGGAACGCATCAACTTCGCGAGCGCATAGCCCTGGCTGCTGGCACCCGGCCCGCCCGCGATGTCGAACACGCGCGGGACGCGCGACGGCGCGGTCTCGGCGAGACCTTCGAACACGGTGCGCGGGACCTTCAGCACGAGTTCGGTGAGTCCCTGTGCGAAGCCGCGTACGAACGGCACGTCGGCGTCGCAGAGCACCGCCTGCCCTGGCCGCAGGATCCGGACGCCATCGTCGTAGTAGAAGAACGCCTCACCGGCCATCGCGACGTACAGCACGACCGCGCAAGCCGGGTGGTGATCGATCTGGTGCAGCGTGCGCTCGACGAAGTGCGGGGTTCCCGTCACCTGGGCCACCTCGACGTTCGGCAACCACAGGTTGAGCTCAGTCGCCTCCAGCGGCGCCTCGTTGATCGTCTTGCAGTTCAAGCCGATGAGGGCGCGGGCGTTGTAGTGCTCCCAGAGCTCCAGCCGCTGCGACGTCGGCAAACCCGCGGTGGAGAAACGAACCGGACCCGACCGCCGCCCAGCCTGCGGATACGAGAAGCCGCGCTCTGGAGCCAGATGAAGTCGCTTCCCCACCTGCCACCTCCGTCCTTCCGGGCTCAATGCGCGGGAACTGGCCGTGCTCGCCCGGTCAGAAGGTGACTTGTGCGCGGAACTGCTCGGCGAGTTGATGGAGGAACTCGGTGGTGTCGTGGCGCTCCAGCGCGGCGCCGCGCAGCCGGTCCCACGCGTCGTTGAACAGGTCGAAGTCGTCCTCGTCGTCGAGGTAGAGGCCACCGGCCACGTGCTCGACGAAGACGAAGTCCTTGGTGCCGTCGGAAAACCGCATGATCGTGAAGTCGTTGGGCACGTACGGCAGGCGTACCCCGAACGGCAGGACGTGGATGTAGGCGCGCGGGTAGCGCTGTTGGAGGTCCAGCAGATGTTCGACCTGGTCGAGGGCGACGGAGGGATTGGGGCCGCCAGGCATCCGGTGGAAGGCGCCTTCGCCGAGGATGAAGCGGTAGTACGGCGGCCGCGGGATTTCGAAGACCTGCTTGCGGTCCAACCGGTTGCGCACCAACGAGGTCACGTCGGCAGCCCGGTCCTCGCTGAACTGGGTGAGCATGTAGTGCTCGGATTGCAGCGGTCCGGGGATGCGCTCGCCGTGCCAGCTCAGGATCTCCGCGGCGGCTGGTTCGAGGTCGGTGAAGGTGCGGAACCACTGCGGCACGGCCGTTCGGTACCCGGACCACTGACTGCGCTGGTTGCTGCTTGAGCGGGCCAGCTCCAACATCACCTCGGATTCGGTCTTCCCGGTGCCGAACGCGTCGAGCATGCGCCTGAGTTCGGCGTTCTTGACCGCCACGATGCCGGATTCGATCTTGTTGATCTTGCCCTGGCTGCACCCGAGCAACTCGGCGACCGCCTGCTGGGTCATTCCCGCGGCGACTCTGGCTCGGCGGATCTCGTTTCCGAGTTGTCTGCGTCGCGAGGTTACCGTGCTCGGCACCACACCTCCGCTGTTGTTCCTGCCCCTGCGCCCATCAGCAAGCACCACACTTTAGTGCACTGCCCGGCTTGAAGAGTGCGTGGATTGGTTTGCGTGGCGGTGCGGGTAGCGGAGCCTTCGGTGCCTGTTTTTGAAGTGGTCGTGTCGGGCCGTCCACCTCGGGTGAGGTGGGCGATTTAGCGCGAAATCGCCGTCTCCCATGCGGGGCGGGTGGCGTTTTCGCGCGAAATCGCCAGGTCTGCTACCC
>NZ_JBQQBO010000019.1:0-163280 GCF_052246905.1 Saccharopolyspora antiqui
TCGCACCCCACGACCGGTTACCTGCGCAGGTGGTGCCGTCCGCTTGGCTCGTCAGGATCAGCGGACGGGAAGTCGGGGGCAACGGTGGATCGGGGTATCTGGGGGTGTTGGTGCTGGGTGAGGGGCACCCGTGACCAAGTAACTGGGTCACGGGTGCCCCTCACCCCGGTGGCCCTCACCTTTGTGGTGTGGTGTTCGGCTTCGATGTCGGCGATTAGGTGCCACACCGTGTACGCACCATCCCCGGCACCCGCGTGTTGGGCTGCGGACAGCGAGAACCGGCGTGTCGGTGTCTGGCTGGCCAGGAGGGCGAGGATCAGCAGGTTGATGAGGACGAGAGTGCTGAGCTGGAGCCAGAACATGTTGGGTTTCCTTCCCTTGATGGGGCATCGGTCCCGTGGATGGAGGGCGATTTCTCGCGAAATCGGCGCTTGTTGTGGGGCGGGGGCGGCGATTTCGCGCGAAATCGCCGCTCATCACCCCAGGTGGCGGATGGTCAGGGGTGGGTGGCGAGGAGGCGCCAGCAGGCCATGCAGGAGTCCTCTCTGATCCAGTCCAGCTCCGTGCGGTCGTGCAGCTCCGCCGCAGCCGCCTCCGCACCGCAGAACGCCGTCACCAGCTCCCCAGTCGGAGTTTTCTTTGCCGCGACGGGGAAAGCGTGGCGACCGCCGGTGACCGGACGCCAGATGTAGGTCAAGTAGTCAGACATTGGGCTCCTTCGGGACTTCCTGACTCGATGAGACAGTCCCAGAGGAATCAAAGCAATCTTGTTCACCGAAATGTGTAATGGCGCAGTCTCAGGGTCTGAAATAGCGTGGGTATATGACAACTGCACGTTCCCGTGGACTCGGCGCCGAAGTGCGCAAGCTTCGCAAGAACGCTGGCCTGCGCCTTGAGGAATTGGCCGAACTTTGCGGCTGGTCAAGGGCGACGTTCGGGCGAATCGAGTCCGGGGACAAGATTCCCACCGATACCGAGATAGCCATCATCCTGGGAACCCTTGGCATCAAAGGAAACGAACGAAAGCGCCTGCTGGAGTTGGCAAGCGACGCTCACCAGACACACTGGTGGGAAGTCGGGTATTCAGAGCTCCCATCCCAGCTTGTCTCCTTGCTGGAATTCGAACGCACAGCAACCAAGATCACTGACGTCGCGTTGGGCTTCGTCCCAGGCCTGCTGCAAACGGCGGACTACGCTCGGGCGGTCATTGCCACGGGTGGCGTCTCAGAGGGCACTGTCGAATCTAGAGTTTCGCTACGCCTCGGCAGGCAAAGTGTTCTGACCCGCAAGAAGCCAGTCGAGCTTCATGCCCTGATCGACGAATCCGTTCTTCATCGTCCAGTTGGCGGTGGTGACGTAATGGCAGAGCAGCTTCGGCACCTAATCCGCGTGAGCCAGCGACCTCATGTCACGATCCAGGTGGTTCCGTTTAGCGCAGGCGAGCACTGCGGCCTCAACGGAAGCAACATGATCTTGGAGTTCCAACGTCAGCGCCCGCTCGTCCATCTGGAGCACCGCCGTTCGGCGATCTTCGTCGACAAGCCCGAGGACACCTTCCTGTTCCTCAAAGCCGCGTCTACTGTTGTGAAAGTAGCGTTGAGCCCGACGGACTCTATCAAGCTCATCTCGTCCAGGGCTAAGGCGATGGAAGGTCGCGATGAAGCAGTTCACTGATTGGCGAAAGTCCAGCTACAGCGGCGTCGAAACCAACTGCGTCGAGGTTGGGTCGGCGGTCGGCGGAGTCGGGGTTCGGGATACGAAGGACCGTGACGGTGGGATCTTGGCGTTTGGACCGGAGTCCTGGGCTGGTTTCTTAGCCTCCGTCAAGGCTGGCCGTTTCGGGTGAACGTGCCGCTCAGCGCGTGAAAGCCTCAGCGGAGCAGGGTTGTTGCTTCCGGGTCGGCCAGGAGGGCTGCTAGGGCGAAGCGTTCGTGCCAGGCTCCGGACGCCCAGGCCAGGGCTCGGGCCAGGCCGTCGGGGGATCGCTGCGCGTGGAGCGTTCCGTTGCTGTCGACCCACCAGTGCACGCGCTGCTCACCGGCCGAGGTTCGGACGCGCAGCGCGTCGTGCAGGTTGATCTCGCCGGACGGCACGGTGATCCCCAGCAGTTCGCAGGCCGCTGGGACGCGGGCCACCTCGGCCCAGCGCTGGGTGCGCCCGGGATCCGCCACCTGCATCATGTTCTCTTCGGAAGCCAGTGGCAGGTCCAGGAGTTCGGCCAGCGCCTCGGCGTCGAACTGGTCCGGGCTGCCGCCCGCGATCACCAGCGGCGCTTCCAGCACGCCCAGCATCCACGGCTCGTCGAGCACCACGGCCCGCCCGGTGCTGACCACGGCGCCGGACACCGAGCGCACCATGTCCGGCGGGTCGAGCTCGGCCGCATCGACGACGCCGGAGGAGACCGCATCCGCCAGTGCTTGGTGCGCGCGCAGCGCGGTTCCGGCGCGCACGCCGCGGTCCGGGTCGCCGAGGCGTTCCAGCAGGTCCGATGCGTCGTCGGCGTCCGCGATCTGGAGTTCGGCGCGCACTCCCGCGAGTTGCAGTTGAACGCTCTCCAGGCCGATGTCGGGCACCGCGTCGTACAGGCCCGCGAGTTCTTCGGCGGCGGGCAACCGCCAGTGCCGGGGCGGGTATCCGGCCAGTAGCGCGTACCGCGCGATCCACCAGGTCGGGTAGCTGTGCGGTTCGCGCAGCGCCCGCAGGGTTTCCGGGTGCTGCACCAGCAGCTGGATCGCGGTCGGCCAGGCGTCGTCGGCGACCAGGTCGAGGTCGCGGATGGCGACGAACCGGGCGGGCGGCCAGTTCTCCGGCTGCGCGGCCTCCTGTTCGGCCCACCACTGGGGGGCGTCGGAGAAACCTTCGTCGGCATCGGCCGGGTCTTCCTCGACGTGCACCGCGAAGGTGTCGAGCACCCCGATCGACAGCAGCAGGTCGGCCGACCAGTCGGCGGCGAAGTCCGCGTCCAGCACCGAAAGCGGTGCGCCTTCGCCGATGTAGTCGGCGTCGAGCACGTCGAGCAGTTCCGCGTCGGGCAGCAGGAGTTCGTCCGCGCGGCGGAAATCGCCCGCCGCGTCGGGCAGCGCCAACGCGCCCAACCAGTCCCTCGGCTGCGCGCTGTCGACCAGCCGCAGCACGGCCTCGGCCAGCGGCTGGACGTCCGCCCCCGACCGCGCGTCCGACACGCTGCTGCGCACCGCCTCGGCCAACGGCGGTGCGTCGAGCAGTTCCGCTGGGCCTGCCGGGTGCGCGCCGAGCTTCTCCAGCAGCGGATGCGTCGCTTCGGGGTGCGCGATGCGCAGCCCGGAAATGTCCAGTGTGGACAGAAGTGCGGCCGGGTCCGGGTCGGCGTCGCGGTGGCTGAGCAGCACATCCCGCACACCGCTGACCGTGCGGCCGTCGGCCAGCGGCACCGGCAGTGCGCCGAATTCCTCGCGAGCCACCGGATCCGCACCCTCGACCGGGGTCAACGCGTCGTAGAGGCGGTACCACCAGCCCGGCGGGCGCCGCAGTCCGGTGACCGCCTCGACGATCTCCGCCGCACCGAGTCGCCGGATCTCCAGCACGTGCAGCGACCTGCGGTGCCTGGCATCGGCCAGATCCGCCGCGAGCAGGCCGGGCACCACGTCGCGGAGCAGCTCGACGAGCTCCGGCGAGACGTATTCGAGAACCCGGGATTCCAGCGGCGCGACCACTTTCCCGTCCGCCGCGGGCAGCCACGCCGCGACTCGCAGCCGGTCGTTGACCCCCTGCCGCAGCTTGTCGTCCACATCGGACAGCGGGAATCCGGGCAGCGGCACCAGCATGGTCCGGTGCTCCGCCTCGACCTTGCCGACCAGCGACGGGTAGCACTCGGCGGCGAAGGTCAGCACCGCGTCCGAGGCGCCCGACGCCGCCACCCGGCGCCGATCCGGCTCCACCGGCACGCTCGCCAACAGCCGCGCGGGCAGCGACAGCCGCTCCTCGGTCGGGGTCGGCGCGTGCAGCACGTCTTCCGCCAGCGGGATCGGCGTGCCTCGGTCGTCCAGCGGCACCGCCCAGGTCAACTGCCACTGCGTGGCGTGCCGGGCCTCCACGCCCAGACCGGTCAGCGCCGCCTCGCTCAAGGTGCCTGCCGCCCGGTGCAGCAGCCACCGATCGCTGCGGACCGGGCCGTGCACGACCACGCGATCCGCGTCCTGATCCACCCGGCGCCACACCTGCTCGCCGATGCGGATCTCGGTCAGCGCGGGCAGCGCGAGCAGCAGATCGGGGGCCTGGTCGGTGAACGCCGCCAGCAGCGCGTCCGCGTCGACCTCCGGCCGCAGCGGCAGCCGCACCTCGGTGGCGAAGCCCGCCGGTGGCTCTTCGGTGACTGGCCACGGCAACCGCAGCACCGGCACCGCGCCCTTGCGGGCTTCCAACTCCTCGGCCGGGCCGGGCAGCTTCGCCGCCGCTTCCCTGGTCCGCTCGGTGGAAAACGCCACGCCACCGGAGGTCGACACCACTCGCGGCTCATCGCAGACCGCCAGCACCGCGGCGAATCCGACGCCGAACCGGCCGACCGTCGGACCCGCGCGCTTGGCTGAGGCGCGCAGCGAAGCCAACCCCGCCACGCCGTCGGCGGTCAGCGGCGCACCCGTGTTGGCGACCCGGAGCTCACGGCCGACGAACTCGACCCGCAGCACACCGTCCGCGCCCGCCGCGTCGGCGGCGTTCTGCGCCAGCTCGACCAGCAGGCGATCCCGGTAACCGCCGAGCCGAAGATCCTCTTCGGCGTTGGCATCCTCGCGGAATCGGGTCGGCGACGACTCCCAGGACTGCAGCACGGCCTGCCGAAGCTCGGCCGCCCCGAACAAGTCCGTCTCGTTCACCCGCGCTCCGGGATGCGCGGCTCGAAGTCCAGGGTGGCGTCGTCGTAGACGACCTCGGCCACCGGCACCGTCGAGGAGGTGTCCACATCGACCTCGGAATGCGCGCCGCAACCGAACTCGACGCTGACCACCCGACCGTCGGCCGGGGCGATCTCATTGGCGCACACGCCGAACGCGCCGCCCATCGAACCCGCCAGCTTCAGGAAGAAACCGCAGGTACCGCAGGCTGCTGGCGCCATCCGGGCCATGTCGGAACGCGGCCCGAAGTCGCCGCTGTGCCAGCGGTCGGCGGCCTCCAGCCGACCCTCCAGGCTCAGCACCCGCTTGCGGCCCAGGCCGACCTCGCGGGCGACCTCCTCAACCGCCGGGTCGCCGCTGGCCAAGTAGCCGGGCGCCAACCGCGGGTCGTCCGTGCCGGTCGGCAGCAGATCACCGGCGCCGAGATCACCGGGCCGCACCCGCTGGTTCCACGGCACCCAGTCCGGCGCGGTCAACGCTTCCGGGCCCGGCAGCAGCACGACTTCGCTGACCGTCACCGGCTCGTCCGGTCCGACGCTGGCGACCGTGACCGCCCAGCGCCACCCGATGTAGCCGGGGTAGTTCGACTCGAAGTAGTGCGTGACCGCGTGCGGGCCCTCCGGCTCGACCCCGACGTGCGCCCCGACCGGGGCGCTGACCTCGGCGGCCAGAGTCAGCACCGGCGAGCCGATCGGGTCCGTGCCCGGGCTCGCCTCGTCCTCCGCCGCAGCTCGGGCGACATCTTCAGCCGCGGCGAGCTCCTGGTTCAGGAGCACGGGCGCAGGTTGCCCGGTGTCCTCGAACGGGGCACCCGCACCTGGGCTGGTCATCGGAGCAGGCATAGGGGTCACATGCTCGATTGTGCCGTACGCGCTCGCCGCTGACGTCGGGCGTGTCAAGCTTTCGGGGTGCGACTCCTCCTGACTCGACGTGCGCTGTGCGGCGTGGTGCTCTCCGTCGGGCTGGGGTTGGTGGCGTGCGCGCCGCCAGCACCAGCGCAGCACGACGGCCAGCAGAACGGCGAGCAAACCGATCAGGGCGTTGGGCACGCGGGAAGCCTGCCACACCTCCGAACGGAGGTGATCCACGTGCTCCCGCACGACCGCTCCTCATTCACTCAGGGCCTGGAGATGGCCGATGGCACCCTCTACGAAGGCACCGGCCTGCGCGGTTCGTCGCTGGTGCGGGCCACCGACCTCGCCACCGGCGAAGTGCTTCGCGAAACCCGACTTCCGGCCGACCTCTTCGGTGAGGGCATCACCGTCAAGGGTGACCGTATCTGGCAGCTCACCTGGCAGGAAGGGGTTGCGATCGAGCGCGACCGGGCGACGCTGGCCGAGCTGCGCCGAGTGGAGTACTCGGGCGAGGGCTGGGGGCTTTGCTTCGACGGGTCGAGGTTGATCATGAGCGATGGCAGCGGCCGGTTGACCTTCCGGGATCCGGTGACGTTCGCGCCGATCGGCGGGGTGGACGTGCGCCGCGATGGGTCGCCCGCCGACGAGCTCAACGAGTTGGAATGCGTCGGCGGTCAGGTGTGGGCGAACGTCTGGGGCAGCGACGAGATCCTGCGGATCGACCCGGCGAACGGGCAGGTCACCGCGGTGGTGGACGCGGCGGGGCTGCTGAGCCCGCAGCAGCGCCCCGGTACGGACGTGCTCAACGGCATCGCGGCGGTGCCGGGCACCGACGAGTTCCTGGTAACCGGGAAGTACTGGCCGACAATTTTCCGAGTTCGCTTCGTACCGGCTTGATCATCTTCTACGGTCACCCGCATGAATGATCAAGGCGACTTGGTGGAGCCGCTGCACGTGCTGTGCGTGGTCGGTTCCGGCCTGGACTTCGAAGTGGTCGAGAAGGTGGTCCGCGCTGTCGGCGGACCGCACTTCACCCTGGACCGGGAGTTCTCGGAACAGGAGCACGACCCGCGGATGCCGCAGGCGTTCGAGGCTTCCCTGGCCGGGTTGAGCTTCACCGACGCCGACTGGGACGCCGTGGACGACCACGATTCGGTCGCGTACGTGCTGGCCCAGGCCGGGCGGGAGCACGCTTCGTACACCTCCGAGCGGATGTTGGTCGTGGCTGCGGAGCTGTTCGAGCACGCGGGCGCCATGGCCATCAAGAGCGAGAGCTGCGGCCTCGCCCATGGTCGGGACACCTGGCTCGCGCTCGCCGCGGACGCCGAGGATCCCGAGGCCCTGCGCCGCGCTTGGGTCAAGCGACCGATCAACGGCGGCGACCTGCTCTACAGCTGCGGAATGCACCTGCTCGGGTCACCCGATGTGGAGCTGGCGGCCGAAGGGCTGCTGGATCCGGATCGGGTCGACGAATGGGTGGAGCTGATCGACGGTCTGGCGAATTATCTGCTGACCGAGCCGCGGGCTGCGGCCATCCGGGACGGCGAAGGGTTCCGGTTGGCCGAGGACGCGCCGCGCTGGTTGCTGCGGCAGCAGTCCTGCGACCGCTACGACGATGACGACATCTTCTTCAACCCCTACGGCTACTGGCGCCTCACCCCTGCCTGAGTGCCTGTCCTTGAACTCGTTTCGCGTGGTGGTGCGGGTGACGTAGGTGGGCTAACTACGGCGCTTCAAACAGAGACAGGTTCTTTCGCGCGGAATCCACTCGGACGGGGGGCTTTCGGCCGGTTGCTGTCGCTCGATCGGGCCCGGGTGTATCTGGCGGGTGGGTTCGCGTCTCTTTATCCGTGGAACCGCCGAAATCCGGCGGAGACCGATCGGCCGGAAGCGGGGTGAGGCAGGATGAACAGCATGGGTTTGCGACGCCATGACCAGCGGCCGGACGCCTCACGCGGGCGCCGGGGCTGGGGCGCCGGTCAACGCGGCAAACGGGGTTCGTACGCCGAAGGCGAGTCGGAGGTGCCCGGCGCGGCGCGCGAGGGCGCGTCGGAGCAGCGCGCCGAGCACCGGTTCGAGGCGCCGACCACCGGCGGCGGTGTTGCGGGCGGCGCGGCGTACCGGCGGGACGAGCGTCGGTATCCGTGGGAGGAAGACCCCGACTACGCCCGGCCGCGCAGTGGCGCCCGACGCCTTCCGCCACTGCCCGAAGATCACCTGGGACGCGAGGCGGAGCCCGAGAAGCCTCGGGGCACCGCACCACCCCGGAAGCTGACCGTCACTCGCGTCGCCGCGTGGCGCAGTCGGGACCTGACGCAGCGCGCGATGCGGATGTTCTTCTCGCTCGCGCACGCCGACGGCGCCGACCGGTCCGGGCTCGCGAAGTTCACCTACGCGGTGATGGGCAACTACGCCGTGGACGCCGCGATGGCGGTCGCGCTGGCCAACACGCTGTTCTTCTCCGCCGCCACCGGCGAGAGCAAGGACAAGGTCGCGCTCTACCTGCTGATCACGGTCGCCCCGTTCGCGGTGATCGCACCCGTGATCGGCCCCGCGCTGGACCGGCTGCAGCAGGGCCGCCGCATCGCGCTGGCCGCGTCGTTCGCGGTTCGCGTGCTGCTCGCGGCGGTGATGGCGCTGAACTTCAACAGCTGGCTGCTGTATCCGGCCGCGTTGGGCTGCATGGTGCTGTCGAAGTCCTTCGGAGTGCTCAAAGCCGCGATGACGCCACGCGTGCTGCCGTCGCAGATCACCTTGACCAAGGCCAACTCCCGGTTGACCGCGTTCGGCATGGCCGCGGGCGGGATCTTCGGCGCGATCGCGTCAGGCTTCGCCTGGCTGCTGGGATCCGAGGGAGCGCTGTGGTTCATGGCCGCGATGGCGGCCTGCGGGGTGTTGCTGTGCCTGCGGATGCCCGGCTGGGTGGAGAGCACCGAAGGCGAGGTCCCGACGTCGATCAGTGCGCACCCCCGGCAGGCCAAGAAGGTCCCGTTGAGCGGGCACGTGATCGTCGCGCTGTGGGGCAACGGCGGAATTCGGCTGCTGACCGGGTTCCTGACGCTGTTCGCCGCGTTCGTGATCAAGCAGAGCACCCAGCACGAGCCGTTCATGCAGTTGGTGCTGCTCGGGCTGATCGGCGGCGCGGCCGGGATCGGCAGCTTCCTCGGCAACGGCCTCGGTTCGAAGATGCACTTCGGCAAGCCGGACCGGGTGATCATCGCCTGCCTGGGCAGCGCGGTGGCCGTGGCGGCCTGCGCGGCGCTGCTCTCCGGGCTGCCGCTGGCGGTGGTGGTCGGGTTGGTGGGCGCGACGGCCAGCGCGCTAGCCAAGGTCTGCCTGGACGCGGTCGTCCAACGCGACATGCCGGAGGAATCGCGGGCCTCGGCCTTCGGCCGGTCCGAGACGATCTTGCAGCTCAGCTGGGTCTTCGGTGGTGCGCTCGGGGTCCTGCTACCACCGGTGTACTGGATCGGGTTCACCGTCGTCGCGGTCCTGCTGGCGCTCGTGCTGGCGCAGACGATCACCGTCGGCCGGGGTGGCACCCTGCTGCCCCGAATCTCGCGGCGGAGTGCACCGGCCACGCAGCGATTACGGACCGGGTCGTAGGGTCGAGTCGTGCATCGTGGACTGAAGCCGCTGCTGGTGGTGGCCTGCATCGGCCTCGCCGCCGGTTGCGCGGCTCCCAGCGAACCGCAGGTCACCTTCTACTCCCACGGGAGGACGGCGACCGTCGATCCCGCCCTGTACTGCGACGCGACCGGGCAGCACTGCTCGAAGCCGTCCGAGGATCCCGTCGGTGAGCTGCGGATCCCCAGCCGCGAGCCGCTGCAGATCTCGGTGCCCGGCGAAGTCGCCGCGGCGCCGTGGCAGGTGGCGTTCATCTACCGCGGGGTCAACGGCCAGGAGTTGGACGGCCGCAGCGCGGTCTTCCCGCCCAACGAGCGCTTCGCCTACACGCTGCAGCTGCCGCCGGATGGCGCCCGCCTGGAGCACGTGGAGGTCCAGCAGTTCTCGGCGGTGCTGACCCAAGGCGCCGACGGCGGTGTCGACTTCGGCATCGGCGGCAGCTGGCTCCTGGACGTGCAGCAGTAGCCCGGGCACCGTCGAGCAGCCGCTCACTCTCGGCGAAGCGGGTGGCACTGCTCGGATCCGCGGCACAGTGCTTCGGCAGTCGTCCCCGGCAGCGGGCGGTGCGGCTCAGACCAGCCCGACTTCGTACGCGATGATCGCCGCCTGCACTCGGATGTTCGCGGACAGGCGTTGCAGGATCGCGCTGATGTGCGCTTTCGGCGGTCAGCTCGGGCGCGGCCTGCGCGGTGGCCAGGCCGGGCGCACCCAGATAACCACCGCGAGCGCGGTGATCTTGGCTTTCATGCTGGGAAAACTAGCGATCCGCGCGGAATCGGCCGATCGACCACGGCCACCCCTGACGAAAGCCAAGAAAGGCCGGGCGCGCTCGCGATGCGCCCGGCCTGCGGTGGGGCGTTGGTCAGTTGCCGGGGTCCAGCTCGCGGGCGACCGCGCGGACCACCTCGCCGATGCGCTTGGCGGTCTTGCGATCCGGGTGGCGACCGCGGCGCAGGTCGGGCTGGATCTTCAGTTCCAGCAGCTTGATCATGTCCTCGACCATGCCGTGCAGTTCGTCGGGCGAGCGGCGGTGGGCCTCCACCACCGACGGCAGCGGGTCGAGCAGCTTCACCTTGAGCGCCTGGGGACCTCGGCGCCCCTGCGCCATGTCGAAGTCGACGCGCTGGCCGGTCTTCAGCGCCTCAACGCCGGACGGTAATGCGGAGGACCGCACGTACACATCTTCCCCACCGTCCTGGGTCAGGAAGCCGAAGCCCTTGTCCGCGTCGAACCACTTGACCCTGCCGGTCGGCACTGTCCTCACCGTTCCCTGTCGAATGCACTGGCCCGGTTTCCGGGTCCCCGATCTTCCCTGTTGCTCCGCCGCGCGGAACCGAACGGCTCCGGCACGACGAAAGCGCCCCGAAAACGCCTAAGTGGGGCGCGCCGGGACGCGTCACACCAAGCGTACCGCGTACCCAGGGGGTAACACCCGGCCTTATCGAGCAAGGCCCGCTGCGGCACCTGGCGTAGTGCGTGAATACGCTGGTCAACATGGCAAGTTCCGCGCCCAGGTCCGCTGTGCTCTCGGTGTCGATGATCATGTTCGGGCTGGGGCTGCTGGCGATCGTGGCGATCTTCGTGCTGTTCGCCCTCGGGTACCAGAACCTGCCGATCTGGCTCAACCTGGCGACTCTGCTGTGCCCGGCGGGCCTGATCTTCGGCGTGATCGCAACGGTCCTGCGCAACCGTCGAAGGTGACTCAGAGCTGCCGGGCGAACCAGGACGGGAACTCGGTGAGATCGCGCAGCGCGACGTCGGCACCGGCATCGGCGAGCTCCTCGACGCCGTACGGCCCGGTGGCCACGCCGACGGAGATCACGCCCGCTGCCTTGGCGCCGACCACATCGCCGAGGTGGTCGCCGACGTAGATCGTCGCGCTCTCCTGGCGCAGCACTTCGCCCTTCGCGGCGGCGAAGACATCACCGGCGAGCCGGTCGACGCCCCAACCGAGCGCCTTGAGGTGCAGGCCCGCGTTCGGCTCGAACTTCCCGGTGATCACCAGCGTGCGCCCACCCGCTGCGCGGACCGCGTCCAGCGCCTGCGCCGCGCCGGGCATCGGCTCGGTCGCCTCGACGACGACCGTCGGGTAGATCTCGCGGAAGTAGGTCACCAGCCGATCGACCATCGGCTCCTCGAAGCCGTAGCCGCGGATCACGTCGGCCAGCGGCGGTCCCAGGTGCGCGGCGAAGTGCTCGGCGTCGAGCGACAGCTCGAACCGCTCGTTGAGGGCTTCGAAGGCGCGCACCATGCCGGGGCGCGGGTCGATCAGGGTCATGTCCAGGTCGAAACCAACGGTCGGGGCGCATCTGCTGTCGGGCACGCACCCCACCCTAGAAGCCTGTCCCTGAACCCGTTTTGCGTGGCGGTGCAAGCGCCACAGGTGGACCAAGCGGCTACGCCACTTCACGAACAAGAACGAGGACGGGCGGTTCGGGTGCCGTCCGGCGCACGAGCCTTGACTCGAAACTGTGCAGTATCGAAAATCGTCTCAACAATCTTTCTCACATTTCGCGAGGGAGTCTGCAATGACCAGCACCACCGCGCATCCCACCCACCGCGAAGGCTTCCACACCCTGCGGGCCAGCGGCCTGAACTGGGACTCCTTGCCGTTGCGGCTGTTCAGCAAGGGCAACGCCAAGTTCTGGAACCCGGCCGACATCGACTTCAGCAAGGACGCCGAGGACTGGCAGCGGCTCAACGAGGACGAGCAGCGCAGCGTGGCAACCCTGTGCTCCCAGTTCATCGCCGGGGAGGAGGCCGTCACCGAGGACCTCCAGCCGTTCATGGCCGCGATGGCCGCCGAAGGCCGCTTCGGCGACGAGATGTACCTGACCCAGTTCTGCTTCGAGGAAGCCAAGCACACCCAGGTGTTCCGGTTGTGGATGGACGCCGTGGGCCTCACCGACGACCTGCACCAGTACGTCGAGGACAACCCCGGCTACCGGGAGATCTTCTACAAAGCCCTGCCCGAGTCGCTGCACGCCCTGCACGCCGACCCGAGCGCGGAGAACCAGGTGCGCGCGTCGGTCACCTACAACCACGTCGTGGAAGGCACTCTCGCGCTGACCGGCTACTACGCCTGGCACAAGATCTGCGTCAGCCGCGGCATCCTGCCCGGCATGCAGCAAGTGGTGCGCCGCATCGGCGACGACGAGCGCCGCCACATGGCTTGGGGCACGTTCACCTGCCGCCGCCACGTCGCCGCCGACGAACGCAACTGGGACGTGGTGCAGGACCAGATGGCGCGCCTGCTGCCGCACGCCATCGCCCAGGTCCAGTGGAGTCCCGAAGACGCCCCCGAAGTTTTGCCGTTCCAACTGGACAAGGAGGAACTCACGGCCTACGCATCGGACCGCGCCACCCGCCGCCTCGGCGCGATCTCCAGCGCACGCGGCATGCCGCTGGCCCAGATCGACGTCGACGCGTCACCGGAGCAGTTGGAGGAGCAGTTCGGGGCCGAGGATGCCGCCGAGCTGGCGAAGGTCGGCGCCCAGCGCTGATCCTCGCCAACCCGTGTTGGCCGAATCCCCTGCAATGCGAGGCGGATCGCCCCAGAACACGCGCGGCTACCCGACTATTCGAGGTCGAGCAGCTCCTTCGCGGTTTCGCGCATCTCGACCTTGCGGATCTTGCCGGTGACGGTCATCGGGAACTCGTCGACCACGTGCACGTAGCGCGGGATCTTGTAGTGCGCGAGCGAACCGGTGCAGAACTCGCGGAGGGCGTCGGCGGTGAGCGGTTCGGCACCGTCGCGCAGCCGCACCCAGGCCATGAGTTCCTCGCCGTACTTGGCATCGGGGACGCCGATGACCTGGGCGTCGAGGATGTCGGGGTGGGTGTAGAGGAACTCCTCGATCTCGCGGGGGTAGATGTTCTCGCCGCCCCGGATGACCATGTCCTTGATCCGGCCGGTGATGCTGACGTAGCCGTCGGGGTCCAGGACGGCGAGGTCCCCGGTGTGCATCCAGCGCGCCGAGTCGATGGCTTCGGCGGTGCTGTCGGGTTGTTGCCAGTAGCCGAGCATCACGGAGTAGCCGCGCGTGCAGAACTCGCCGGGGGTGCCGCGCGGGACGGTGCGACCGGTACCCGGGTCGATGATCTTGATCTCCAGGTGCGGCCCGACCCTGCCCACTGTGGACACCCGGCGCTCCAGCGAGTCGTCGGCACGTGTTTGGGCGGACACCGGGGAGGTTTCGGTCATGCCGTAGCAGATCGTCACCTCGGTCATGCCCATCCGGTCGATGACCTGCTTCATCACCTCCACCGGGCAGGGCGAGCCCGCCATGATGCCGGTGCGCAGCGAGGACAGGTCGTAGTCGGCGAAACCCGGCAGATCCAGCTCGGCGATGAACATGGTCGGCACCCCGTACAGCGATGTGCACCGCTCGGCGGCCACCGCGGACAAGGCCGCGGCCGGGTCGAAACCCTCGCTGGGGATGACCATGGTCGCGCCGTGGCTGGTGGCGGCGAGGTTGCCCATCACCATGCCGAAGCAGTGGTAGAAGGGCACCGGGATGCACACCCGATCCACCTCGGTGTACCCGCACAGCTCGCCGACGAAGAAGCCGTTGTTGAGGATGTTGTGGTGCGAAAGCGTCGCACCCTTGGGGAATCCTGTGGTGCCGGAGGTGTACTGGATGTTGATCGGATCATCCGCGGACAACTGGATCTCGGCCAGCCTCGCCCGATCCCCGCTGGTGGCGCGCAGCTCCGTCCACTCCGGACGGTCCAGGAACACCACCTGCTCCAGGTCGGGACAGCGCGTCCGCACCTGCTCGACCAGCGCGGCGTAATCCGAGGACTTGAACGACTCGGCCGAGATCAGCAGTCGGATTCCGGCCTGGTTGAGCACGTATTCCAGTTCGTGCACCCGGTAGGCCGGGTTGATGTTGACCAGGATCGCGCCGATCTTCGCCGTCGCGTACTGCGTCAGGGTCCACTCCGCGCGGTTGGGTGCCCAGATCCCCACCCGGTCGCCCTTGCCGATCCCGGCCGCCAGCAGGCCCAGGGCCAGCGCGTCCACGTCCGCGACGAACTCCCGATAGCTCCAGCGGCGACCGGTCGCGCACTCCACCAGCGCTTCCCGATCCGGGAACCGCGCCGCCGTGCGGTCGAGGTTCGCGCCGATGGTGTCGCCCAACAACGGCACGTCGGAGGTGCCCGAGGCATAGCTGAGCTGGGCTGGTTCGACGGCATCCACGTCGACGACCTCCCGAGGGACGAGTGATTCGGATCACCCATCTTGACCTGTCACCGCACCACTGGCCAAGCCCTCCGGCCAGGCGGCACGAGTCGGCGGGCAACGTTGCGAGGACGGAGTTCGGAAAAATCGGTCCTGCAGAGCGTAGGGTCTCCCGGCACCAGCCATATTGCGAGCGGCCGGTCGCCGCCCCGCGTGCCGGTAGCGACGCGGGTTGTCCCGGCACGAACCAGAATTATCACTCACGAATACCTACGACACCTTCTAAGGTGCAGTAGTGCGTGTCTTCGTGGTGGATTCCTTCACCGACAGCGCTTTCCGCGGCAACCCCGCCGGAGTCGTGCTGCTGGACGCTCCTGCCGGGGTCGCCTGGATGCAGTCGGTAGCCGCTGAGCTGCGGCACTCCGAGACCGCGTTCGTCGTGCTCGGCGGCGCTGCGGACGAGCCGAAACCGCTGCGTTGGTTCACCCCCACCACCGAGGTGCCGCTGTGCGGGCACGCCACGCTGGCCGCCGCGCACGTGCTCGGTGGCGACCAGCGGTTCGACACCCGCAGCGGGGTGCTCACCTGCACCGCGCAGGCCGACGGCTGGATCGAGATGGACTTCCCCACCGACCTCGCCGAGCCGGTGGAGCCGCCGGAAGCGCTGGTCGCCGGGCTGCCCGGCTGCACCGTCGAGGAGACCGCGCAGGGCGCGACCAAGGTGCTGGCGCTGCTCGGCTCCGCAGCGGAGGTCCGCGCGGTCCGGCCCGACTTCGCGATGCTGGCCGACGTCCCGTCCCGTGGCGTGATCGTCACGGCGCCCGGCGACCGGCCCGGCATCGACTTCGTCAGCCGCGTGTTCGCCCCGCAGGTCGGGATCCCGGAGGACCCGGTTACCGGTTCGGCGCACTGCACGCTGGCCGCGTGGTGGGCGGCGAAGCTGCAGCGCGACGTGCACGGCACGACGTTCGTCGGCGAACAGGCCTCCCCGCGCGGCGGCATCGTCCAGATGGCCCTGCGCGGCAACCGGGTCGGCCTCCGCGGTCGAGCCGTCACGATCCTCCGCGGCGACCTCCTCACCCGACCCGCCCGCCCAGCCTCCCCACCAGCACCGAGCTCCCCGATCGAGTGACGAGTGAAGGGCACCTTTGACCGGCATAGTCGGTCCAAGGTGCCCTTCACCCGGCGCAGCGGGGATGGCACCGTGGGTGTATGCGGGTATTGCTGAACATCATCTGGTTGGTGTTGTGCGGGTTCTGGATGGCGTTGGGTTATGCCGTCGCCGGGGTCGTGCTGGGGATCACGATCATCGGCATCCCGTTCGCGATCGCCTCCTTCCGGATGGCGAACTTCGCGCTGTGGCCCTTCGGGCGCCGCCTGGTGGACGAGCCGACTTCGGGGGCGATGTCGACGATCGGCAACATCATCTGGCTGGTGCTGGCCGGTTGGTGGCTGGCGCTCGGGCACATCTTCACCGGGACCGTCCTGTGCATCACGATCATCGGCATCCCACTGGGCGTCGCGAACTTCAAGCTGGTGCCGGTCTCGCTGCTGCCGCTGGGGAAACGCATCGTCGACGCCGACGACGTGTACGCCTTCATGCGCTCCAGGTGACGCCGGAATCGCCCGGCCCCCGCTCAGGCCTTGAACGGGTCCAGCACGTGGTCGATCAGGTCGGCGATCGAGTTGACCACCTTCGTCGGCCGGTACGGGAACAGGTCCGCGGTGTGCTCGTTGGAGATCCCGGACAGCACCAGGATCGTCTGCAGACCGGACTCCAGTCCGGACCGCACGTCGGTGTCCATCCGGTCGCCGATCATCAGCGTGTTCTCCGAATGCACCCCGAGGTGCCGCAGCGCGGATCGCATCATCAGCGGATTCGGCTTGCCCACGTAGTACGGTGCGCGCCCGGTCACCCGCTCGATCAGCGCGGCGACCGCGCCGGTAGCGGGCAGCGTGCCCTCCCGACTCGGCCCCTTCTCGTCCGGGTTGGTGGCGATGAACCGCGCCCCGCCCTCGACCAGCCGGATCGCCTTGGTGATCGCCTCGAAGCTGTAGGTGCGGGTTTCGCCGAGGATGACGTAGTCGGGCTCGCGGTCGGTGAGCACGTAGCCGATGTTGTGCAGCGCCGTGGTCAGCCCCGACTCGCCGACCACGTAGGCCGATCCGCTGGGCCGCTGGTTCTCCAGGAACTGCGCGGTCGCCAGCGCCGAGGTCCAGATCGCGCCCTCCGGGACGTCCAGACCGGTGCGCATCAGCCTGGCCCGCAGGTCGCGCGGCGTGTAGATCGAGTTGTTGGTGAAGACCAGGAACGGGATGTCTTCCGCGCGCAACGCCGCCAGGAAGGCGTCGGCGCCCGGCACCATGTGCTCCTCGTGGACGAGCACGCCGTCCATGTCCATCAGGTACGTCCAGGGGGATGGCTCAGTCACGCCCCTGATGATCCTCCGGAGACGGGGTGGATGGCCACTTCGGCGGCCTTCACCACGAACCACACCTCGTCGTCGGGGGTGAGCCCCAGGTCGGCGACGGCCGCCGGGGTCACGTCGGCGGCCAGCGAGCAGGCCCGCACCACGCCGCGCACCCGCACGACGTCGCCGCGCGGTTCGAGCGCCGCCAACCGCACCGGGATCGCGTTGCGCGGGCTGCCGTGCGGGCGCTCGCGGTGCACGGCGACGGCGGCGGGCGCGAACACCGCCGCAGCGGCTTCCCCCGGCTCCACGGCCTCGACGATCCGACCGCTGATCGTGTTGTCACCGAACGAAACGCCGTCTGCCGCGGCGACACCGGGCACCAGGTTCAACCCGGCCACCCGGGCGGTGAAGGCCTCCTTCGGCCGGGCCAGCACGTCACGGGTCGGCCCCTGCTCGACGATGCGGCCGTCGAGCAGCACCACCAACCGATCGGCCAGCACGACCGCGTCCAGCACGTCGTGGGTGACCAGCACGGTCGGCTTCTCCTGCCGCCGCAGCACCTGGTGCAGCAGTCCCCGGATGGCCGGTGCGGCGTCGACGTCGAGCGCGGCCAGCGGCTCGTCCAGCAACAGCAGCCGCGGGTCGGCGGCCAGCGCCCGCGCCAACGCGACGCGCTGCGCCTGACCACCGGAGAGCTGGCCGGGCTTGCGCGCCGCCAGCCCGGCAGCGTCCACTTCGGACAGCCAATGCTCGGCGGTCCGCCACGCCTCGGTCTTGCGGCGGCCGACCGCTCGCGGGCCGAAGGCGACGTTGTCCAGCGCCGTCAGGTTCGGGAACAGCAGCGCATGCTGCGCGAGCAGCCCGACACCCCGGCGGTGCGTCGGCACGTTGATCCCGCGCCCGGTGTCCAGGCACCGCGCGCCGTCGAGCTCGACCACTCCGCGCTGCGGAACCAGCTCGCCCGCGAGCACCGACAGCAGCGTGGACTTGCCAGCGCCGTTGGGCCCGAGCACCGCCAGGACCTCACCGGGCGCCACCTCGAACTCGGCGCGCAGCGTGAAGTCCGCGCGCCGGAACTCGATGTCGGCCCGCAATCCGCTCACAGCTGTCCTTCCACGGCCTTGGGCCGGGCCACCACGATCACCAGGAGCGCGACCACCACCAGCAGCAGCGACATCGCCACCGCCGCATCCACATCGGACTGCGCCGTGGTGTAGATCGCCAGCGGCAGGGTCCGGGTGGTGCCCTGCAAACTACCGGCGAAGGTGATGGTCGCGCCGAACTCGCCCAGCGCCCGGGCGAAGGTCAGCACCAGGCTCGATCCGAGCGCGGGCAGCAGCAGCGGCACGGTCACCCGTCGGAAGGTCAGCCACGGCCCGGCCCCCAGCGTCGCGGCAACTCTCTCGTAGCGGCCACCGGCGGTCCGCAGCGCACCTTCCAAACCGACCACCAGGAACGGCATCGCCACGAACGTCTGCGCCAGCACCACCGCCGCGGTCGTGTACGGCAGGCGCAGGCCCACGGTGTCGAGCAGCTGTCCGAGCGGGCCGGTGCGGCCGAGCAGGTAGAGCAGGGCGAGGCCACCGACGACCGGCGGCAACACCAGCGGCAGCAGCACGAATGCCCGCACCACGCGCAATCCGCGCAGCCGCGACCGCGCCAGCACCAGCGCCAGCGGCGCGCCCAGGACCAGCGCGAGCGCGGTGGAGATGAGCCCGGTGACGACCGACAGCCGCAGCGCGTCGAGCGCGGCCGGGCTGAGCAGCAGCGCCGGAAGCCGTGCCGCGTCGACGCGGGTCAGCAGGCCGACGACCGGCAGCACCACCAGCGCCAGCGCCAGCACTGCGGGCACCCAGAGCGCCACTGGCACCTGGGATGCCCGTGGTTTCGGTGGTCGGCCAGGTGTCATGGAGTGCTGAAGCCGTGGTTGGCCAGGATCTCGCGACCGACCGGACCGCGGGCGAAGGCCATGAACTCCGCCGCCAACTGCGGTTGCGGGGCCGCGGTGATCGTCGCGATCGGATAGGTGTTGATCACCTGCTGCGACTCGGGGAAGTCGACCGACTGCACCTGCGCGCCAGCCGCCCGCGCGTCGGTGATGTACACCAGCCCGGCGTCCGCCTCGCCCGCGACGACCTTCTGCAGCACCGATTTGACGTCGTCCTCTTCGCTGACCGGCTTGAGCTGCGCGCCCGAGAGCCGCGTCACCTCCTGGGTGGCCGACCCGCACGGCACCTGCGGTGCGCAGACGACCACGGTCCGGCCGGGTGCCGCGAGATCGGCGAACGAGGTGATCCCGGCCGGATTGCCCGGCGGCACGACGATCGTCAACCTGTTGGTGGCAAAGGTTTCCGGCGTACCGACGAGGTCGCGGACCTTGTCCATGTTCTTGGTGTCCGCCGATGCGAACACGTCCGCCTGGCGCCCCTGCTTGATCTGCTCGGCCAGCGTCGAGGAACCCTGGTAGTCGAACTGCACCCGTACATCCGGGTGCTCGGCGGTGAAGCGGTTGCCCAGCTCGTCGAAGGACTCGGTCAGCGACGCCGCGGCCAGCACGGTCAGCGTGCGCTGCTGCGGGGCCGCGGCCTGCCCGCATCCGGCCAACAGCACGAGCGCGATCAGCGCGCCGACGATGATCCTCAGCTTCGCCATCATCCCTCTCCCGGTGTTTCCACCACGACATTGGTCGACTTCACCACTGCGACCGCGAGAACCCCGGGCGCCAGCCCGAGTTCTTGCACCGCTTCGGTGCTCATCAGCGACACCACCCGATGCGGACCGCACTGGATCTCCACCTGCGACATGACCCGGTCCGAGATCACCTCGGTGACCAGCCCGACCAGCCGGTTGCGGGCCGATCGGCCGACAGCGGAGGGATCCGGCGTCGAGCGCGCCTGGGCGCGGGCGAACTCGGCGAGCGCGGCCCCGTCGACGGTGCGCCGACCGGCGGTGTCCCGCTGCGCGGGCAGTTGCCCGCTCTCGATCCAACGGCGCACCGTGTCATCGCTGACACCGAGCAGGCCAGCGGCCTCTGCAATCCGATAGTGCGGCACAGTCGCCAACATTACTTCCGCAGTTGCGGAGAAAACCAGCGGTATTCAGCCGCGATTCCGGATCGTTAAACGACCTCGCCGCTTTTTTCGAACCTGCCGACCCCACCTGCCGACCGCCCGGCGAATCCGCACAAAAAGCAGCTACTCGATCGAAATTCCTCACCAGGACACGTAGGGTCGTGGAGTGACAGGGGTGGATCTGGGAATCCCGCTCGTGCGTCGCACGACCGACACGTCCACGCGTCCGGACACGTCCCAGCTGGTGGACCGGTTCGGTCGAGTGGCCACCGACATGCGCGTATCCCTCATCGACAAGTGCAATCTGCGCTGCACCTACTGCATGCCTGCCGAAGGCCTGCCCTGGCTGAAGCGCGCGGAACTGCTCGACACTGCCGAGATGAACCGGCTGATCCGCATCGCCGTCGAGGAGCTCGGCGTCACCACGGTGCGCTTCACCGGCGGTGAACCGCTGCTGCGCCAGGACCTGGTGGACATCATCGGCACGACCGCGGCGTTGCCCAGCCGCCCGACGACCTCGTTGACCACCAACGGAATCAACCTCGGCAGTTTCGCCGAGCCGCTGGTGCGAGCCGGGTTGAACCGGGTCAACGTCTCGCTGGACACCCTCGACCGCGAGGTGTTCAAGCAGCTCACCCGCCGCGACCGGCTCGACGACGTGCTCGCCGGGCTGGCCGCCGCCAAGGAGATGCGGCTGGAGCCGGTCAAGGTCAACGCGGTGCTGATGCGCGGGATCAACGACCACGAAGCGGGCGACCTGCTGCGGTTCTGCATCGAGCGCGGCTACCAGCTGCGGTTCATCGAACAGATGCCGCTGGACGCCCAGCACGACTGGGACCGCGAGCGGATGATCACCGCAGTAGAGATCTTGGACCGGCTCAGCGCCGAATTCACCCTCACCCCGGACGTCGCCGAGCGCGGCTCCGCGCCCGCGGAGCGCTGGCTCGTCGACGGCGGGCCAGCCACGGTCGGTGTGATCGCCTCGGTCACCCGGCCGTTCTGCGCGGCCTGCGACCGCACCCGGCTCACCGCTGACGGCCAACTGCGCTCGTGCCTGTTCTCGACGACCGAGACCGACCTGCGCGGGCCGATGCGGGCCGGGGCGGACGACGCCGAGCTGATCCGGCTGTGGCAGGAAACGATGTGGGCGAAGGCCGCCGGGCACGGGATGGACTCGGGAGAGTTCGCCCAACCGACCCGGCCGATGAGCGCGATCGGGGGTTGAGCGGATGACGGCTCCGCCGGAACAGATGAAGACCGTGGCGGTGCGGGTCCGGTACTTCGCGGGTGCTCGCGCGGCCGCCGGAGTGCAGGAGGAGACGGTGCGCATCCCGCGGCCCGGCGACCGCGCGGTGACCGTGTCGGACGCCATCGCCGCCGCGCTGAACCTGCACGACGAGAAGCTGACGAAGGTGCTCCCGGCGTGCAGTTTCCTGCTCGACGGCGTCGCGGTCCGGGATCGCGGTGTCGAGGTCGCCGACGACGCCACGCTCGACGTCCTCCCACCATTCGCGGGCGGCTGACCACTCCCCCTGGGCTTAGCGGCTCGACACTGCATTACTGCGCGCGCGTGCGGGTGCGCGCGCACGCGCAGTACAGCATGCGTCGGCGTGTCGTACACGCTCATTCAGGTGACTTTTTGATCTCACTCCGGGTCGTGTCGATCTTGCTTTTTAAGCTGGGTACTTCGTCAGCCTTAAGGGCTTCCGATCCAGCGACATAGATCGCCACTCTCCGCATCGATGCGAATCCTCTTCGCAGCCGCCTCGATCATGCCTGCGGGGCACCCCGGACACGCCTGAGAGACGTCCGGCGGCGGCGTGAACCAGTGCGACGCGGGTTGCCCAGAGGGAGCAACGAGGTGACTCACGCCTCACCGACGGTGATCGATATCAGCCTGGAAACGAGTTGATAACGACGCTCTGATCAGCAGAAACACCCCGGATCGGAGTACTTGCTCGGGGCGTTACTGTGACCAGCGTCACGTCGACGAAGATTTCCGATCTGCCGTTTGGTTACGTAGTGTCGCTCCTCGGTCGGCCCCGAACCGATCAGCAAGGAGCGGGAAGCTCGCAGCGCCTAGCCCTGTCCGGCGAGCTTCCTACCCCCGAAACGAACACACCGGACAGGGGCGGGGGAACCACCACCGGGCTCCCCGAAAGCCCTAGGGGTGAAGTCGGCTCCCCCGAGCCGACCGGGCTGCCTCTCAGCCCGAACCCGACAGCTCACCTCGCAGGCGCGGCAGGAGAGAGGAACATGGCTCGCTACAAAGGCAAGCACCGCAAGCCTTCGAATACCAGCCGTACCGTTGCCCGAGTCGCCGTCGCAGGCGCGGTGATCGCCACCCCGATCGCGATCGCCGCCCCAGCTGCCAACGCCGCCGACTGGGACAAGCTCGCCCAGTGCGAGAGCAGCGGTAACTGGAACACCAACACCGGCAACGGCTACTACGGCGGCCTGCAGTTCAGCCCGTCGACCTGGGCGGCCTACGGCGGTACCCAATACGCCGGCAGTGCCCACCAGGCGACCCGCGAGCAGCAGATCGCGGTGGCCGAGAAGGTCCTCGCCTCGCAGGGCACCGGCGCGTGGCCGGGCTGCACCGCGAAGCTCAACTGGTCCAGCGGCAGCACCAAGGTCAGCAGCAAGACGACCACCACGCCGAAGAAGACCCAGACGAAGACCAAGGCGACGACCAGCACGCCCACGATCAAGGCCAGCGGAGCGGACTACACGGTCCGGGCCGGTGACACGCTCAGCAAGATCGGTGAGGCGTTCGGCGTGCAGTACCAGGACATCGCCCAGCGCAACGCGAGCATCATCAGCGACCCGAACCTGATCTTCCCGGGCCAGCAGCTCGACATCAAATGATCTGGTCGACCGGCTAGTCCGGTCGGCAAGGAGTACGTGTCGTCCCCCCGACACGGCACGTGCTCCGCACCTCTCGGGACCCCACCGCACGCCCCCAGCGGTGGGGTCCCGCCATTTCCGCCGACCGGGCCCGCCGCGGTCGGCCGAAGGCGCTGAAGGTTGCTTACTCCAGGCGGTCTCGGCGATCTCGTCCGGGGCTACCGCAGAACAACGATCCTGAGCGCCTCCTCGTGCGCGGTCCGCTGGATGGCTCAATCGGCTTGTCGGCTGAGGGATTCCCACTTCGCCAGTTCTGCCGTTCTGGTCCGGGTCATCTGGTCGACCATGTCGTAGGCGGCGCCGCCCAGGATCAGCCGCTTCGGCGGTTCGGCCATGTTCGCCACCCGCAGCACCACCTCTGCCGCAAGTGCCGGGTCGAAGTCCTCCGATTCGCTCCACAGCCCGGCGAGCCACTCGCGCAGCTGGCCGTAGGCCTCGTACTCCGCGGTTGTGGTCAGGCCCCTGGTGAACAGTTCGGTCTGGTAGCCGCCCGGCTGCAGGATCGTCACCTTGATGCCGAACCGCTCGACCTCCATCGCCAACGCCTCGCTCATCGCGTCGAGCGCCGCCTTGCCCGCGCTGTACATCCCGGTCGCCGCGAAGCCCCCGGCCGATCCCATCGACGAGACCTGCATGATGTGCCCCGACGCCTGCTCCCGCAGGTGCGGGACGACGGCCTGGTTGACCCACAACGCGCCGAAGAAGTTGGTGTCCAGGTGCTTTCGGGCCTGTTGCTCGGTGACCTCCTCGACCATGCCGAGCATTGCCCCGCCAGCGTTGTTGACCACGACGTCCAGCCTTCCGAACGCGGCGAATGCGCGTTCCACACCGGCGAACACCGCAGCGCGGTCGGAGACGTCGAGTGGGAAGGTGACCAGTCGACCACCGCTCGCGGCGACGAGCTCGTCCAGGGGCACGATGTCCCGGGCGACGCCGACGACCTGATCTCCGGCGGCCAGCGCCGCTTCGGTGAACGCGCGTCCCAGGCCCCGCGAGGCACCGGTGATGAACCAAGTTCGGGTCATGCGATTCCCTTCGAAAGACGAGACGTTTCGTCTCAACTATCGCCCAGCATGGACGCGAACCGGGGAACTGTCAAGACGGATCGTCTCGTCTCGCGTAATGTCGGCGGCATGGCAGAGCGCAGAGCACCTGATGTCAGCCGCCGCAGCGAACGATCCCGAACAGCGATCCTGACCGCGGCACGCGAACTCATCGCCGAGATCGGCTACCACAAGCTGACCATCGAGGCCATCGCCGCCCGCGCCGGAGTCGGCAAGCAGACCATCTACCGCTGGTGGCCGTCGAAAGGTGCGATCGTGTTCGACTCGCTGCTGGCGCTCAGCGAGCAGGCGGACGGCGAAGGCATCGCGCTGCCCGACACCGGCGACGTCGAAGCCGACCTCAAGACAGTGCTGCGCGCGACAGCGGCCGAGTTCGCCGACCCCGAGTTCGAGAAACCGATCCGGGCGCTCAACACCGAGATCATCAACGATCCGGAACTCGCTGCCGCTTACCGGGAGAAGATGGCGGCGCCGATGACCGAGGCGAAGAAGCAACGACTGCGCAGCGCCCAGCGAGCCGGGCAACTACCGGCCGACGCGGACCTGGACCTATTCCTCGACGTGCTGTACGCGCCGCTGACGCAGCGCTGGCTGCTGCGCTCCGGCCCGCTCGACGACGCCTTCGCCGACGCACTCGTGGAAACCGCCCTCCGCGCCTTCCGCCCGGAATGACCAACCGCCCCACCGGTCCAGCACCCGTCCGCGATCTCGTCCCCGAACCGACGCAACCACCCGTGTTCACCCGATGAGGTCGAGGTGAAGGGCACCTTGGACCGACTATGCCGGTCAAAGGTGCCCTTCACTCATCACCCGAGCGGGCGGCCGTTTAGGGGCAGTTGACCCATTCTTCGGTGTTGTCTTCGAAGACCTGGCGCTTCCAGATCGGTAGGCGCCGCTTGACCTCGTCCACCAGCTCCGCGCAGGCGGTGAATGCTTGCTTGCGGTGCTCTGCGGCCACCGCGCAGCCCAGGGCCACGTCGCCGATCTTGAGCAGACCGATGCGGTGCGACGTCGCGATCGCGCGCACGCCCTCGAAGCGGCCCGCGATTTCCTGGGCGACGTCGGCGATCACCTCGGCCGCGCTGGGATGTCCGACGTATTCGAGCTCGCGGACGCCGCGTCCGCCGTCGTGGTCGCGCACCACACCGCCGAAGGTCACCACCGCACCGGCCGCGCGGTGCTCCACCGATCGGGCCAGGTCCTCGACGTCGATCACCTGCTCGCTCACGTCGGCCCGCAGCACATCGGCCGCCACCCGGCTCGGTGCCGCATGATCGCCGCCGTGCAGCTGGTCGACGGCGTGGTCCAGCACCCCGTCCAACACGCCCAGCCCGTCTTTCACACCGCCGCGCGAGCCCGGCAGGTTCACGATCAACGTCCGGCCGCTGACCCCGGCGAGGCCCCTGGAGAGCACCGCCGTCGGCACCTCCGGCAGACCCGCCGAACGGATCGCCTCGGCCAGTCCCGGAATCGGGTAGTCCAGCACCGCCGCGGTCACCTCGGGCGTGCGGTCGGTCGGGCTGATTCCGGTGCCGCCGGTGGTGATCACGACCTGCGCGCCGTCGGCGACCGCGCGGCGCAGCTCCTCCCCCACCGGGTCGCCGTCGGGCACCACGACGGGGTCGGGCACCTCGAAGCCGCGCCCGCGCAGCCACTCGACGATCACCGGACCGGTCCGATCCGGGTACACCCCGGCCGCAGCACGGTTGGACGCGGCGATCACTCGCGCTGTCCTCGTCATGGAATCCTCCTGTGTGTTGCGCCCCGTCCGGATCCGGCCGCCACAGGGTCATCTTCCGTGCTCGACCGACACCGCATCAAGCAACGGGAATTCGGCCGGATTTCATCCGTCCCGCGTCCAAGTTCCGGTCTTGCCGCCTTCCTTGCGCTCCACGCGCACCGCGTCTAGCACGGCTGCCGGATCGACGGCCTTGATCATGTCGTGCAGCGCGAGCCCGGCCCCGGCGACCGAGGTGAGCGCCTCCATCTCGACGCCGGTGCGGTCGGTGGTCCGCACCGTCGCGATGATCCGCACCTCGGCCTCGCCGAGTTCGAGATCGACCTTGGCGCTGGAGATCGCGATCGGGTGGCACAGCGGGATCAGGTCCGGGGTCCGCTTGGCGGCCATGATCCCGGCGATCCGGGCGGTGGCGAGCGCATCGCCCTTCGGCAGCCCGTCGCGGCGCAGCAGGGCGATCACCTCGGCGGTCGTGCGCACCACGCCGCTGGCGACCGCGGTGCGGGCGGTGGGCTGCTTGTCGGAGACGTCGACCATGCGAGCGGCGCCCGCGGCATCGACATGCGTGAGCTCGTCCTGCGCCATGCACCGAGCCTAGTCCGCCGATATCGGCGAAGCTCCGCCAACCTCGACTCCAAACAGGGCGAGGTGAAGGGGCCATTTACCAAACAAGAGCGTGCGGATCGGTGCGGAGTTCTATGCGAGTGCCCGTCAGGTGAGCGGCGAAGCCGCTTTCGGTGGTACACCGCCGCCGCGACGAGCAACGGACGCACGCGCCTGTGCCGTCGCAAGCGCCGCAGGCGCTTAGCCCACCTACGCAGCTTGCACCGCCGCGGGTTCTCAGGCAGTGCCCTGCGGGGACACCCCGCACCCCGAGCTATCTCGCGAGGACAGCCCCGACGCCGCGTATCGGACATACACAAGTCGGGGATCCCGGAGACGAGAAGGCCTCTGAGGGCCTGTCTTCGAACTCGTCCTGCTTCGCGGTGCGAGTGGCAGACCGGGCGATTTCGCGCGAAATCGCCACCCGCCCCGCATGGGAGACGGCGATTTCGCGCTAAATCGCCCACCTCACCCGAGGCGGACGGCCCGACACGACCACTTCAAAAACAGGCACCGAGGTTCCGCCACCCGCACCGCCACGCAAAACGAGTTCAGAGATAAAAACGTCAGTACTCGATGTCCTCGGCCATTGCCCAGGGGAGGGAGGAGCCGCCGCGGGGCGCCGGGTCGTTGCCCCTGGAGGCGAGCACCGCCCGCTTGACCGCGTCGGCGACCGCCGGGGCGACGGCCGAGTCGAACACGCTCGGCACGATGAACGACGCGTTGAGCCGCTCGCCGTCGACGACATCGGCGACCGCGTTGGACGCGGCGATCATCATCTCGTCGGTGATCTCCCGCGCGTGCGCGTCCAGCAGGCCGCGGAAGACGCCGGGGAAGGCCAGCACGTTGTTGATCTGGTTCGGGTAGTCGCTGCGGCCGGTGGCGACCACGGTGGCGTGCTTCTGCGCCTCCAGCGGGTCGATCTCCGGGTCCGGGTTGGCCAGCGCGAAGACGATCGCGTCGGAGTTCATGGTCGCCACGTCGTCGGCGGTGAGCAGGTTCGGCGCGGACACCCCGATGAACACGTCCGCCTCGCGGACCGCGTCGGAGAGCGTGCCGGTGCGGCCGTCGGTGTTGGTGCCCGCCGCGATGGACCGCAGGTTCGGGTCGGTGTCGCCGCGTCCGCTGTGCACGATGCCGTCGATGTCGACGGCGATGATGTCGGCCGGTT
Source organism: Saccharopolyspora antiqui (assembly GCF_052246905.1). Classification (NCBI taxonomy): domain Bacteria; kingdom Bacillati; phylum Actinomycetota; class Actinomycetes; order Pseudonocardiales; family Pseudonocardiaceae; genus Saccharopolyspora; species Saccharopolyspora antiqui. Next base: position 27,503 of record NZ_JBQQBO010000019.1, read on the forward strand.
TCTTGTGCTGCAGCAGCCGGATGATGGCCGAACCGGCGGCGCCGACCCCGCACACCACGATGCGGCAGTCGGTGATGTCCTTGTCCACCACGCGCAGCGCGTTGCGCAGCGCGCCGAGCACGACGATCGCGGTGCCGTGCTGGTCGTCGTGGAAGACCGGGATGTTCAGCTTCTCGCGCAGCCGCGCCTCGATCTCGAAGCAGCGCGGCGCGGCGATGTCCTCCAGGTTGATGCCGCCGTAGACCGGGGCGATCAGCTCGACGGCGCGGATGATCTCCTCGGTGTCCTGGGTGTCCAGGCAGACCGGCCAGGCGTTGACCCCGGCGAACTTCTTGAACAGCGCGGCCTTGCCCTCCATGACCGGCAGCGCGGCCTCGGGGCCGATGTTGCCCAGCCCGAGCACCGCTGAGCCGTCGGTGACCACCGCGACCGCGTTGCGCTTCACGGTAAGCCGACGGGCGTCTTCCGGGTTCTCCGCGATCGCGGTGCAGACCCGGGCCACCCCTGGCGTGTAGGCGCGGGAGAGGTCGTCGCGGTTGTTGAGCGCGACGCGCGGGGCGACCTCGATCTTGCCGCCGAGGTGCACCAGGAAGGTCCGGTCGGAGATCTTGCGCACCCGGACGCCGGGCAGCGTGCCGAGGATCTCGGCGAGGTCGTTGGCGTGGTCGGCCGACAGCGCGTTGCAGGTGATGTCGACGACGATGCGGTCGGCGTGCGACTCGACGACGTCGAACGCCGTGATGACCCCGCCCGCGCGACCGATCGCGCTGGTCAGATCTCCGGCCGCGGTCGTCGATGGCGGCGCCTCGACGCGAACGGTGATCGAGTAACCCGGACCTGGAACCGGCATGGCACACCCCTGTCGAGCGGATCGGCTATGAACTTGGCGGGTGCTGTTCGCCGCCCGGCCAGAGCGGCCGCGCGGGCAGATCGCTCATCCGGGATGCAAGCCCTGTGGGGCTGTTAAGCGACCGGAACTTCACCCAACACGAAAAAGCCTAAAACTTTCCCGAGTGTGAGCGACGTCCGGTCTGGTTACCGACCGGTTGGCCTTGACAATCCGCCGCCGAACGGCGCAACGGCCTGGTCCGCACTGGCGGATGGTGGGTGCTGTGCGTCGTTTCGGCGGGGCGGTTCCGCTACCGGGTCGCCTGCGCGAATCGGCGGGTCACTTGTTGATGCGAGTGACCGGGTGGACGTACGGGACGGCGTCCTCGCCGAGGGGGAGGGTGGTGTCCCCGAACGGCGACAGCGCACCCTGCTTGTCGGCCAGGAGCTCGCTCACCGGGTGGTCGCCGTCGGAAGCCTTCGGCCAAGACGGGTCAATGCGGTCCTGCTTGGTCTTACCGGCCACGTCGTCCTCCTGTGCGCTGCGGATCCGGATGCACTTCCAGTTTGCCGGATGCGCAGCCGCGGCTCACCCAAGGGTGCGCAGCGGGACAGGCCGTGCGACGCATCTCTCACCAACCACCGCGAACCTGGGCGCACACCAGCCGCTTTCGCCACGTCAACCACTCGCACCGCCCGGCCCCGAACCCGCGCGCGTGGCGGCGCTGCCAACTTACTTGGCGAAAGGTGCCCTTCACCCCGACCTGATCCGCGTGAACTGTTGTGTTGGCGATTGGCGTATCGGGGGATGACCGGGTTGGGGCTGGGTATCGTGGCAGGGATGTCATCACTCGCGGACTGGCTGCGGGAGCGCAGCGACGGAGACCTCGTCGCGCTGCTCCGCGCCCGGCCCGACCTCGCGACTCCGCCACCGGCCGATACGTCGGTGCTGGCGACGCGCGTCGGGGTGCGCTCCTCGGTCGCGCGGGCCTGCGAAGACCTCGACTCCGTCACCCTCGCCACGCTCGAAGCGCTGGTGCTGCTCGACGCCGATGCGGCCCCGGTGTCGCTGGACTCGGTCGCCGAACTGCTCGGCCGCGATGTCACCGTCGAGCGCGCCCGCCGCTGCGTGGCGCGGCTGCGCGATCTCGCGCTGGTTTGGGGCGACGACGCCGAACTCGCCGTGTCCACGGCGGCGCGGGAGGTGCTGCCGACCTTCCCCGCCGGGCTCGGGCGGTTGGCCGAGCACCTCACCGAGTCCGCGGCGAAAGCCGCGCTGGCCGAACTCGACGAGGAAGAGCAGCGCCTCGTCGGCAAGCTCGCCGAAGGCGCGCCGATCGGCCGCACCAAGGACGCGGCCAGGAACGTTGCGCTGGCGCAGGCGACGAACCCGGTGCAACGGCTGCTGGCCAAGGGGCTGCTGCTGCGGCGCGACGCCGAGACCGTGGAGTTGCCGCGCCAGCTCGCCTTGGCCGTGCGCGGTGACCGGCCGATGGGTGCCGTCGAACCCGAGGAACCGCTGCCCGAGCTGACCGGACCAGGCCAGTCCACAGTGGACATGACGGCGGGTGGCGCGGCGCTGGAGCTGTTGCGGCACGTCGAAGCGCTGTTGCAGTCCTGGGGCGAGGAACCGCCCGACGTGCTGCGCTCCGGCGGTGTCGGGGTCCGCGACCTGCGCCGCACCGCCAAGACCGTCGAGATCGACGAGAACCAGCTGGGCCTGCTGGTGGAAGTCGCGGTCGCGGCCAACCTCATCGCGAGCAGCGAGAGCGCGGAACCCCAGTGGGTGCCCACCGTCCAGTCCGACACCTGGCTTGCCTCGCCGCCGGAGCAGCGCTGGGCGACCCTGGCGCAGGCCTGGCTCGACCTGCCCCGGCTGCCCGGCCTGATCGGCACCCGCGACGAGAAGGACCGGCTGCTCAACCCGCTTTCCGACGACCTGCGTCGGCCGCTGGCGCCGAAGGACCGCCGACGCGTCCTCGACCACCTCGACGAATTGCCCGGCGGATACGGCGCCCAGCCGGACGACGTCGCCGCGGTGCTCAGGTGGCGGGCGCCGCGCCGCGGCGGTCGACTGCGCGACGACCTGGTGCGCTGGACCCTCGCCGAGGCGACCTCGCTGGGCATCGTCGCGCTGCACGCGCTGACCACCGCCGGACGCGTCCTGCTCGCCGACGGATCCGCCGAAGCGGCGCGGCAACTCGCCAAGGCGTTGCCCGCACCGCTGGACCACGTGCTCGTGCAGGCCGATCTCACCGTCGTGGCGCCCGGTCGCCTCGAACCCGACCTCGCCGTCGAGATGAAACTCGTCGCGGACGTCGAATCCGCCGGTAGCGCAACCGTCTTCCGGATCAGCGACAGCAGCATCCGCCGCGCGCTGGACACCGGGTACACCGCCGACGACCTGCACGCGTTGTTGCGCACCCGCTCCCGCACGCCGATCCCGCAGTCGCTGACCTACCTCATCGACGACGTCGCGCGCCGCCACGGGCGGCTGCGCGCGGGAACCGCGGCGGCCTTCCTGCGCTGCGACGATCCGCTGCTGCTGGCCGAGATCCTGGCCAAGCCCGAGACCGAGGAACTGGAACTCCGCCGCATCGCGCCCACCGTGCTGGTCAGCCCGCTGCCGCTGGCCGACGTGGTGGAAGGGCTGCGCGCCGCCGGATTCACGGCGGTCGCCGAAGGCCCCGACGGCAACGTGCTCGACCTTCGGGAGCGCGGGCGGCGAGTGCGCGGCAGGAGCCGCCCCGCGCCGCCGGTGGCGCCGACCGCGCCGAACGAGGAGCAGTTGGGCGAACTGGTGGCGCAGCTGCGCGCTGGCGACCGCGCCAGCGCGGCACGGCGCGGCAGCACCGTGAGCCCGGAGCGCGGGCGGCCGAGCGCGGAGGCGACGCTGCAACTGCTGCGCGACGCGGCGCGGCAGCACCGGAGCGTGTGGCTGGGATTCGTCGACACGCACGGGGTGCGCAGTCAGCGCGTGGTGCGCCCGGTGAGCGTTGGCGGCGGAATCCTGCAGGGCTTCGACACCAGCAGCGAGGAACTCGGAAACTTCCCGCTGCACCGCATCATGTCCGTAGCCCTCATCGAGGACTGACCCGCCGCGGCACGCGAACTCCGATCAGCGGGCGGCTGCCATGCGCTGCCGCATCGCGTGTTCGACCAGGGTGATCAGGGCCTGCTTGGTGGACTCCCGGTTGCGGGCGTCGCAGGTGATCATCGGCACCGAGGCGTCGATGGTCAGCGCCTCCCGGATGTCCTCCGGCCGGTGGTGCATCACACCGTCGAAGGTGTTCACCGCGATGATGTACGGCAGCCCCCGATCGTCGAAGAAGTCGATCGAGGCGAACGCGTCCGCCAACCGCCGGGTGTCGACCAGCACCACGGCGCCGATCGCGCCGCGCACCAGGTCGTCCCACATGAACCAGAACCGGTGCTGGCCGGGCGTGCCGAACAGGTACAGGATCAGGTCCGAGTCCAGCGAGACCCGGCCGAAGTCCATCGCCACCGTGGTGGTGACCTTGCCCGGCGTCGCACTGAGGTCGTCGACCCCGACGCTGGCCTCGGTCATGACCGCCTCGGTGGTCAACGGCACGATCTCGGACACCGAACCGACGAACGTCGTCTTCCCGACCCCGAACCCACCAGCGACCACGATCTTCGTCGAGGTCTTCTGGTTGTTCGCAACCGACCGGGGATCAGAGCCTGCGAAGCCCACTGAGCACCCTCTCCAAGAACTCCATGGACGGCCGATCACCGACGACCATGCCACTGTCATGAATCAGAACCAGGCCGGTATCGGCCATGTCGCCGATCAGCACCCGCACCACGCCCAACGGCAGGCGCAGGTGCGCGGCCACCTCGGCCACCGAACGAGCTTCCATGCACAGCTCGGAAATCGAGCGGTGCTCGGCCCTCGACTGGGTCGCCTGCGTGCGACCGCGCTCGCTGGTGGTGACCAGCGTCTCGATAGCAAGATCATAATCGGTTCGGGTGCGGCCGCGCGTTCGGGCATAGGGACGCACCAGCGAGCCGCCGTCGAAGCCCTCGGATTGCGGCGGGTCGATGCTGGGGATCGCGGGCATTGAGCCCGAGATCGACGGCATGGACTGCGAAATCGGTGGCAACGGTCCCGAAATCGACGGCATCGACTGGGAAATCGGGGACATCGACTGCGAAACCGACGGCATCGAAACCGAAGGCGGCCCGCTGTCGGTCGACCGGGGCCCGGCCACCTCGGGCACCGAACTGTAGCCGGAGCCGAACAGGTCGGCGCCCGGTCCGCCGAACAACGCCCGGTCGTAGCCGCCGATCGAATCGGCACCCCGGCCGGACTCCACGTCGTCGCCGACGAAGTCGTCCTGCCAGGAGTCGGCGCTCAACCGCTTGTTGTAGAGGCGGAACAGGTCACCGTCCCAGTTGGGCTCGGAACCGCTGTTCATCGCGAGCTCCCCTCAGCATTCCCCTGCCGGAGTCACCGGCGCACCATGCCCTGCAGTTGCGCCCGCAATTCCGGAGTCAGCTGCCGCCCGACCCGCTCCACCAGCAGGGTCATCTCGTAGGCGACCAGGCCGATGTCGGCGTTCGGGGCCGCCAGCACCGCGAGGCAGGAACCATCGCTGATCGACATCAGGAACAGGTAGCCCTGCTCCATCTCCACCACGGTCTGGGTGACCTCACCGGCTTCGAAACAGCGCGCGGCGCCCTGGGTGAGACTGACCAACCCGGAGGCGACCGCGGACAACTGCTCGGCACGATCCCGCGGCAAACCCTGGGATCCGGCGAGCAGCAGACCGTCCGCGGAGACCACGACCGAGTGCGCCACGCCGGGCACCCGGCGCACGAAGTCGGTGATCAGCCAACTGAAGCTGTTGCTGCTCATCGGTTGCTGCACGGACCCGTTCACTCCTGCTCCTCGGGACGGCTCGGATTCGAGCGGGGTAGTTCACTGGAAACCGGTTCGGCCTTGGAATGCCTGCCCCGCTTGACACCTTGCTGGAAGTTCGCCATCCGACCGCGGATGGCGTCTGCCGAGCGCGGGGTGGCGGGCTTGCGGGGAGCCTACGGCGAGCGCGGCGCCGCCGAACCGGGCACCAGGTTCGTCTTGGGCACCCGCTTGGGCAACCCAGCTGGGGTGGTCTCCTGGACGTGCTGCTGAGCTTGCAGCACCGCCTCCGCCGCCTTCCAGCCGACATCGGCCGAACCCCAGCCGGGGTCGGGCGTGGTGGTGCGCGGCACCTCTTCGACGGGCGGCGGCGGGAAGCTCGGCTCGGCGACTGGCGGCGCACTCGGCCGGACCGGCAGGACCGGTTCCGGTTCGATCTGCTGGACCGGTTCCGGTTCCGGTTCGACCGGCTGGACCGGTTCCGGGGCACGAGTCGCCGCCACCGGCTCTTCGTCCCCATCGGACTCGCGGAACCACTGCGAAAGCACGGCTTCGTAGATCGGCAGACGTTGGGTCGGCGCGTCGTCCATGTCCCAGGAGATCCCTCTCGGCTCGTCGTCGGCGAACGCCGGCGCTCGGCCTTCGGTGCCCTCCACCGGACCGCCCCCTTGGGTCCGGGCAACCGGGGCCGGCTCGTGCCGGGTTCCGTTGTCCGCGGCGCCCCCGGAATCCGCAGAGCCGAAACCGGCTCCGCCGAGCCCGGTCCCGTTCAGCCCGTTGCCGTTGTGCACCGGCTCGTCCAGGCCGGACGGGTATTCCGTCGGCATGAACCGGGCGGTCTTCTCCGCCTCGTACGGGCTGTGGAACAAGTTGGCCGTTTTTTCGACGGGATCCGGTGGAACACCGCACTGGCCGTCGAATCCGTCCGAGTACGGCCTCCCGATGTTCTCCTCGCCGGGCCATTCCTCGGCGCGGACAACGTCGTCCGCGGGCGCCTTCGAGACATCGTCCCACTCCGGGACGTCGGTGGCGCCGAACGAATCGCCGGAGGAAACGGTCACCGAGTACTGGGTCGACAGCTCGGTGTCGTCGAAGTCCGGTTCTTCCCGCTGTTGCGGGTGGAACGCGGTGGGCGGATCGATGCCCGACAGCGACGGCAGCGGGGCGCGCTCGGTGGGCGGATCGATCCCGCGGTCGATTCCCGCCGCGGCACGACCGCCGAACGCGGCGGCCAGGCCGAGGTGGGTGCCGGTCTCGCTGACCGATTCGCGCCGGTCGTCGGCGATCGCCGAGCGCGGCACGTCCGGCATCGGCATCGGGCCGTCCGGGGTCAGCTGGACGACGAACTCGCCGGCCAAGTGCACCGTCGCGGTCACGCCGCCTTCCAGGTTGTCGTTGTTGTGCAACTCGACCAGGATGTTGTGCCGCCTGGCCAGCTGCCCGACCACGAACAGCCCCATCCGGCGGGACACCGCGACGTCGATCTCCGGCGGCCGGGTGAGCCGATCGTTGATGTCGTGCAACTCGCTGGCGTCGATGCCGACGCCGCGGTCGCGGATCTCGATGACGAGTTCCTGCCTGCGGTAGGCGGTGCGGACGGTGACCTCGGTGTCCGGGTTGGAGAACACCGTGGCGTTCTCCAGCAGCTCGGCGACCAGGTGCACGAAGTCGTTGACCACCCGGCCCTGGATGGCCAGGTCCGGTGCGTCGACCACGGCCACCCGCGCGTACTGCTCCACTTCGGACACCGCCGCGCCGAGGACCTCGTTGAGCGGCACCGGGCGCATCATCCGGCGGGTCAGGTCGGTGCCGCCGAGGATCAGCAGGTTCTCGTTGTTGCGGCGCATGCGGGTCGCCAGGTGGTCCAGCTCGAACAGGCTGCTCAGCTGGTCCGGGTCCTGCTCGTCCTGCTCCAGCCGGTCGATCAGGGCCAGCTGCCGCTGCACCAGGGTTTGGCTGCGGCGCGCCAGGTTGACGAACAGGTCGTTGACGTTGGTGCGCAGCAGCGCCTGTTCGGCGGCCAGTCGCAGCGCCTGCTGGTGCACCGCGTCGAAGGTCCGGGCGAGCTGGCCGATCTCCTCGCGGGAGTGCACCGGCACGGGCGGCACGGTGATCTGGCTGCCGGTGCTCGGGTTCTGGTTCACCCGGTCGATCGCGTCGGGCAGGCCGTGCTGCGCGATCTCCAGGGCGCCGCTGCGCAGGGTGCGCAGCGGACGCAGGATCGAGCGCGCGATGTAGAACGCGACGCCGAAGGCGACCACGAGCAGGAGCAGCAGCAGCGCCGAGTCGCGGATCAACGACCACTGCGCGGCACCGGCCAGCGAGGCGGCCTCGTCGTGGAAGTCGCCCAGCACCTCGTCTTCCACCGAGCGGACCAGGTCGGTGCGCTTGCCGGACTCCTGACCCCATTCCAGCGGGTTGATGCCCAGCGGCTCGTCGCGGTCGGCCGCGATCAGCGCGGTCTGCTCGATCTGCTCCGACCGGTCGACCTCGGCACCGGCGACTCGCGCCGCGTAGAGGGCACGCTGCTGCGGGTTGGCGGAGTTCTCGAACTCCGCGTAGGCAGCCTCGAACCGGGCGTTGGCGGCGCGCACCGCGTCGGTCTGCCCGGTGATGAACTCGCCCCGCAGCCCGGCGCCGAGCAGGATCGAACGCTGCTGGGCGAGCTGCTCCTTGGCCCGGCCGAGTGCTTCGGAAGCCCGAGCGGTCTGACTGACCTGGGTGTTCCCAGCGGAGGTGGTGACCGTCCGGTTGATCTGCTGCAGGCTGTCGAGCACCGAGCCGTAGGCGACCAGCGTCTGCGGGCCGGTGAAGCCAGCGTTGATGGTGGTGCGCAGGGCGCCCAGGCTGTTGAGCCGGTCGACGGCGCCCTGGTAGGCGCCCTGGACCTCCGGCGAGAAGGTCACCACTCGCGCGTCGAAGGCCCGCAGCTGCTGCGTCGCCGTGTCGACCCGCTGGTTCTGCGTGGTGTAGTCGCCCTGCGCGGTGGGGCCGTGCACGGTGGTGAACACGATCGCGAAGTCGCGTTCACGCTGCAGCTCGTGGCTCAGGTTCGCGGCCTGCTGGGCCAGTTCGACCTGCTCGACGATGGTGTTCAGCCGGGTTTGGGTGGCCAGTCCGTCGTACACCCGGATACCGCCGACGGCCAGGGCGGCCAGCGTCGGTACGAGCAGGACGGCGGCCATCTTGTACCGGAGGCGCCAGTTGCGCAGCCACAACTTCTTGGTCCGGACGGCAGCAGGTTTCGCGGCTGCTCCGGTATCGGGGTCGTTGTTGAGCATTCCTGTTTCCTGCGCTGCGGCGGACATGTGCGACACCGCCACGGCTAGTTGCCTCTCCGCGCCGCGACAATGTTGATCATCGTGCCAGGAATGTGCCCGCGTGCCGACGTAGGGCCGTCGGGAACCCACGAGCGGGTCAGCAGTGCCTCGACTCCTGTCGAGCTACCGAAGACCCTGACTCTGTCAGCCGGGCTTGCCATCACACTCCCTGGTCACAACGTGCATCCCCCGAAGCAGAGGCCGGTCACCTCGACGGGCGAGACTATACTTAACTAGGCGTCACAAGTCAGGCCCCCAGAGCTAGAGTTCATCACTCGGTCGAGTGGTATGAACAACAACTAGGCCAAATGCGTGACGGCGGGCCGGTTACAACTGGTTGCCAACCGCAGATCAACTCCCCGCGCCCGAGCCGCACCCAACGCCCCTGGCGGAAAATCGCCACTCGCGCCATCGCGCGCCGGATCGCCGGACCGGCGCAAGATCGAATTGTGGTGTCGATGGGCCTTTTGGTCGAATGCGCCGTGTGCTGAACGCGGAACCCAGCTACACGAGCAGAACTGCACTTGTGTTCGAAGACAGCGGGCTAATTCCCCCGAATTGCGGAGTCCACATTCGTTTATCCGTCACAATCCGCCGTCGGCTAGTCCTAATGGAGTGAGCCAGGCAACACGTTGGCCAGATGTGTGACAACAAGCTAGTTACGCCTGGTTGTCGCATGTGGTCCAACCTTCTACAGTTTCCGTGCACCAACCCCGCCGCAGCTTCCGGGAGAATCGATGCACCGCCGACGGACCACAGCACCCAACCGGTCCAACGTCGTTGCGCAATCCGCCTGTCCTCCCGGGTCATAATCGCGACGACGCCGTCCATCCCGAATATCGGCCACGAAACCCGTGGCAGCGGCTCAGCGTCGACCCGTCCCTCTCCCGGCGCGCGGCACCACAACAACCGCGCACCGCACCCCGATGCCAGGAGGATCCAGAGATGAGTTCCGTTCCCCGCAGCCTCCCGCGCCGAAACCTGCTGAAGATCGCAGGTGGAATGGTCACGGCGGGTGCCGTGATGGGCGCCAGCGGTTGCGGACTCCTCGGCGGTTCGGAAGCGCAGCAGGGCGGCAACAACCAGGTCGAGAAGGCGAACCTGCGGATCGGCGGACTGCCGACCAGCGAGATCGCCCCGCTGCACTTAGCGGTGCAGAACGGCCTCTTCCAGCGGGAAGGCCTCAACGTCGAGGTCATCACCGCCGTCGACGGGGGCGCCGCGCTGAACAGCACCATCGGCGGTGACTACGACATCACCTTCAGCAGCTACGTGCCCATCTTCGCGGCCCAGGCGCAGGGCGTCGCGCAGCTGAAGATCGTCGCGGACTGCGCGTCGAGCGTCCCGAACACCTGCATGATCATGGCGCCGCCGGACTCCGGCGTGCGCACTCCGCAGGACCTCGCGGGCAAGCGCATCGCGATCAGCGGCGCGCGCACCATCTCGGAACTGATGGCCAAGGCCGCGATGCGCGCCCACGGTGTGGACTTCAGCAAAGTCGAGTGGGCTCCGATCGGGTTCGCCGCCATGCCCAACGCACTGCGGCAGCGCCAGGTCGACGCGGCGTTCGTCGTCGAACCGTTCCTGACGCTGTCCGCCCGTGACGCCGGAGCGATCCCGGTGGTCGACACCGCGACCGGACCGCTGGAGGACCTGCCGCTGGGCGGCTACGTCTCGCTGGCCAAGTTCGCCGAGGAGAACCCCCGAACCGTGGCCGCGTTCCAGCGGGCGATGGACGCCGCGGTCGCCGAGGCGCAGGACCGCAGCAAGATCGAGCCGCTGCTGCCGAAGTTCGCCAAGATCGACGAGAACACCGCGTCCATCATCACCCTGCTGAAGATGAACTCCCGCGCCGACGCCACCCGCCTGCAGCGGATTCCCCGCCTGATGCGGGAGTTCGACTACATCGACAAGGACGTCGACGTGGCGAGCATGATCGTCACTCCGCCGCAGAGCTGATATCGGGAAATGACCAAGACATTCCGGGGATTGGTCGGGCTGCTGGGCTTCCTGCTCATCTGGGAAGCCTTCAGCCGGTCCGGGATCGTCCCCCAGCTCTACTTCCCGCCACCGTCCACAGTGCTCGCCCGGTTCGTCGAACTGCTCGGCGACCCCTCGTTCCTGCTGGACCTGATCGCAACCATGCTGGCCTGGGCGATCGCGCTGGGCATCTCCGTCGCCGTCGCGGTACCGGCCGGGCTGCTGCTCGGCAGCGTGCGCGGCATCCGGGTGGCCAGCCGAGCGATCATCGAGTTCCTCCGCCCGATCCCGTCGGTGGCGCTCATCCCGCTGGCGATCGTGCTGGTCGGCGGCGGCCCGGAAACCAAGATCGCGCTCGCGGTGTACGCCGCGGTGTGGCCGATCCTGTTCAACACCATCTACGCGTTGGACGAGATCGACCCGGTCATGGTGGAAACCGCGCGGTCCTTCGGGCTGGGCCGGGGCCGGGTGATGTTCACCGTGGCGCTGCCCAACGCGGCACCGTTCGTGCTCACCGGCATCCGGATGTCCGCGGCGGTGGCGCTGATCCTGGTGGTCAGCACCGAGTTCCTGGCCGGTGGTGGTAGCGGGCTGGGCAGCTTCGTGCTGGATGCGAGCCTCGGCGCCGGCCGGATGGACCTGGTGCTGGCGGGCACGCTGGTCGCGGGCATCGTCGGCTACCTCGTCAACGAGGTCCTGGAACTGGTGCACAAGCGCGGACTGCGGTGGAGCACGGTGGACCGGGAGGCGTTGTGATCAAGGTGCACGGATTCCTGCGGCGCTGGTTGGTGTTCATCGGCGCGATCGTGGCGTGGGAACTGCTCACCCGCGTCGCGCAGCACCCGTTCTTCCCACCGCCGACGCAGATCGTCAGCGCCGCCGGACAGCGGTGGTTCAGCGGACCGGCGTCGTCGCTGTTCCTGACCGACACGGTGTTCAAGGACCTGCTGGCCAGCCTCGGCCGGATCGCCGCTGGTTGGCTGCTCGCGGTGGTGCTCGGCGTCGGGCTGGGCACGCTGCTCGGCCGCTCCCGCACCGCGCTGGACTACTTCGGACCGGTGATGGCGTTCATGCGGTCCGTTCCGCCGCCGGTACTGGTGCCGGTCTTCCTGGTGCTGCTGGGCATCGGCGTGCAGATGCAGATCACGGTGATCGTCTTCGGCGTGATCTGGCCGATCCTGCTGAACACCGTCGACGGCGTCCGCTCGGTCGATCAGGTCAAGATCGACACCGCCCGGTCGTTCCGCATCCCCCGTGCGCACTGGGTTTTCGGGGTGGTGCTGCCCGCGGCGACGCCGAAGATCTTCGCCGGACTGCGGGTGAGCCTGTCGTTGGCGCTGGTGCTGATGGTCGTCTCGGAGCTGGTCGGCTCCACCAACGGCATCGGCTACCGGCTGATGCTCGACCAGCGGCAGTTCGACTTCCCCGCGATGTGGGCGGGCGTCGTCCTGCTGGGCGTTCTCGGATACGTGCTCAACACCCTGCTGCTCGCGGTGGAACGGCGAGCGCTGAGCTGGCAACCCTCGCAGGCGCACCAAGTAGTCGGAGGCTGATTCACGATGACCGGATCCACGACCATGCTCGAAGTCTCCGAGCTCGGACACCGCTACGGCGGCGCGAACGGTCACCAGGCCATCGCCGACCTGACGTTCCAGGTGCGCACCGGTGAGCTGGCCTGCATCGTCGGCCCGTCCGGTTGCGGCAAGTCCACGCTGCTGCGGGCGATCTCCGGGTTGATCCAGCCCAGCGGCGGCGGTGTGCGGTTGCACGGCGACCCGGTGCAGGGCGTGCCGTCCGATCTGGCCGTGGTGTTCCAGGACTACAGCCGCTCGCTGTTCCCCTGGCTCTCGGTGCGGGCCAACGTCGAGTTCCCGTTGCGCTCCAGGGGTTTGCGCAAGGCCGAGCGGCGCAGCCGGGCCGACGAGGTGCTGGAGTGGGTGGGTCTTGGCGCCGCCGCGCGGAAGTACCCGTGGCAGCTCTCCGGCGGCATGCAGCAGCGGGTGTCGATCGCCCGCGCCCTGGCCTGCCGTCCGGCGCTGCTGCTGATGGACGAGCCGTTCGCCTCGGTCGACGCGCAGACCCGCTTCGAGCTGGAGGACCTGCTGCTGCGGGTCCGCAAGCAGTTCGACAGCACGGTCCTGCTGGTCACCCACGACATCGACGAGAGCATCTACCTGGCGGACCGGGTGTTCGTGCTGTCGAAGTCCCCGGCGTCGATCGTCGCGGACCTGGAGATCCCGCTGGGCACCGAGCGCGACCAGATCACCACCCGCGAGTCGGAGACCTTCGTGCACCTGCGCAGCGAGGTGGCCCGCCTGCTGGAGGTCCGCAGCGCCCAATCAACGCCCGCCAGGACCCAGACTCCTGAGGACACCACCGCGAAGCAGTGGGCAGCAGCGGAACGCGCCGAAACCGCAAAACCCGCCCACCGCGCCTGAGAACCGAGGTGAAGGGCACCTTTCGCCAAGTTACTTGGTGAAAGGTGCCCTTCACCCGAACGGGGACCCGGCGTCCGGTTCAGTACAGGTGGCGGTGGCCTGGGTCGATCTTGATGTGCAGCAGGGTCGGGCCGGGTTTGCCGGTGAACTCCTCGGCCAGAGCCGCTTTGAGCTCCGCCGGATGATCGATCAGCTTCGCCGGGCAGCCCATGCTGGTGGCCATGCCGACGAAGTCGATGCCGCCGAGCTCGACACCGGGCAGCTTGCTGCCCCCGGCCGCCTCGCCCAGCACCGCCACCGCCGCGTACCGCGAGTTGTCCATGATCACGAAGGTGACCGGGGTCTGCTCCCGGACCGCCGTCCACACCGACTGGATGCCGTACATGCTGGAGCCGTCGCCGAGCAGCGCGACCGTGCGCCGCTGCGGGTCGGCCATCCCCACCCCGACGGCCGCCGCGACCGCGTACCCGAGCGCACCGGAGAACCCGGCGAAGAACCCGCCGTCGGTGGATCGGATCGGCAGGTACTCGTGCAGGTCGTTGCGGTGGCTGGGGGCCTCCTCCACCACCGCCGCGTCCACCGGCAGCACCTCGGCGATCGTGTCGTAGACGTAGGCGGCCGTCAGCGGCGTCGACGCGGCCGGTTTCGACGGCCGCGCATAGGCTTTCGGCGCGCTCCGGGCCAGCGCCTCGACCTGGTCGTTGACCTGCCGCACCGAATGCGCCAAGGTGCCCAGCACGCCACGGCCTTGCCGGGCGCGGGCCAGCACCTCCGCGTCGTCGTGCACCAGGAACAGTTCGGGCAGCTCGGCGTCGCTCGCGCCGCGGTACACGTGGTAGGTGAACGCCGGTGCGCCCCACACCACGACCAGGTCGTACTGCGACAGCTCGGCCTTCAGCAACCGCTGCTCGGGCTGCAGGAAACCGGCGAACCGCGGGTGGTCCTCGGGGAACGAGCAGCGCGGCGACATCGGCGCCACCAGAACCGCGGCCTGCGTCTTCTCCGCCAGCTCGACCATCTCGCCGACCACGCCGTCGGCGTCCACCGCCGGGCCGACCACGAACGCGGGACGCTCGCAGCGCCGCAACGCCGCGGCGAGCTCGGCGACCGCGGCCGGGTCCGGGGCGAAGCCGGGCGTGCGCGGCCGCGCGGACACCGGATCGCCGGGCTGGTCCCAGTCATCGGCCGGGATCGACACGAAGACCGGGCCGCACGGCGGTGTGGTCGCCAGCTGGTAGGCGCGCAGCAGGGCCGCCGGGACGTCCGCCGCGCGGGCCGGTTCGTAGCTCCACTTCACGTACGGTTTGGGGAAGGTCGCGGCCTCGGTGGCACCGAGGAACGGCTCGTCGAACATCAGGGTGCGGGCCTGCTGACCGGCCGTCACGATCATCGGCGTCCGGTTGCGGTACGCGGTGAACACCGCGCCCAGCCCGTGCCCCACGCCACCGGCGGAATGCAGGTTGACCAGCACCGGTTCGCGGCGGGACTGCGCGTACCCGTCGGCCATCGCGACCACCACGGACTCCTGCAACCCGAGCACGTAGCGGAAATCGTCCGGCCACCCGGTCAGGAACGGCACCTCAGTCGTGCCCGGATTGCCGAACACCGTGGTCAACCCCAGTTCGCGCATCAGCTTGCGGGTGATGTCGCGGACCGTGGTGCCCTCGCTGCCCATCGAAGCCCTCCCTCGTCATGCCGACCGAATCCCCTGCACCTGCCCCCTGCACCGGCGGGGTGCCCTGGTACGACATCACATCGAAGGCCGCGGAACCAGATCGTGTTGGTCACTGCCTGGAAGTCTTGGTGCACACCGTCCGCGCCGGGTCCGGGTACACGGTGAACCGGCCCGTCCCCGGCGGGCAGGCCGCACCGCCGCCGGTGTTGGACGCCACCGCGATGACCTCCGCGTCCGCGTCGGGCTCGCCGCACCGCACCTTGGTCTCGATGCTGGCTCGCGGAACGCGCAGGCAGTCCCCGACCACCACGTCCGGCACCAGGCACAACCGCATGCCGCTGGTGCGCCGGGTGTCCTGGCTGGCCGTCGCGTACCCCGGCGGGCAGGTGTCGGAGCTGGCGGTGACCTTGGCGATCACGAAGTCGGACTCGGTGCTGCCGCAGTCGGCGCGCCGCCAACCGGGCTCCGCGGTGTCCGCGTCGGTGATGTTCACGCATTGCCCGGCCGCGGGTTCGTCGGTGTTGAAGGTGGCGTAGGCGGTGATCGCGATGCTGATTCCGACGGACAGCGCACCGACGTAGAGGACTCGGCCGATCACCCTGCCTGCCCGGCTGCGCGGCGGATGGCTCATGGCTCCCTCCGGAGATGATCTTCGTGCCGCAAAACCTAGCCGAGTCGATCATCCCCGTCCCGCCCACCGGCGAAACTGCCCGAAATTGCCGAACTCGGCCCCGAAGCGATTTCGCGCGAAATCGCCCCAGCCTTCCCCTGCCGGTGCCGGGCATTGTGCGTTCATCCAACGCGGCGATCCGCTGTTGGAGGTTCGACTGCTGTTCCGCATCGCCCGCGTGGTCCACGCTCTCCTGATCACGCGGCAGGACGTGTGGAGGGGCGAGGCATGGCCAACGAAAATGCGGTTGCGGCGGGGAAACCGGCGCGTCGGGTCACCGAAGTCGAACAGCGCGGGGTCGAACGAATCCCGGACGACGAGCGGACCGCGTCACCTCTCGACCTGTTCCGGTTGTGCTTCGGCGGGGCCAACACCTTCTCGACCGCGGTGCTCGGCGCCTTCCCCATCTTGTTCGGGCTCTCCTTCTGGCAGGGGCTCGCGGCGACGGTGTCGGGACTGCTCATCGGATCGCTGGTGCTCTGCCCGATGGCGGTGTTCGGGCCGGTCAACGGCACCAACAACGCGGTCTCGTCGTCGGCGCACCTCGGTGTGCACGGCCGTGTCGTCGGCTCGTTCCTGTCCCTGCTCACCGCGGTGACGTTCTTCGCCATCTCGGTGTGGAGCTCAGGTGATGCGCTGGTGGGCACCGCGAACCGCCTGCTCGGCCTGCCGGAGTCCGTGCCGTCGTTCGCGGTGGCGTACGCGCTGTTCGCGGCCCTGGTGCTGGTGATCTGCTTGTACGGGTTCCGGCTCATGCTGCTGGTCAACAAGATCGCGGTGCTGGCGGCCACCGCGATGTTCGCGCTGGGCCTGCTGGCCTTCACCACCGCCTTCGACCCGTCCTACCCCGGCTCGTTCAGCGGCGCCGACAGCTCGGGGTGGTGGCCCGCGTTCGTCGGATCGGCGCTGATCGTGCTCGCCAACCCGATCTCGTTCGGGGCGTTCCTGGGCGATTGGTCGCGCTACATCCCGGCCGACACACCTCGCCCGCGAGTTGTCGCGGCGGCGCTGTTCGCCCAGCTGGCCACCATCGTGCCGTTCGGCTTCGGGCTCGCCACCGCGACGGTGATCGCCGTCTCAGCCCCGCGGTACCTGCACGGCTCCGCGCCGAACTACGTGGGTGGGCTGCTCGCGGTCGCCCCGGGCTGGTACTTCGGCCCGCTGTGCCTGATCGCGCTGATCGGCGGACTTTCCACCGGGACGACCGCGCTGTACGGGACCGGGTTGGACTTCTCCAGCGTGTTCCCGCGCTTCTCACGGGTGCGGGCGACGCTGTTCGTCGGCACGCTCGCCATCGCGCTGATCTTCGTCGGCCGCTTCGGGTTCGACGTCGTGCAGAGCATCTCCACCTTCGCCGTGCTGGTGGTCACCTGCACCGCGCCGTGGATGGTCGTGATGATGCTGGGCTACGTGACCCGACGCGGCTGGTACGACTCCGAAGCCCTGCAGGTCTTCAACCGGCGGCAGCGCGGCGGGCGCTACTGGTTCCGCAACGGTTGGAACTGGCGGGGTCTGTCGGCCTGGCTGTTGTCCGCCGCCATCGCGCTGGCCTTCGTCAACATCCCCGGGCAGTTCGTCGGCCCGCTCGGCGATCTCGCCGGTGGCACCGACATCAGCCTGCCGCTTTCGGTCGTGCTCTCGGCGACCCTGTACCTCGCGCTGCTCGCGGTCTTCCCCGAACCCCGCGACGTCTTCGGCCCGCGCGGTCCGAGGTGGGTCCCCACCACGGACACCCCGGTGCCGCCCATCGTCAGCGGCAACGGAAGCCGGACCTGAATCTCGCGGCAGGGCCTCAAGTGCCCTGCACGTCGCCGAAGCAGACGGTGCGGTTGTCGAAGACGTAGTAGCCCTCTTCCTCCTGGCAGGCGGTTTCCGGGTCCTCGCTGTCGGCGACCCGCGTCACCTGGTCCTCGGCCCTGCCGCAGTCGATCTTGAGCGGCAGGATCTCGTCCGACTCCTGGTAGGACGTCAGGCAGTCGCCGACCTTGACGTCCAGCACGATGCAGTACGTGCTGCCTTCCGTAACGTTGTTGTAGTTGTCCTGGCACGCATCGGGGTTCTGGCCCTGGCGGACGTCCACGACCTGGTAGTCCGACTCCTCGGATCCGCAGTCCGCGGGGGTCATGCGACCGCCGCGCTCGCTGGCCAGCGACATGCAGTCACCGGCCTCGATCCGCCGGTCAGCGCTGTTGACGAGCACCAGGACGACCGTCACCACCGCCGCGAGCAGCACCACCGCGCCGACGCTGACCAGGGTGATGATGAGCCCGGTGCGGCTCTTCTTCGGCGGCGGCGGGGGTTGGTTGCCCGCGACGTGCCGCCAGAAGTCGTCCGAGGCGTTGGGCGGCGGGTACTGGCCGGACGGGTACGACCCCGATCCGTACGGGCCCGACTGCGATCCGTACTGGCCCGACTGCGATCCGTACTGGCCCGACTGCGATCCGTGCGGATCCTGCGGTGGATAGCTCACTGCTCCTCCGTTTGTCGTTCGCAACGAGCAACTTAGCCGAGCCGACCCAGGACACATTGCCCGAACAGGTGACAACTACGGCGGGTCGGGCACACCCCGCAAGCGCACGATCACCGTCCGCAGCACGTCTGTGCCGCCAGGTCGGTTGCCCGCCGATTTTCCAAAGTTCTTCCCAGAAACGCGGCCGAAACTCGGCGACGTGCGATGGCAGCGGCGAAAGACCATGGCGGACGACGCGAAGTGGTGGCTGCGGGCCCTGCTGGCGCTCAACGCGTTGTGGGTCGTCGATCTCTTCCTGCTCGGCGGTGCGGCGGGTGCGCTCACCGACCCGCGGGGCTCGGTGCTGGCGCTGGGCCGGTTGACCGGCCTCTGCGGCGCGTTGGCCCTGGTGCTGCAACTGGTGCTCATCGCGCGGGTGCCCTGGCTCGAACGGCGACTCGACATGGACCGGCTCACCGGCTGGCACCGGTGGACGGGCACCTGGGTCCTCTGGTTGGTGCTGGCGCATGTCGTGCTGATCACGGTCGGGTACGCCGAGCAGGACCGCAGCCCGGTGCTGTCGGAGTTCGCATCGCTGGTGGTCGAAACCCGGGACCTGCTGCTGGCCGCCGCGGGTACGGCGCTGCTCGTCGTGGTGCAGGCGCAGAGCGCGAACCTCGACGCGGTGTCCGGCGCCACCACCACCAGCGAGGCCTACGCCGAGTCCCTGCAGGCCGCGATCGACGCCCAGGGCAGGTAGTCGTGGCAAGCGGAACGGGCTGCCGGATCCGGCGCGTGGAACACATCATGGGCCTGCCGATCTCGATGGACGTGCGGTCGGCCGGGCCAGCGGTACCCGCCGCCGCGTCGCGGGCCTTCGACTGGCTGCGCGAGGTGAATCGCCGGTTCAGCCCCTTCCGGGAGGGCAGCGAGGTCTGGCAGTGCGGCCGCGAGCTGGCGGCGCCCGCGCACGCCAGTGCCGAACTCATCGAGATCATCGACCTCTGCCTGCGCTACGAGCGGGACAGTGGCGGGGCGTTCCGCGCCTGGCTGCCGGGCCGTCCCTTCGACCCCTGCGGGGTGGTCAAGGGCTGGGCCGTGCAGCGCGCCGGAGACCTGCTGCGCACGGCGGGTGCCGACCGGTTCTGCCTCAAGGCCGGAGGGGACGTGCTCGCCGTCGGGGCGGCCGAGCCCGGCCGCGCTTGGCGGGTGGGCATCCGCCACCCCGAGATCGCGCAGCGGGTGTGCGCGATCTTCGACGTGCGCGACTGCGCGGTCGCCACCTCCGGCAACTACGAGCGCGGCGGCCACGTCATCGACGGCCGCACCGGTCACCCGGCCCGCGAACTGCTGAGTCTCACCGTGCCCGGTGCTCCCCGGCCGGTGCCCACCTCGGACCCAGTGCCGGAACGGGTCACAACGAGGGCAGTGGGATACTGGCGGCGGAGTCTGGCACCGCTGATCACCTGCGAAGAAGCAGTCCGACCCGAGGGAGCTGCGCACCCGTGACCGACGGACCCCTGATCGTCCAGTCCGACAAGACGTTGTTGCTAGAGGTCGATCACGGCCTCGCCGACGAGGCCCGCACCGCCATCGCGCCGTTCGCCGAGCTGGAGCGGGCCCCGGAGCACGTGCACACCTACCGCATCACCCCGCTCGCGCTGTGGAACGCGCGCGCCGCCGGGCACGACGCCGAGCAGGTGGTGGACGGCCTGGTGCGCTACTCGCGCTACCCGGTGCCGCAGCCGCTGCTGGTGGACATCGTGGAGACGATGGGCCGCTTCGGCCGTCTGCAGCTGGCCAACGACCCGGCGCACGGCCTGGTGCTGAGCTCGTTGGACCGCGCGGTGCTGGAAGAGATCCTGCGGCACAAGAAGATCATCCCGATGCTGGGCGCTCGCCTGGACGACGACACCGTCGTGGTGCACCCCAGCGAACGCGGGCGGCTCAAGCAGATGCTGCTCAAGGTCGGTTGGCCCGCCGAGGACCTGGCCGGTTACGTCGACGGCGAGGCGCACCCGATCAGCCTGCGGGAGAACGGCTGGCAGCTGCGCGAATACCAGCAGCAGGCGGTGCAGTCGTTCTGGGCCGGTGGCTCGGGCGTCGTGGTGCTGCCCTGCGGTGCGGGCAAGACGCTGGTCGGTGCGGCGGCGATGGCCGAGGCGCAGGCCACCACGTTGATCCTGGTCACCAACACGGTCGCCGGGCGGCAGTGGAAGCGCGAGCTGATCGAGCGGACCTCGTTGACCGCGGACGAGATCGGCGAGTACTCCGGGGAGAAGAAGGAGATCCGGCCGGTCACCATCGCGACCTACCAGGTGATCACCCGGCGCTCCAAGGGCGAGTACAAGCACCTGGAGCTGTTCGACTCCCGCGACTGGGGGCTGGTGGTCTACGACGAGGTGCACCTACTGCCCGCCCCGGTGTTCCGGATGACCGCCGACCTGCAGTCGCGACGGCGCCTCGGGCTCACCGCCACCCTGGTCCGCGAGGACGGCCGGGAGGGGGACGTGTTCTCGCTGATCGGGCCCAAGCGCTACGACGCGCCGTGGAAGGACATCGAGGCGCAGGGCTGGATCGCACCGGCCGAGTGCGTCGAGGTCCGCGTGACGCTCACCGACAACGAGCGGCTGGAGTACGCCACGGCCGACGCCGACGAGCGCTACAAGATGTGCTCGACGGCGCGCACCAAGGGGCCGGTGGTCAAGGCGATCCTGGACCGGCACCCGGACGAGCCCACCCTGGTCATCGGGGCGTACTTGGACCAGCTGCACGAGTTGGGCGAGGCGCTGGACGCGCCGATCGTGGAGGGCTCGACGAAGAACAAGGAGCGCGAGGCGCTGTTCGACGCCTTCCGACGCGGTGAGGTCAAGCGGCTCGTGGTGTCGAAGGTCGCGAACTTCTCCATCGACCTGCCGGAGGCTTCGGTGGCCGTGCAGGTCTCCGGCACCTTCGGTTCCCGGCAGGAGGAGGCGCAGCGGCTCGGTCGGCTGCTGCGGCCGAAGGCCGAACGCCGACAGGCGCACTTCTACTCCGTGGTCTCGCGGGACACCCTGGACACCGACTACGCGGCGCACCGGCAGCGGTTCCTCGCCGAGCAGGGCTACGCGTACCGGATCGTCGACGCCGACGATCTGCTCGGACCCGCAATTCCGGACGTAGGGTGACGACATTTGGGGGACACACCCGGTCAGCTGTCATCCAAAAGTGTCCGTGTGCGGGCCCGCAGCAGCTACCGTTGCGATGAACGCACGTAGCACCCGAGACGCACAGGAGTGCTGCTCAGACACGTCGACTCGGGTGTGGCGGCCGCGGGATCCGGGCAACGGGGGCTCGGTGGGACCGGCGCGGACGCCGGAACGAACACAGGTGCGGGTGTACCGCAAGGCACTGGAGGCGTCATGAGCGACACTTCGCCGTTCCTCGCTCATGCGGACCGACCGGATGCGGGTGTCCCGCAAGACGCTGGAGATCGGATGGCCACCGAGCAGGAACGTACGGCGATGGGCGGCGCACACCGGTTCGTCGGACTCGCGGAGAGCCTCGAACGCCACGCCGGGGCACCGACCGGGGCCGAACCGCCGAACGTGCACGGCAACAACCGCGGTTACGGCCTGGTGTTCTTCCACCAGGAGCAGTACCACCTGACCACGGTGATCAGCACCGGGCTGCGCTTCCAGCCGCTGGGCGCCGAACCCGCCCAGGAACTGGCCTGCACGGTGTACAAGGAGCAGGCCGAAGCCGCCCGGCACCTGGTCGACCTCACCGCCGAACTGCTGGTGCAGCAGCGCACCCACCTGGTGCCGGATCAGATCGTGCCGAACGAGAAACCGCTGCTGCCCGGCACCGAGTTCCACGGGGTGCTCGCCAGCGGCCACCCGCTGTTCGCGCCGGAGTTCACCAGGTTCACCGATGCCGAAGGCGTGGAGCAGCTCCAGGTGTTCACGCTGCTACCGGTGACCCTCGGCGAGCTCAACTACATCCTGGACAACGGCGTCACGGCGCTGCGCCAGCAATGGGCGCGATTCGAGGTCGACGTGTTCGACCTCGGCCGACCCAGCGTGGTGTGAGTGCTCGGCTTCGAAACTCCTCTTACGTCCTCGCGAGACGACGCCTGAGAACCCGCGGCGGTGCGAGTTGCGGGAGTGGGCCAAGCGGCTACGCCGCTTCAAGAGAAAAGATCAAAGACAGACTCCGAGAGCCTCGGCCGACTTCCGAGGTCAGCGCCGCGGTGGATCGGCACCGGGACTCGTCACGACCACCCGGGCGCGGCGTCCCCTTGACACGCTGCGGCGACGGCGGGGTGAAAGGATCAGACCATGGACTCGACCGGGGTGACGATCGATTTGGCGGACCTGGACGCGGTTCGGGTCTACGCGCTGCCGATGCGCAACAAGTTCCGCGGTGTCACGGTCCGGCGGGGCGTGCTGCTCAGCGGTCCCGCCGGATGGGGCGAGTTCTGCCCGTTCGAGGACTACGACGACGGCCAGTCGGTGCCGTGGCTGCGCGCCGCCTTCGAGGCGTGCACCGAGAGCTGGCCGGAACCGGTGCGCGAGAGCATCCCGGTCAACTGCACGGTGCCCGCAGTGCCCGCCGACAAGGCTGCGGCGATCGTCGCGGCGTCCGGATGCGGCACCGCGAAGATCAAGGTCGCCGAGCCCGGCCAGTCCCCCGGTGACGACATCGAGCGGGTCGCCGCGGTACGCGACGCGCTGGGGCCCGGTGGCGCGATCCGCATCGACGCCAACGCCGCCTGGGACGTCGAGACGGCGACCGATCGCATCCGCGAGCTGGACAAGGCCGCCGGAGGACTGGAGTACGCGGAACAACCGTGCCCGACGATCGACGATCTCGCCGCCGTCCGGCGCCGCGTCGACGTGCGCATCGCGGCGGACGAGAGCATCCGCCGCGCTGACGATCCGCTGCGCGTGGCCGTCGCCGGTGCAGCGGACGTCGCGATCATCAAGGCCACGCCGCTGGGCGGTGTCCGGCGCGCGCTGCGCGTCGCCGAGGCCTGCGGCCTGCCCTGCGTGGTGTCGTCCGCGGTGGAGAGCAGCGTCGGCCTCGCCGCGCAGCTCGCCCTGGCGGGCGCACTGCCCGAGCTCCCCTTCGCCTGCGGCCTGGGCACCGTGGCACTGCTCGACGGCGACGTCGTCGCCGACTCACTGCTACCGGAACTCGGCCGCCTCCCGGTACTCCGACGCCCACCGGAACCGGACCCGGCGCTGGTAGCGGCGGCCACGCCACCCGCCGACGTCCAACGCACCTGGCTGGACCGCCTCCACCGCGTCAACACCCTGCTCCGCACGAACCCGGCATGACTGAAGGGCACCTTGGACCGACTATGCCGGTCAAAGGTGCCCTTCACTCGTCACTCGACCAGGGGTCAGGCGCGGGCGCGGCGGCGACGGATGCGTCGGACCACGATGAACAGGACGAGCAGACCGATCGCCAGCGGGGCCGCGCGCTTGAGCAGCGGCGCACCCGCCGTGCCGAGCAGGTCGATGGCCTCGTCCGAGCCTGCCGCGCCGCCGGTCACCACCGCGTCCGCCCGACGCGAGGGCTCTTCCACCGGGGTGACCCGCCAACTCGGCTTCTCCGTCGCCACGCCAGCCGCCGCTGGTTCGGCGGCGGTGCCGCCCGAAGCGGGCTTCGCCTCGGCCTTGGTCTCGCCGGTCGGCGCCGCGGCCGGCTCCTCAGCGGTGAGCCGCTGCGCGAGGTTGGCGGCGAACTGGTTCAGGATCTTGCCGCCGACCTCGGAGATCAGACCGCGACCGAGCTGCGCCGGCTTGCCGGTGACCTTCAGGTCGGTGTCCACCGTGACCGCCGTGCTGTCACCTTCCGGCTTGAGCACCGCGGTGACCGTCGCGGCGGCGGTGCCGCTGCCCCGCGAATCCTTGCCGCTGGCGTCGATGACCACCCGGCGGGCGGTCTCGTCGACCTCCTGGAACGTGCCGGTGCCCTTGTAGAGCAAGCTGACCGGGCCGAGTTTGACCTTGACCGAGCCGGTGAACGCGTTGCCCTCGGAGCTGGTGAGCGTGGCGCCGGGCATGCACGGTGCGACCCGCTCCGGGTCGAGCAGCGCCTGCCACGCCACGTCGACCGGCACCGGAACGTTGAACTGGTGCTGCATCTGCACTGGAGGGTCCTCCTGGTTCGACCTAGCTCAGCCCTCGAAAGAGCCGTCCTTCTTGAAGAAGCTGTCTCAAGATCACGCGGAATGGGCTCGCGCAGGTGATCGCGAAACCTCGCACACCACCCCGGATGCCCGACTCGCACACGTCCACCAATACACCGCGTCGCGCGATGCCGTCGGAGAACCCGCGAATCATCACCGTGCGTGCGCGGCGACAACGGCCGGTGCCGCTCGGCTGACGTCGAAGCGATCCGTGCGACCTCTCGAACAGTCCACCACCACAGCTTCTCAGTCCGGCGCGCTCGTGGATACCCCATTCGGATCACTCAAGCGGCTCCGACCGGCATCCACCGCACCCGCGAGTGCTCCCGGGCCCAGCACGCCCCGGAGCACTCGCGGCCAGCGGACCTGCCGAGCTAGCCGCCCGCCGCGGCGAGCACCGCGCGGCCGGTGAGCACTTCGGCGAGGTGCTCGCGGAAGTCGACGTCCGCACTGGCGTCGGCCGCCGGGCTGGTTCCCTCGGTGGCGTGGCGGGCCGCCGAGCGGATCGCCTCGGCCGTGGCGGGCTGACCGACCAGTGCCTGCTCGACACCGGTCGCCCGGATCGGCGTCGGCCCCATGTTGGTCAGCCCGATGCGGGCCTGCGCGATCGTCCCGTCGGAGACCTGCACCGCGGCCGCCACGCCGACGATGGACCAGGCCTGGGCGACGCGGTTGAACTTCTCGTAGTGCGCGCGCCACCCGGTCCACTTCGGCAGCCGCACCTCGATGAGCAGTTCACCGGGCTGCAGTGCGGTGGTGAAGTAGTCCACGAAGAACTCGGCGGCGGGCACGGTGCGCCGCCCGGACGGCCCGGCCACCACCATCTCGGCGTCCAGCGCCAGCGCCGGGGCCGGCAGGTCACCGGCCGGATCGGCGTGCGCCAGCGAGCCGCCGAAGGTGCCGCGGTGCCGCACCTGCGGATCGGCGACCGTGCGGGTGGCCAGTGCGATCAGCTTCGCGTGCCGGTGCACCAGCGAATCGCGCAGCACGTCGTGGTGCGTGGTCATCGCGCCGATGACCAGCGAGTCGCCGTCCTCGCGGACGCCGCGCAAGGCCTCGATCCGGCCTAGGTCCACCACGACTCCCGGGTCGGCCAGCCGCATCCGCAGCACCGGCAGCAGGCTCTGCCCACCGGCGAGCACCTTGGCGTCCTCCCCGGCCTCGGTGAGCGCGACGACCGCTTCCTCCACAGTGGAGGGTGCGAGGTATTCGAACTGGGCGGGAATCACCGGGTACCTCCCTGGGCGTCCATCGTGCGGGCGCGGGCCACGGCCCGCCACACCCGCTGCGGCGAGCACGGCATCTCCACGTCGTCGACGCCCATCGGCCGCAGGGCATCGACGATCGCGTTCACCACCGCCGGGGTCGAGGCGATGGTGCCCGCCTCGCCGACTCCCTTGACACCCAGCGGATTCGACGTCGCGCGGGTCTCGGTGCGGTCGGTGACGAAATCCGGCAGGTCGGCGGCGGACGGCACCAGGTAGTCGGCCAGCGTGCCGGTCGTCAACGTGCCGGACTCGTCGTAGACCGCCTCCTCGAACAACGCCTGCGCGATGCCCTGCGCCAACCCGCCGTGCACCTGGCCCTCCGCGATCAGCGGGTTGACCACGGTGCCGATGTCGTCGACGCAGACGTACTTGCGGATCTTGACCTGCCCGGTCTCGGTGTCCACCTCGGTCGCGCACAAGTGGGTGCCGTGCGGGAAGGAGAAGTTCTCCGGGTCGAACGTCGCTTCGGCGTCCAGGCTCGGCTCCACCCCGTCCGGCAGGTCGTGCGCGGCGAATGCGGCGAGCGCCACCTCCGCCAACGCGGTGCCCCGATCGGTGCCGCGCACGCCGAAGCGCCCGGCGGCGAACTCCACGTCGTCCTCGGCGCATTCCAGCATGTGCGCGGCGATCCGCTTGGCCTTCTCGACGACCTTGTCGGCCGCGTTGACCACCGCCACGCCGCCGACGGCCAGCGACCGCGACCCGTAGGTGTCCAAGCCCTTCGGCGAGACCTGGGTGTCGCCGTGCAGCACTTCGACGTCCTCGAACGGCACGCCGAGCCGGTCTGCGACGATCTGGCTCCACGCCGTCTCGTGCCCCTGCCCGTGCGGTGAAGATCCGGTGACGACCTCCACCTTCCCGGTCGGCAGCACCCGGATCGCGGCGTGTTCCCAGCCGCCCGCGCCGTAGGACAGCGAGCCCAGCACGCGCGACGGGGCCAGCCCGCACATCTCGGTGAACGTCGAGATGCCGATGCCCAACTGGACCGGATCACCGCGGCGGCGCCGTTCTTCCTGCTCCTCCCGCAGTGCCTGGTAGCCGAACAGTTCCACGGCCCGGTCGGTGGCGGCCTCGTAGTTGCCGGAGTCGTAGGTGAGCCCGGAAACCGTGTCGTACGGGAACTCCTCGTGCGCGATCCAGTTCTTGCGCCGCAACTCCATCGGGTCCATGCCGAGTTCGGCGGCGAGCTCGTCCATCATCCGCTCGATGGCGAACGTCGCCTCCGGCCGTCCCGCGCCGCGGTAGGCGTCGGTCGGCGTCTTGTTGGTGAACACGTTGGTGCAGGTGAAGTGGTAGGCGGGGATCTTGTAGATCGCGTTGAACATGAACGCGCCCAGGATCGGAATGCCCGGCGTGACCAGCCGCAGGTAGGCGCCCATGTCGGCGAGCAGTTCGACCTTCAGGCCGGTGATCTTGCCGTCGCGGGTCGCCGCCAGCGACAGCCGCTGGATCTGGTCGCGGCCGTGGTGCGCGGAAACCATCGTCTCGGAGCGCGATTCGGTCCACTTCACCGGCCGACCGAGCTTGCGGGCCAGCACGAAGGCGATGAACTCCTCCGGCGTCACCTGCAACTTGCCGCCGAACCCGCCGCCCACGTCCGGCGCGATGACCCGGATCTTCTGCTCCGGCACGCCCAGCGACATCGCCAGCATCAGCCGCAGGATGTGCGGCACCTGGGTGGCCGACCACACGGTGATCTGCTCACCGGTCGGATCGACGACCACCGAACGCGGCTCCATGAACGCCGGGATCAGCCGCTGCTGCCGGAAGGTCCGGTCGACGCGCACCTCGGCGCTGCGCAGCGCCTGCTCGACATCGCCGCCGGTCCCGGCCTCGCCCGAGTCGAACGTCCAGGTCGCGTTGCGGTTGGTGCCCAGATCCTCGTGCACCAGCGGTGAATCCGGCTGCAACGCCGCTTCCATGTCGAGCACCACGGGCAATTCGTCGTAGTCGACGTCGATTGCGTCCAGCGCGTCGCGCGCTTCGGCCGCACTGCGCGCCGCGACCACCGCGATGGCGTCCCCGGCGAACCGCACCGTGTCCACCGCCATCGGCGGTGCCGCGGGGGCCTTCATGTCCTCGGTGATCGGCCACGCGCACGGCAGGCTGCCCTGCTCGTCGGCGATGTCGCGACCGGTGAGCACGGCAACGACGCCGGACATCCGGCGCGCCGCGTCGGTGTCGATCGAGGTGATCCGGGCGTGTGCGACCGGGCTGCGCAGGATCGCCAGGTGCAGCGTGCCCGCCGGTGTCAGGTTGTCGGTCCAGCGGGTGCGACCGGTGATCAGCCGCGCGTCTTCCTTGCGCTTGCGGGAGCGCCCGAGCTCGGGTTCCAGGACCGATGTCATGACTGCCGACCTCCCGCCACCTTCGATTGGGCCTGTTCATCAGCGGGAGTCCGAGGTGCCGGTGCGCCCTCGGCGTGTTCCGCGGCGGGCCCGGCGCCGGGCTGCATGCGCTGCGCCGCATCGCGCACCGCGCGGACGATGTTCTGGTAACCGGTGCAGCGGCAGAGGTTTCCCTCCATGCCTTCCCGGATCTGCTCGTCGTCGGGTTCGTGCACTTCGGCGAGCAGGTCCAAGGCCTGCATGATCATCCCCGGGGTGCAGAACCCGCACTGCAGGGCGTGGTTGTCGTGGAAGGCCTGCTGCAACGGGTGCAGTTGGCCGTCCTGGGCGAGCCCTTCGATGGTGGTGACCTCGTGCCCGTCGGCCTGCACCGCAAGCACCGAACACGACTTCACGCTTTGCCCGTCCAGGTGGACGGTGCACGCGCCGCAGTTGCTGGTGTCGCAACCTATGACGGTGCCTACTTTGCCGAGACGTTCGCGGAGGTACTGGACGAGCAGCAGGCGCGGCTCGACCTCATCGGTGTATTGGGTGCCGTCGACGTTGACGGTGATGCGCGGCATTGGGCGGCCTCCTCGGAGGAACTGGCCCGCGGTGCGCGGACGGTCGGGAACAGACTGCTCCGCCTGAGTGACGGACGTCACTGGGGAGAGCCTGCTACGCCAACCGAATGCAGGCAAGCGCGCTCACGAGTGATGGTGAATGGGCCCCTCGACTTCGGAGAGTCGCACCCCGCGGCCACCCCACCGCAACGCGATCAGCTCGGCGGCGATGGACACCGCGGTCTCCTCCGGGGTCCGCGCGCCCAGGTCCAGGCCGATCGGCGAGGCGAGCCTGTCGAGTTCGGCGTCGGTCAGACCCTGCTCCCGCAGCCGCCGCAGCCGGTCCTCGTGGGTGCGCCGGGAACCCATCGCGCCGACGTAGCCGACGTGCTGCTTCAGCGCCGCCTCCAGCACCGGCACGTCGAACTTCGGATCGTGGGTGAGCACCATGACCGCGGTCCGCTCGTCCAGCCGCCCGGCCTCCGCCTCGGCGGCCAGGTAGCGGTGCGGCCAGTCCACCACCACGTCGTCGACGCCCGGGAACCGGCTGTGCGTGGCGAAAACCGGGCGCGCATCGCAAACCGTGACCCGGTAGCCGAGGAACGCGCCCATCCGGGCCATCGCGGCGGCGAAGTCGATCGCGCCGAACACCAGCATCCGCGGCGGCGGCTCGAAGGAGTTCACGAACACCCGCAGGCCCTCGCCGCGGCGCTGCCCCTCCGGGCCGTACTCGATGACACCGCTGCGGCCGCTGGCCAGCATGCCGCGCGCATCGTCGACCACCGCGTCGTCGATCCGCGACGAGCCCAAGCCGCCGCTGGTGCGATCCCGCCAAACCAGCAGGTGCGCGCCGACCCTGGCGGCGTCGGGGTGCTCCAGGACGGTGGCGATGGCTACTGGCTCCTCGGCGCGCACCGACGCGGCGACGGCGTCGAGCTCCGGGAACGTCTCCTGATCCACCCGTTCTACGAAGATGTCGAGGATCCCGCCGCAGGTCAGGCCCACCGCGAAGGCATCGTCGTCACTGACGCCGTAGCGCCGCATGACCGGCTCGGCGCCTTCCAGCACACCGGTGGCCTCCTCGTAGACCGCGCCCTCGACGCAACCGCCGGAGACGCTCCCGACGGCTTCGCCACCGCTGGTCACCAGCATCGACGCCCCCGGCGGTCGCGGCGCCGACTTGAACGTGGCGACCACGGTGCCCAGTCCGACGGCCTCGCCCGCCTCCCACCTCTTGGTCAACTCGTCCAGCACATCGCGCACAGCGCACCTCCGCTCCTCGGCGCCTCCCGGCGCTGTGTGCCAGCTTCAGGCAAAACTGGCACGCTCCCACCCGGCTTCCAGCCGCCGGTTTCAGCCAGCACTGGCCGGTACCCGGGCCGGCTCGTCCCCGCACTGGGACAGCCGCCGAACCCAGGACCACACGTCCTCCAGCGATCGCAGGCTGTGTCCGGCCACCATTCGGTCAACGTGCGGCATGGCCGCCACAATTCCGGATTGCACGGGTTGATATCCGTCGTGCCCGGCATGCGGGTTGGCCCAGATCACCGCTCGGGCCAGCCTACGCAGCCGACGCATCTGCTCGGCGAGCTCCGCCGCGTCGCCGCGTTCCCAACCGTCGGAGAACAACACGACCACCGAACCCCGCGCGATGCCCCGCTGCCCCCACCGGTCCAGGAACACCCGCAGCGTCTCGCCGAGCCTGGTACCGCCGGAGAAGTCCGGTACGGCGCGGGAAGCCGCCAACAGCGCGGCCTCCGGGTCGCGCTGCCGGAGCTGCCTGCTCACCCGCGTCATCCGGGTGCCCAGGGTGAAAACCTCGGTGCTGACCGGTGATCGCCGCACCACGACGTGCGCGAACCGCAGCAGCGCATCGGCATAGGGACTCATCGAGCCCGAAACGTCGATCAGCAGCACCACTCGGCGGGGTCGCCGAGAACGCTTCTGGCGCGGCAGCCGAACCGGCTCACCGCCGGAGCGCAGCAGCTCGCGCAGCGTCGCGCGCGGGCTGAGCGCGCCGCGCTTGTTGCGGCGATGCCGCAGCGCGGGCCGCGAGGGCGGTTCCGGGCGCAGCATCGCGAGCATGCGGCGCAGGTGCTCGCGCTCGGGCGCTCCGAGCTCCCCGAGGTCGCGGCGGCGGAGCACCTCCGCATCGCTGGCGGCGGCGGCCAGCGGTTTGTCCGCGTCGCCGTCGCCCTGGCCGTCGGTTGCGGTCAGCGCCGCGATCCGCGCCGGGCGCGGCAGCGGACGGCCCGGCTGCTCGGTGGACAGCTGGGCACCGCCGAACCAGCTGTCGAAGGCGGCGTCGTAGCGGGGCACGTCGTCCGGGTCGGAGCACAGCGTGAGGCGGCCTGCCCAGTAGACGGCGTCGCGGTCGTCGATGCCGACGTGCTCGGTGGCGGTTAGGAAGGACTGGACGCGGGTGGGGCCGCAGGCCATCCCGGAGTGACGCAGCGCACGGGCGAACCCGACCAGGCCGGTCACGGTTTGCATTTCGCCCCTTCCGGTCGACTCACGGTGCCACGATGC
Organism: Saccharopolyspora antiqui; assembly: GCF_052246905.1. Classification (NCBI taxonomy): domain Bacteria; kingdom Bacillati; phylum Actinomycetota; class Actinomycetes; order Pseudonocardiales; family Pseudonocardiaceae; genus Saccharopolyspora; species Saccharopolyspora antiqui. The sequence goes on from NZ_JBQQBO010000019.1 coordinate 58,610, forward strand.
CCGCGGCGCGGACTCGTTCGGCGTCCTCCCGGTACTTCAGCACCGCGCCCAACGTGGTCGCGGCGGCCTCGGTGTCCAGTTCGTTCTGGTCGAGCGCCTGCAACGCCTGCGCCCAGTCCAGCGCCTCGGCCACCCCCGGCGGCTTGAGCAGCTCCATCTGCCGCATCCGCTGCACCGCGGCGGCCACCTGTTCCGCCAGCCGGGTCTCCAGCCCCGGCAGGCGCCGCCGCAGGATCGCCACCTCTCGATCCAGGTCCGGGTGCTCCAGCCAGTGGTAGAGGCAGCGGCGCTTCAGCGCGTCGTGCACCTCGCGGGTCCGGTTCGACGTCAAGATCACGATCGGCGGTTCCGGCGCCGTCACCACTCCGAACTCCGGAATGGTGACCGCGTATTCCGACAGCACCTCCAGCAGGAACGCCTCGAACTCGTCGTCGGCGCGGTCGATCTCGTCGACGAGCAGCACGCAGGGCGCCTCCTGCAACGCGCGCAACAACGGCCGCGCCAGCAGGAACCTCGGGGTGTACAGCGATGATTCGGCGGCGTCGGCGTCCAGCTCACCGTCGGAGGCCGCCTCCAGGGTGCGCAGGTGCAGCAGCTGGCGCGGGAAGTCCCAGTCGTAGAGCGCCTGCGCGGCGTCGATCCCCTCGTGGCACTGCAACCGGATCAGATCCACCCCGAGCGCCGTGGCCAGGGCCTGCGCCAGCGCCGTCTTCCCGGTGCCGGGCTCGCCCTCGCACAGCAGCGGGCGACGCATCCGCATCGCCAGGAAAGCCGCCGTCGCAATGCCATCGTCGGGCAGGTACCCGGTCTCGTCCAACGCCGTCGCGACCTCGGCCGGGGACTTCATCTCAAACGCATCCACCGCCATGCTGCCGAGCGTATGCGAACAACCGGCCCCGGGGCGATCATCCGATCATCAGGAGAGCAGGTCCCGAACCGCATCCGCCACCGTGCCGACCTCCAGGGCGGGGACCGCCTTCCCGCGCCCCAGATACCGCCGAACCACGGCGTAGGGCAGGTCCACGACCGCGAGGACGACTCGGGACAGTCCGCGCTCGTCGGTCCGCCCGAGCTGTTGGGCCAGGTCAGCCAGGGCCTGCTCGACCTGTGCGTGCCCGGTCGCCAAGCGGTCGCGCGCCTCCTGGGACCACTCGGCCGCACCGAAGGCCCCGGCACCCGCCAGCAGCACCCGCGCCTCGTCCGGATGTGCGCGACACCACTCGACCACGTACCGGGCCGCCGCGACGGCGGCTTCCGGCGGCGGCCCGTCGAGCGCCGCGAAGAACCCTTCCTGGAACCGGGAAGCGGTGCGCAGCCAAAGGCCCGACAACAGCGCGGCCTGGTCCGGGAAGCGGTGGTAGACCGAGCCGCTCGGAGCGCCCGCCGCCCGCGCGACCGCGGCCATCGTCACACCGCGCGGACCGGTTTCCGCGACGAGCGCCACAGCGGCATCGAGAAGTCGGTCGGCGTCGTGCCGGGGAGGCCTACCCATGTATTGGAGGATATGCTCTAATACGATTTTAGAGGTAATCCTCTAAAACCGGGGAGGCCGCGATGGCAATCCGAAACACGCACGTCAGACACCTACCGGTCGACGAAGGCACCGCCGGGGCGTTGATCGACTCGCTGGCGAGCTCGCACGACCGGCTGTGGCCGCACGACGATTGGCCACCGATGGAGTTCGACGGTCCGCTCGGGGTGGGTGCCGCTGGTGGCCACGGCCCGATCCGATACCGGGTCATCGCCTACGCGCCCGGCCGCTGGGTGCGGTTCGGCTTCACCGGGCCGCGCGGCTTCGACGGGTTCCACGAATACACCGTGCACCGCGAACCGGACGGCACCGCACTGCACCACCTGCTTTCCATGCACGCCCGCGGCGCAGCCCGGATCACCTGGCCACTCGTGTGGCGCCACCTGCACGACGCGGTACTCGAAGACAGCCTCGACCGCGCCGAACGCGCCACCACGGGAACGGTGCGGGCGGCGGCGCGCTGGTCGTGGTGGGTGCGGACGTTGCGCGCACTGGCTGCCGCAAGCACTCGTCTTCGAAGCGCTTAGCGCCGCTGGTCCCGGCTGGGGAACCGGGCCCTCAACCCGCGGCGGGCGAGCACTGCCCGGCCCCTGGAAAGACAGGCCTTAGGCTCTCGGGGGCTTCGGAGGTGGCGCATGAGCCGGTTCAGCGGGTTTCCCGCGCATGTCGAGACGCACATCGGCGAGGTCCGCGGGGCCGACAGCCCGAGCGCGGGTGGCCGGGAGCGCGGCTACCACCTCGTCTACTGCGACCACCCGGACGGCGCGCACGTCTCGGTGCTCACCAGCGGCCTGCGCGACCGCACCGCTGGAGCGCCGCTGCCGCAGGAACTCGTGTGCACGTTGCAGACCTCCCAGGAGCGCTACGCACGGCACCTGACCGGCGTGATCGCCGAGCTGCTGACCGAGAGCAACAGCCGCGTCGGTTACGGCGCGCTCATCATGAACGACCGAATCCTGTTGCCCGACACCGAGATCTGCGGTGCGCTGGCCGCGCCGCACCCCTACCTCGGCGACTCGTTCGACGTCCTGCTGGACGACACCGGGCAACCCGCCCTGCAACTCATCACCCTGATCCCGATCACCCGCAACGAGGCGCAACTGGTGTCGCGCTACGGTCGCGACGCCCTGTACGACTGCTGGGAACGGCACAGCAGCAACCTCCTCGACATCCACCGCCCCTGCGCCGCCTGACCCGGGCCAGGGTCGGCAAGGGTGGAATCGGGGGCGGGCCAGGGATGTTCCGGAGGTTCCCGGGGCGGCCCGAGTCCAGGCTTGGGGCATGACCGAGAACATCTCCGCCATCGGCAGCACCAACACCACCGGTGCCGGGGCCAGCGAGGCTCCGGCGCGCAAGTTCCGGCGCAGCCTGGACGACGCCATGATCGCCGGGATCTGCAGCGGCGCGGCCAAGACGTCCGGCGTGGACGCGACGATCATCCGCGTCCTGCTGGTCGCCGCCACGCTGCTCGGCTTCGGCACCGGGATCGTGATCTACCTGGTCTGCTGGCTCATCATCCCGCAGGAGTGAACCGCGCTCCCCGCCTGGCCGACAACACCGGCAGGTCGACGAAACCGCCCGGCATCAGCGCAGGTTGGGAGCCTGGTCGAGGAAGGTGTCCAGGACGCCGTCGGCCACCAGGACCTGGCCTTGGGGGCGGACCTCGCCGGGCTCGGTCCGGATCTGCCTGGCCTGATCGGCGAACTGCCGGGCGGCGTTGAAGCGCTCGGTGGCGCGCCCCTCGTCGCCGTCCGCCCGCGCCTGCAAACCGTCCGTCGTGGCCACCAGTGCGTTGCCCCAGAATCCGGTTGCCGTCAGCCACGGCTTCACGTCCGAGACGAAGTCCGCCGGCGCGCCCGAGCTGATCTGCTGCGGTGCGTCCGCGATCGACTGCGCGTAGCCGCGCAGGTCCCGCACCGCGCCCGCGCGGTCGCCGGAGTCCCACGCCGCGCGGAAGGCGTCGATCCGCCGCGCCAACTCGGGTGCGGGTGGCAGCCACGGCCGCCCGCTGGCCAGCGGCGCCATGTGCTCCAGGTCGAAGAACACCAGCAGCGCGGCGACGGTCCTGGGGTCGGCGACCAGCCCCGGCGAACCGCCCGCCAGCCGCCTTCCGGCCAGGTACTCGGCCGCCGCGTGCCACGCCCGCTGCGGGTCGAAAGCCGCGTCGTTCCAGGCGAAATCGGCCGCACCGATCTCCACGACCTTGCTCGCGGCCGCCTGGTTCATCGGGTTCACCACGTCACCCGTGAGCTGTCCGCTCAGCCCGGACTGGCGCTTGTCGTACGGCCCGAGCATGACCCGCCCAACGGAGCCGTCGAAGTCGTTGACCGGGTAGTTGTCCCACAGGAAGACCTTGCGCCCCCAGACCTTTTCGGCCTGCTGCGCATCCGCGACGGTGATCTGCCGGGGAATCACGCCGTCACCGGTCCACATCACCAGCACCCGGGGGTCCAGCGCCGAGCGGATCGCCGTCTTGTACCCGGAATCCGCCACGTCGGAGTACTCGGTCGGCACGAACTGCAGCGGCGCCACGCCGGGATGGGTGTCGACGAACTCGCGCTGCACGCGGCCCAGCAGCTCCGCCTGCGCCCGCCCGGCCGCGCCTTCGGACGGCTGGCCGTACTTCGCCTGGTCGCCGGGGCAGTTCCAGCGGGTGTAGGAGATGTCGTCCAGCGGCACCGAGAAGTCCCGCACCCCCGAGTCGTACATGACCTGCAGTTTCGCCACCAGGGCGCGGAAATCCGCGTCCTCGCTGTAGCAGATCGAGGTGCCCGGCGAGAGCGCGAAGGTGAACTTCACGTGGTGCGCCCCGGCCTGCCGGATCAGCTCCTGCACCTGGGCGAGCTTGTCCGGCGGATACGCCTCGCGCCACTGCTCCCGGTGGTAGGGGTCGTCCTTGGGTGCGTAGATGTAGGTGTTGAGCTTGACGTCGCCGTAGAAGGCCAGCTGGTCCATGCGTTCGGCGTGCGTCCAAGGCGGCCCGTAGAAGCCCTCGACGCTGCCGCGCAGCGGCATCGACGGGTGGTCCACGATGCCCACCCCGGCGATCCGGCCCGGCGAGGCGATCTGCCGCAGCGTCTGCACGCCGTAGTAGGCGCCAGCGGCGTCCGAGGCGCCGATGAACAGGGTCGGATCGCCGCCACCGCGCCCGGCCAGCACGTAGCCCTCGGCGGGCAGCGGCGCGGGTGCGCCGTAACCCAACTCCTGCAGGCCCTTGACCACCGAGGGTGACACCCGGTCGCCGATGCGGATGCGCAGCGTGGCGTCTTGGGCGGGCTGTCCAGGATCGCGCACCACGACGTCGCTGGCACCAGCCAGCCGCAGCACCTGGACGGCGAGGTCGCGGGTCGGCTGGTCGACGAGCGGATCGACGACCACTTCGACCTTGCCGTGCACCGGGATGTCGTCGCCGAGCCGCTCCATCTCCTGCGGCTGCGGGGTGACCTGCGGCAGACCGGTGGCGGGCAGCGACTCCTGCTGCGACTCCTGCCGCTGCGCGGTCGGCTCCGGCGCCTGCGGCGCGGTGTTCGTGCAGCCCGCCAGCACGGCGCACACCAGTGTCGCGGCTGCCGCGAACCGCGGCCGGGCATTTCGACCGAGCATGGCTCCTACCTCGTCTGGACTCCCATCCGGCCCCCAGGAGATCACACGCCGGTCTTGGTCGCCGCCGCACCCGAAGCTGACACCCGGCAATCATTCACACTGGCAACGATTCACCGGGGCCGCCCGCTCAGGCGGCGAGCAGCGACCGCCAGCCGCGCACCAGATCGGGGCGCACCGATCCGTTCGCGCGAGCGCCGCCGCCGATGTGGAAGGCGCGCACTCCGGCGGCCCGCAGGTCGGGTACGTGTTCCTGGCGCAGGCCGCCACCGGCCAGCAACGTCACCCCGTCGATGTCCTGCTGGGCGGCGAGTTCGCGCAGGTTGGCGATGCCCTCGCCGACACCGTCGGGATGACCGGCGGTGAGCACGGTGTCCGGGCCGAGCGATACCGCGTGGTCCCAGGCGAGCCGGTAGTGGGCGGCGTGGTCCACGGCCCGGTGGAAGGTCCACGGGCAGCCGTCGAGCTCGGCCACCACATCGCGGGTGGCGCCGACGTCGACCTGGCCGTACTCGTCGAGGAACCCGAGCACGAACTCCCGCGCCCCGGCCGCCCGCAACTCATCGACCCGCCGCCGCAGGGCGGCGACGTCGGCGGCGAAATCGGGCTGGTCGCGCACCATGACCCGCACCGGCAGGTCGGTGGCGGCCAGCACGCCGCGCACCGTCGCCAGGTCCGGTGTGAGCCCATCGGCGGCCAGATCGCGCACCAGCTCCAACCGGTCGGCCCCGCCCGCCTGCGCGGCTTCCGCGTCGGCGGCGTCCACGACGATCACTTCCAGCAACCCACCCATACCCGCACCATAAAACCCGTCCTTGGACTTGTTCCGGGTGCCGATGCGGGTGGCGGCCGAGCCGCCCACGACCGCTTCGAAGCGAAGCACCGCCGGAAACGGGAACGGCCGCCAAGACGCCCGAAGGGCCGCCCCCTGGACGGGGACGGCCCTTCGAAAGTGACAGCGACGTGGATCAGAAGTCCATGCCGCCCATGCCACCGGTCGGGTCCGGAGCGCCGGCCTTCTCCTTCTCCGGCTTGTCCGCGACCACGGCTTCGGTGGTCAGGAACAGCGCGGCGATGGAAGCGGCGTTCTGCAGCGCCGAGCGGGTGACCTTGGCCGGGTCGAGCACACCGGCCTGGATCAGGTCCTCGTACTCACCGGACGCGGCGTTGAGGCCGTGACCGGAGGGGAGACCCTTCACCTTCTCCGCGACAACGCCACCTTCCAGGCCGGCGTTGATGGCGATCTGCTTGAGCGGAGCCTCGACAGCCACCTTCACGCTGTTGGCGCCGGTGGCCTCGTCACCGGTAAGGTTCAGCCCGTCGAAGGCAGCCTGCGCGGCCTGCAGCAGCGCCACGCCACCACCGGCGACGATGCCCTCCTCGACGGCGGCCTTGGCGTTGCGGACCGCGTCCTCGATGCGGTGCTTGCGCTCCTTGAGCTCGACCTCGGTCGCCGCACCGGCCTTGATGACCGCCACGCCGCCGGCCAGCTTGGCCAGCCGCTCCTGCAGCTTCTCGCGGTCGTAGTCGGAGTCCGAGCGCTCGATCTCGGCGCGGATCTCGTTGACCCGACCGGCGATCTGCTCGTCGTCGCCAGCACCCTCGACGATGGTGGTCTCGTCCTTGGTGACCACGATCTTGCGAGCGTGACCCAGCAGGTTCAGGTCCGCGTTCTCCAGCTTGAGGCCGACCTCTTCGCTGATGACCTGACCACCGGTGAGGATGGCCATGTCCTGCAGCATCGCCTTGCGGCGGTCACCGAAGCCGGGGGCCTTGACGGCGACCGACTTGAAGGTGCCGCGGATCTTGTTGACGACCAGGGTGGCCAGCGCCTCGCCCTCGACGTCCTCGGAGATGATCAGCAGCGGCTTGTTGGCCTGCATGACCTTCTCCAGCAGCGGGAGCAGGTCCTTGACGTTCGACACCTTGGAGCTCAGCAGCAGGATGTACGGGTCCTCCAGGACCGCCTCCATCCGCTCCGAGTCGGTGACGAAGTAGGGCGAGATGTAGCCCTTGTCGAAGCGCATGCCCTCGGTGAGCTCAAGCTCCAGCCCGAAGGTGTTGCTCTCCTCGACGGTGATGACACCTTCCTTGCCGACCTTGTCCATCGCCTCGGCGATCAGCTCGCCGATCTGGCGGTCACCGGCCGAGATCGCGGCGGTGGCGGCGATCTGGTCCTTGGTCTCGATCTCCTTGGCGTTCTTGAGCAGCTGCTCGGCGATCGCCTCGGTGGCCTTCTCGATGCCGCGCTTCAGCGCGATCGGGTTGGCCCCGGCCGCGACGTTGCGCAGGCCCTCGCGCACCAGCGCCTGGGCCAGCACGGTGGCGGTGGTGGTGCCGTCACCCGCGACGTCGTCGGTCTTCTTCGCGACCTCCTTGACGAGCTCGGCCCCGATCTTCTCCCACGGGTCTTCGAGGTCGATTTCCTTGGCGATGGATACGCCGTCGTTGGTGATGGTCGGCGCGCCCCATTTTTTTTCGAGCACGACGTTGCGGCCCTTCGGGCCTAGCGTCACCTTGACGGCGTCGGCGAGGGTGTTCATGCCGCGCTCAAGACCGCGGCGGGCGTCCTCGTCGAACGCGATCATCTTGGCCATTGCGGTGTGGTCCTCCACCTGTCTGGACGCCGCGGAGGCGGATGCGCGCTCCACGGCAGGACTCGTGCGTGGCCAGGCTCGGTGCCCGCGACGGACGACCGCGCGGCGGTACCGTCTGGTGGTACCGCCGGAGACGGCCTCACCGTCCCGACCTGGCACTCAACCTTGCTGAGTGCCAGTACCGTGTTTAGCACTCCCACTGGGCGAGTGCAAGCGAAGCCCCATCCGGTCGACCGGTCAGTTGTCGTAGGTCGGAACCGATGTGGGCAGGTCGCTGTCGTTGTACGAGGACGTCTCGGACGTCGTCGAATCGGTGCCGCTGCCACCGGAGGAGCCGTTGCCGAGGGAGCTGGCCATCACGATGAAGATCACCACGATCACGATCAGCGCGATACCGGCCAGCACCGGGACGATCCACTTCGCCGAACCGCCCGACTTGGTCCCGAACGACGACGAACCGGCCGGAATGGGCGGGCGCAACCGCACCGGGTCGCCGCTCGGCGGCGGCAGCGGGCGCGGCGGCTGCTGCTGGAAAGGTGGCCGGTAACCGGGCGGCCCAGGTGGACCGGGCGGACCGGGCGGCGGGTACTGCACCGGTTGCGGTCCGGACATCGGACCGGCGACCGGCATGGCCTGGCGGGGCGGCGGCGGGGTGTCCCCGGCAGCCGGGCCGAGCGCGACCCGCGCCGCGGCGATGAGCTCCTTGCAGGTGCCGTAGCGCTGGTCGGCCTTCTTGGCCATCCCGGCGCGCAGCACCTCGTCGATGCCGCCGGGCAGCACCACCAGCGACGTGGCGCGCGGCGGCTCGGCACCCAGGTGGCCCTGGATGACCTCCTGCACCTGGCCTTGGAACGGCGGCCGCCCGGTCAGGCAGGCGAACAGCATGCAGCTCAGCGCGTACAGGTCGGTGCGGCCGTCCACCGGCTCGCCCCGCAGGTGCTCGGGCGCCGCGTAGGTCGGCGAACCGAGGAAGTCGCCGCTGCTGGTGCGGTGTCCGGTCGCGCCGCGCCGGGTGAGGCCGAAGTCCGCCAGGTAGACGTGCTCGTTGGCGGATTCCCGCGAGGTCACCAGCACGTTGGCCGGTTTCAGGTCGAGGTGCACCAGACCGCGCTCGTGCAGCATGTCCAGCGCTTCGGAGACCTGGGAGAGCAGTTCCAGGGCGCGCCCCGGCGAAATGGGCCCGTCCTTGATCAGGCTGGCCAGATCGGATCCGTCGACCAGCCGCATCGCGATGTAGAGCATGCCGTCGACCTCGCCGAAGTCGTAGAGCGGCACGATGTTGGCGTGGTCGATGGCGGAGGTGTTGCGCGCCTCGTCGACGAACCGCTCGCGGAATTCCGCGTCACCGGTGATGTGCTCGCCCATGACCTTGAGCGCCACCTTCCGGCCGAGCCGGATATCGGTGGCGCGGTACATCACGCTCATGCCGCCGCGACCGAGCACTCCATCGATCTTGTAATGGCCGAGGCGCCGCCCGGTGAGGTCTTCCGACACGCGAAGCAGCCTAACGTTTCGAGATCACGCCCGTCCTCGGGTTCGACCACACCGTGACGACATCGACGCCCAGACCAGGGAGCACAGATCAGGGAGCACAGGCCAGGGAGCACAGGCCGGAGAACACAGGCCAGCCGGACGCCGAACGGTCCGGCCCCGCTCAGCGGGAACCGGACCGCGCGGATGACGTTCTCGGTGTTCGTCTTCGAAGCGGCGCAGCCGTTTCAGCCAGCGCGCAAGGTGGTCGCTCGCGAGTTCTCCGACGTAGTCGGGAGCCCGCGGACCTCAACTGGCGTGACACCAGGTGACCACCTACGTCAAAACAGTCAGGAACAGCCCCTGAGAGCCTGTCGCCGAGCTCGTTTTGCCTTGCGGTGCGAGTAGCGGAACCTCAGACGCCGTCTCGACTCCGCCGATCCCCGACATCATGTATGCCCATACACCATGTCGAGGCAGGCCTCGCGGAGAACGGCAGTGGGCAGAGCCTGAGAACCCGCGGCAGTGCAAGCGCCGTACGTGGACTAAGCGGCTGCGCCGCTTCAGAACAAAACCAAAGACGGCCCCTCAGACCTTGCGGACACCGTCTGCTTGGGTGCGGCCGTCACGCCCCGCTTTCACTTCGAATTCGACCCGATCCCCTTCGGAAAGGGTTCGGAAACCAGACATGTTGATCGCGGAGTAATGGACGAACACATCAGATCCACCGTCCGTCGCGATGAATCCGTAGCCCTTCTCCGAGTTGAACCATTTGACCGTGCCGACCGCCACGGCGTCCTCCTCATGGAAAAAGTGATGCACGACGCGCCAGGCGCCGCTGGAGCAACGGACACGCTACCCCAGAAATCAAGCCTCGTCGCGGGTTCGGCAATGCGACTTTTCCGTTAAACGCTGGGCCGAATGGGTGTCTTTCTCGGCCACTGTCCGTTATCGGAGTGGGTATAACCGGCGAAATTCCCCCGAGTGCACGAATCCGTATTGCGCCCTCGGCGAAATTCTCAGGATCGGGCGCCTAGGCCATTTGCCTGCAACCAGCTGACGAGTCCTCGGGGATTGCGAGTTTGGGTCAGCACCTGGCCCGGCCCGGCGAAATCGAACACCAGGCCTTCACCACTCTTCAGCGATTGGGTGATGCCCTGGTTCATCTGGCGCAACCGGGTTTGCACCATATCGGCGTAAGCCACCACGTGACCGGTATCGATCGTCACGTACTCACCGGGCTGCAACGTCACCACGTCCAGCGCGCCGTAGCAGCAGACCACCACCGGGCCCTGGCCGCCGACGTGGGTCATGAAACCGCCCTCACCGCCGAAGAGGTTCTGGAACCCGCCCCACTGCGTCTCGACGTGCGCCGTGCTCGCCGAAGCGAGCCAGCAGCCCTTGGTCACGCACCAGCCGACCCGGCCGTCGAGTTCGAGCACGTTCAGGTCGCCGGGCAGGTTGGGCGCCACATCGACCCAGCCGCCCTGCTGCGGGGCCGTGTAGGTCGACACGAAGAACGACTCGCCACCGAGCGCGGCCCGGGCCAACGACTTCAGGAAACCGCCGTGCGCCCGCGCCTCGACGGTCACGCCGTAGCTGGTGGCCAGCATCGCACCGGATTCGACCTGCACCGGCTCACCGGGCGCGAGCACCAGCCGAGCCACCCCGAACGAAGGCGTGTGACGAGTGCGGACCTGCACGGATACCTCCTAGGGCAGACTGCGGGGGTCGCCTTGCACCGGTGGTCGACTTACGTGCGTGCAAAGGCGCTCGCCTGACGTCAAGCAGGCCAGACCGCCCGCTCCTCGCGATCTCGCGACCGTCACACGAGTCTGCCACGGGCGATCGGTGCGACGATTCGCACGCCGGTAGGGACAGCAGGGGGCTGGATGACCGATGATCGGGGCGTGTCGCACGGAACCGAACCCTCTGCTCTGACCGCGGTCGCCGATCACCAGGCGAAGGTCGCCGCGTTGCTGCCCCCGACGCCGGTGCTGGCCAAGCCGTTGGCGGACTGCCTCGGGCACGCCTTGGCCGAAGACCTGACCACGCCGATCTCGCTGCCGCCATTCGACAACTCGGCGATGGACGGCTACGCGGTCCGCTCGGTCGACCTCGCCGAAGCGACCCAGCAGCACCCGGTGAAGCTGCCCGTCCACGAGGACATCCCGGCTGGCCGGATCGACGTGCCACCGCTGCAACCCGGCAGCGCACACCGGATCATGACCGGTGCTCAACTGCCGCCCGGCGCGGACGCGGTGATCCCGGTGGAACGCACCGACGGCGGCACCGAGCAGGTGCAGCTGTTCACCCCGGTGCAGCTGGGCGCGCACGTGCGGCGCAGCGGCGAGGACGTCGCGGCGGGCGACACGGTGCTCACCGCGGGCAGCACGCTGGGGCCCGCGCAGCTGGGCGTTGCCGCTGCCGTCGGGGCCGCGCAGCTGTCCGTGCACCGGCCGGTGCGGGTGCTGGTGCTGTCCACCGGCTCGGAACTGGTGGCGCCGGGCACCGCCCTGCAACCCGGGCAGATCTACGAGTCCAACGGCCTGATGCTGGCCGCCGCGGTGCGCGAGGCCGGTGGCACGGCCACCCTGCTGCGCTTCGTGCCGGATGACGTCGAGGCCTTCCACGCCGCGCTGGCCCCGCACCTGGACTCGACGGACCTGCTGATCACCTCCGGCGGGGTCAGCGCCGGGGCGTACGAGGTGGTCAAGGACGCGCTCACCGGCAACGGCGTCGAGTTCACCAAGGTCGCGATGCAGCCGGGCATGCCGCAGGGCTGCGGCCGATACCGCGGCGGCGTCGCCGTGGTGACGCTACCGGGCAATCCGGTCAGCTCGATGGTGTCCTTCGAGGTCTTCGTGCGGCCCGCGCTGCGCGCCGCGGCCGGGCACCGGAACACCCAGCGGCCGGTGCGGCAGGCGACGCTGGTCGAGGCGCTGACCTCACCGGCGGGCAGACGCCAGTACCGCCGGGGCAGGTTCGACCCGGCCACCGGCACCGTGGTGCTGCAGGGTGCGCCCGGCTCGCACCTGCTGGCGGAGCTCGCCAGGGCGAACTGCCTGCTGGCGATCCCCGAAGACGTCACCGAACTCGCCGCGAAGTCCACAGTGGACGTGACGTTGCTGGACTGACACCGGCGCCGATCCGGACAGCTGCCGAGACCCGTCCGGAGCCGGGATCGCACAAAACCGGCACAGCTGCTGGTTTTTGCGGTTCCGCAACGGAAACGAGCTTGGCGCGCCTTCTTATTGACGGATCCCACCGGCTTGGCCAAGACTGCACCACCGTCCCAAACCATCCCCTCCGGAGTTCTGCACCGTGCGTGGCCCCTGGCGCGCCTTCCTGGCGCTGGCGTTGCACATCGGCTTCTTCCTCGCGCCGATCGCGTTGGTCCTCGGGCTGCTCGCGATCGCGGCGTTCACCTTCCGATACGACCACGGCAGCGGGCTGAAGGCCGCGCTGGCGGCAGTGGTGGTCGGCTCGATGCTCGCGATCGGGCTGCGCGCCGTGCTGCGCTCGCGGGTGCGGCCACGGGGTGTCCCGCTCTACCGCGAAGAACAGGCGCAGGTGTGGCGGATCGTGGCGTCGATCGCCTCCACCGCCGACGCCCCGCCACCCGATGAAATCCGAATCACCTCCGAGCCGAACGCGATCATCCGCGAGGACACCGCGCTGCTCGGCCTGCGCACCCGCACCCGATACCTGGAGATCGGGTTGCCGCTGCTCGCCGCGCTCAACGTCAGCGAACTGCGGGCCGTGGTCGCGCACCAGCTCGGCCGCCTGACCGGCCGCAACCGGCTGACCGTGACGGCCTACCGCGCATCGGCCAGCGTGGAACGCACCGTGTCGAGCCTGACCGGCGGCCCGGTCAAGTGGTTGTTCGCCGGTTACGCCCGACTGTTCACCGCGATCGCGGCCACCACCGGGCACGCCCTCGAATTCGCCGCCGACGCCATCGCGGTCCGGGAGGCGGGCAGCCGCGCCGCCGTCACCGCCCTGCGCAAGGCGGTCGCCATCGAAATCGGTTGGCGGGAGTACTCGGAGGAGTACCTCAGCATGGCCACCGCGATCGGCCACGCGCCGGACGTGCTGCTGGGGTTCCGGTCCTTCATGGAGCACCCGACGCGCAAGCCCCAGCTGGCCGAACGCGTCAAGCGGACCATCGTCGAAGAACGCGACGGCGACCGAACGCACCCGCCCGTCCGCCAGCGCATCGACGTGATGCGGCGGATCAAGGTCGCCGAGCAGGAACTCGACGAGCGGCCCGGGTTCGCCGTGCTGCGCAACCCGCGCAAGAGCGTCCCCGAACTCGAAGATCGCCTGATGATCGACGGCCTCAAGCGTCGGCTGGCCTGGCCGGAACTGGCTCGGCTGGCCGGTGCGGCGCACGTCGCGGACCAGGCCGCGCTGCTGAGTTCGGCCGCGGCGCAGAGCGGATTGCCGGTGGAGCCGACCATCGGCGGCATCCTGCCCGCCATCCACCGCGGCGAGGGCCTCGACCTGATCAACCCGGTGCTCAACCCCGGCCTGTCCCCGGAACGCATCGAGCAGGCCGCCGTCGACACGCTGACCGAGCTGCTCGGTTGCGCCGTGGTGGACGCGCTGATCTGCGCCCGGCGGGCGCACCACGAACTGGACTGGGGCGGCCCGTCGACGGTGCGGCTGGCCAACGGGCACCCGCTGGACCCGGACCGGCTGGTCCGCCCCGCGATCACCGATCCCCGGCTGATCCCCGGGCTGCACCGCGCGCTGGTGGACCTCGGGGTGCCGCTGACCCACACGCGCCGCCCGGCCGCCGAACCCGAGCCCGAGCTGGCCGGAATAGTCAGCCCGGTGCAGTGCCCCGGCGGCAGCTATGACCTGTTGGTCACCGATCGGGGGCTGGTGCTGCTGCCCAGCTCGGCCAGCACCACGAAACGCCTGTTGGCGGGCACCCTCGCCCGGCTGCGCCAAGCCGAGCAGGAACAACTCGGCGAGCTGGCCGCGACGCCGATCAGCGAGCTCCGCGAGCGGCCCGACGCGCAGTGGGTGGACAGCCGGGACGTGGCCAGCGCCCGGTTGGACCAGGACCGCGCGGGCTGGTCGCTGTCGGTCGAGCTGTACCTCGACGAGTACGCGGTATCGGAGCTGGACAGCGATTGCGTGCACAGCGAAGCGGACGGCGTTTGCGCGTTGGTGCTGCGCAGCACGGCCGATGGCGTGGAGCACGGCGACCCGTATCGAGGCCTCGGCGAGCTGATGGGGGCGCGGATGAACCTGGAAGACCCCGTTTACACGAACGAGTGAAACGAGTCCGGAACTTGATGACGCTTCGTCATGTAACGGGCCGCAAAGGTCCTCCAATAGCGGCTACGGACTTTTTGTGAACTCAATTACACTGGAAACCGCGTAACGAACCGTCGATCAAATACATCTCCAAGACGTCCGCATTTCCCACTCCTGCTTGCCGGTGGGGCGGACGTGCCGAGGACCGTGCGCCGTCGGGGGGTGCACGGACCCGCACTAGAGGAGGCCGTTCGGCGTCTACGGGGAGGCGCCGAACGGCCCCCTCTTCTTGGTAGTGACCGAAATACGTTCAGCTCGACCCAACGCGTTGAGCAAATGCCCGCTGGCGCCCAGCTGCCGCACCCCGGTTCTCGGCGAATGGCCGGGCGGACTTGAGCAGGCCAGTATCTATTCACCCGACCGGGTTACGCAGAGCGCGGCTTGGCGGTAGCATCCCGGATCTAAATAAACGCAGGTCAGCAGGGTTGTTCTTGATCAACTACGCCCCCTGGCGTCAGTTGGCCCGAGGCGTCCGCGATGCTGTACCCGACGACGGCGCCGGTCGGCGCTCCCCGTTCGTCAGGGGACGGCGACCGCGATCGCCGCACCATGACCGCCGACGCAGGGGCGAAGCACCTCGATGAGCACCGCGAAAGAACCGAACAAGAACCCGCTGGCGCACCTCGCCGCGCTGGCCCGCGACACGATCCCGCCGATGCACCCCGCAGGCCGCCCGTTCGTGCTCGGCTCCGCCATCGCGACCCTCCTGCTCGGTCGCCGCTGGCGCACCGCAGGCCTGCTCGGCGGCATCCTCACCGCCTGGTGCGCGTGGTTCTTCCGCGAGCCGGTACGCACCGCGCCCAGCCGCGACGGACTCGCCATCGCCCCCGCCGACGGCACCATCTCGAACATCGAACCCGCGGTGCCCCCGGCCGAACTCGGTCTCGGCGACACGCCGATGACCCGCATCAGCGTCTTCCTGACGATCTTCGACGTGCACGTCCAGCGAATCCCGTTGAGCGGCAAGGTCGAGACCATCGCCTACCGGCCCGGCAAGTTCCTCTCCGCCGACCTGGACAAGGCCAGCGAGGACAACGAACGCAACTCGCTGGTCATCCGCGCCGACAACGGCACCCAGGTCGCCGTGGTGCAGATCGCCGGACTGGTCGCGCGGCGGATCGTCTGCTCGGTCGCCGAAGGCGATGTGCTGCAGGCGGGCAGCACCTACGGGCTGATCCGGTTCGGCTCGCGGGTGGACCTCTACCTGCCGACCGGCAGCCGGATCCTGGTCGAGCCCGGTCAGCGCACCATCGGCGGGGAGACCGCGCTAGCCGAACTACCGCAGGGCGCCTCATGAGCATGCGCACCACCCCCGGCGTCCGGCTGCTGCCCAACGCGATCACCGTGCTGGCGATGTGCGCCGGGCTGTCCGCGGTCCAGTTCGCGCTGAACGGCCACCTGACCGGCGCCATCGCGGCCGTCGCGGTCGCCGCCGTGCTCGACGGTCTCGATGGGCGGATCGCCCGACTCCTCGACGCCACCTCCAAGATGGGTGCCGAACTCGACTCGCTGTCCGACGCGATGTCCTTCGGCGTCGCCCCGGCGCTGACGCTGTACGCGTGGCAGTTGCAGGACAACCGGGCCGGTTGGGTGGTCGCGCTGATCTTCGCGGTGTGCATGGTGCTGCGCCTCGCCCGGTTCAACACGCTGCTCGACGACACCGAACAACCGCCGTACGCCAAGGAGTTCTTCGTCGGCGTGCCCGCCCCGGCCGCCGGGCTGCTCGCGCTGCTGCCGATCGTCCTGACCGCGCACTTCGGCTACCCGGGCTGGTGGGCGGACCAGAACCTGGTGATGGTCTGGATGGTGCTGATCGCGGCGCTGGCCGTCAGCCGGGTGCCCACGCTGTCTCTCAAGACCGTCAAGGTGCCGCCGCGCGCTGCCGCCCCGCTGCTGGTGCTGGTCGCGCTGCTGGCCGCCGGGATCATCATGTTCCCGCTGATCTCGCTGGCGATCGCCATGGCGATCTACCTGCTGCACGTGCCCTACGCGGTCTACCGGCACAACTGGCTGGCCAACCACCCGGAGGCGTGGGGGATGCCGCCGCGGGAGCGGCGCGCGATCCGGCGGCGCGGCCAGCGCCGCCTCGGCCTGCGGCCGCCGCTGCGCCGCCGCGTGGCGGGCGCCGCGCGGCGGGTGCGCCTACCACGGCGCTACAGCCATCCCGACGGCCCGCGCCGCAGCTGGCGCCGCCTGGAGCTGCGCCGCAGCCGCAACGACGGCGCCCCGCGCCAGTGAACTTCCCGAGGTGAAGGGCACCTTCCACCAACTAAGTTGGCGAAAGGTGCCCTTCACCTACCAATCTCTTGGGTGGCCCGGGACAGGCCGGACCGCGGGCCCGCGCGGCGCGCCGGGATCGGCTGATGGTGGCGGCGCGGCGCGGCTAAGCTCGCGGCCGTGCCGTCCATCACGCTGACCGCCCGCCTTTCCCCATCGGCCAAGGACACCCGGCGCGGGGTGGTGCGCATGCACCCGGAAGTCCTCGACGCCCTGGGGTTGCGACCGTGGAACGCCGTGCGGCTGACCGGGACTCGGATCACCGTCGCCCTCGCCGCCGCGGCCGAGCCCGGCAGCGCGACCGGGGTGCTGCTGCTCGACGACGTGGCCCTGATGAACCTCGGTCTCACCGAAGGCGCCGAGGTCGGTGTCTCGCCGGTGCAGGTCGCGGTCGCGAAGCGGGTGAGCATCGCCGGTTCACAGCTCGCGCGCGCCACCGTGGCCGCCGAGACCGTGCGATTGGCGTTGACCGGCAAGGTCTTCGGCACCGGCGACACGGTGTCGCTGCTGCCCCAGGACATCGGCCCGGCGACCACCGCGAACGCCGGTGAGGTGCGTCGCAAGCTCTCCACCGCGATCGGGATGACCTGGACCAACGAGCTGATCACCATCGCGGCCACCGAACCGGCCGGCGCGGTGGCCGTCCAACCGTCCACAGTGGTCGAATGGCGGGACGGCGCCACCTCGGAGCCGATACCTGCCATACCGGCGGTGCCGGAACCAGCCCGGCCGGTCGAGACCGCGATTCCGGTCGCCGACCTGGTCGGTTCCCGCGATGCGGTGAAGCGGCTCACCGAATGGCTGCGGCTGGCCTTCGACCAGCCCGAACTGCTGCGCCGCCTCGGCGCCGAACCGCAGCTGGGCGTGCTGCTCAGCGGCCCGGCCGGGGTCGGCAAGGCGACCCTGGCCCGCGCCGTGACCGGCTCGATCGGCGCCGAGCTCGTCGAACTCGCCGCGCCCAGCGTCGCCGCGCTCGAATCCCGCGCCGCCGCCGCGCGCCTCCAGCAGGCCATCAACCGCGCCACCAGCGCGACCGGCAACTGCGTGCTGCTGCTGACCGACGTCGAGAGCCTGCTGCCGGGCACCGAGCCGCCGCCGCTGGCCACCGTGGCGCTCGATGCGATCCGCGGCGCGATCGGCGCCGACCGGCTCGCCGTGGTGGTCACCAGCTCGCAACCGCAGGCGATCGACCCGAGGCTGCGCGAACCGGGGCTGGTGGACCGCGAACTCACCCTCGGTCTGCCCGACGACGCCACCCGCACCGACCTGCTGCGGGTGCTGCTGCGCAACGCGCCGCTGGCCACCGACGTCAAGCTGGCCGAGGTCGCCGAGCGCACGCCGGGATTCGTGGTCGCCGACCTGGTGGCGCTGTGCCGGGAAGCGGCCGTGGGCGCCGCCCTGCGGCACCAGGACGACACCGCCGACCCCCGCATCCGGCAACAGGACCTGATGGACGCGCTGTCCTCGGTCCGGCCGATCTCGATGTCCACATCGGACAACCTGCAGACCGGCGGGCTGGTGCTCGACGACGTCGGGGACATGGCCGAGGTGAAGCAGGCGCTCACCGAAACGGTGCTCTGGCCGTTGCAGTACCCGGATTCGTTCACCCGGCTCGGCGTCGAGCCGCCGCGCGGCGTGCTGCTGTACGGGCCGCCGGGCTGCGGCAAGACCTTCCTGGTGCGGGCTCTGGCGGGCAGCGGGCGGCTGAACGTGCTCGCGGTCAAGGGCGCGGAGCTGATGGACAAGTGGGTCGGCGAGTCCGAGCGCGCGGTGCGCGAACTGTTCCTGCGGGCCGCCAACGCCGCTCCGGCGCTGGTGTTCCTCGACGAGGTGGACGCGTTGGCGCCGCGCCGCGGGCAGTCCTCGGACTCCGGGGTGGCCGACCGGGTGGTGGCGGCGCTGCTGACCGAACTCGACGGCGTGGAGCCGATGCGCGACGTGGTCGTGCTCAGCGCCACGAACCGACCGGAGCTGGTCGACCCGGCGCTGCTGCGCCCCGGCCGCCTGGAGCGGCTGGTGTACGTCCCACCGCCGGATACCAGCGCCCGGGAGGCGATCCTGCGATCGGCGGCGAAGAACACACCACTGACGTCCGATGTGGACCTGGCAGCGCTGGCCGGAGACCTCGACGGCTACTCGGCAGCCGACTGCGCCGCCCTGATCCGCGAAGCCGCCCTCACCGCAATGCGCGAATCCCTAGCCGCAGCCCAAGTTTCCGCCACCCACCTGACCGCAGCCCGCAACGCGATCCGCCCCTCCCTCGACCCAGCCCAACTGGCAGCCCTGGAGTCCTACGCCGCAAACCGCCCCCCAACCAAGCGATCTTCACCCAGCACTCGAATGGGGGTTACTTGGTGTTGGTGGTGCCCTTGTAGTCGTTGGTGATGATGGCGATCAGGCCTGGGGTGGCGTCCTGGATGCCGTCGAAGCGGGGTTCGGCGCGTGCGCCGAATTGGGCGGCCAGGTCCTTGGCCTGGCGCTCCTCGTCGGTGCCCGGCCGGAAGTAGACCGTCGTGGTGGGGATGCGCCCGGCCGAGTAGTTGCCGACCTCCGGCACGTCGTAACCAGCGCGGCGGAAGTCGTCCGCCGCGCGGTGCGCCAGCTGGCTGATCGTGCTGTTGTTGTACACCCGCACCACGATCTTGGTCGCCGCGTCGCCGGAGCCGACCGGCACGTCCTGGTTCGGCGTGGTCTGCGGCGGGGCGAGCTGCTGGGTGTCCGGCACGACCGGCGGCGGCGTGTTCGCGGGCGGCGGCAGCACGGCGGAGTCGACGGGCGGGATCGGGGCGGGTGAGGTGATCGGCGGGTTGGTGCCCTGTTCCGGGGGCAGCGGCCGGGCCGAATTCGCCGTGTCCCCACCGGAAACCAGCGTGGCGATGCCGACGACGCCCGCGATCGCACCGACCCCGATCAGACCGAAGCCGATGATCTTGGCCTTGGCGGGTCCGGCGGACGGTTCCCCTGAAGTCATCAGTACAACTCGATTCCCAGTCGTTGGGCGGCCCGCGCGCGCTGCCGACCCGCCCGTCCCTTGCGCAGCCGTTTGATCAGCATAGGGTCTGCCCGCACCGCGGCCGGACTGTCCACCAGCGCGTTCAGCACTTGGTAGTAGCGCGACGCCGACATGTCGAACAGCTCGCGGATCGCCCGCTCCTTCAGGCCGGAGCGCTTCCACCACTGCGCCTCGAAAGCCAGGATGCTGCGCTCCCGGTCGGTGAGTTCGATGAACCGCGTCGACGGTTGGGGTGACGGCGGTGCCGGCTGGGGCGGCACCGGCGGCGGATCGACGATCCGCTCGATCGGCTGGGTGATCGGCTCGGCGAGTCGCAAGCGCCGAACGTCCGACGATTTGTGCCGTTGTTGCAAGCGCGCCAGTTGCTCGCACTGACGAGCGATCTCCTGCGCGGTCAGCATTTGAGCGGCGTCCATCTGGCTCCTCGCCTCGCGATTCGGGACTTCCCGCCTTCGCCGGAATCACATGGCTGTGATTCCGTCTTAATTACACCATGCCCAGATTCGCGGTGTGAGCGGATCACATCGGCGGGTAGCTGGCAAGAGCACCTCGCTGCACCGGGCACGAAAGCCGCTAAAGTCCCGCCCATGGCTGTTCACCCGATTCGTGTCGTCGGCGACCCGGTGCTGCACAACCCCACCCGTCCGGTGGAGCGCTTCGACGACGAACTTCGCACCCTCGTCGACGACATGTTCGAGACGATGGCCGCCGCCAACGGGGTCGGGCTCGCGGCCAACCAGATCGGCGTCGACCTGCGGCTGTTCGTCTACGACTGCCCGGACGACGAGGGTGTCCAGCACCGCGGCCTGGTGGTCAACCCGGAGCTGACGACCTCGGAGATCCCGCAGACCATGCCGGACCCGGACGACGACTCGGAGGGCTGCCTGTCGGTGCCCGGCGAGACCTACCCGACCGGCCGGGCGAGCTGGGCGAGGGTCATCGGGTCCGATGTGGACGGCAAGCCGGTCGAGGTCGAAGGCACCGGCTTCTTCGCCCGCTGCCTGCAACACGAAACCGACCACCTGGACGGCCACCTGTACCTGGAGCGGCTGACCGGTCGCTACGCCCGGGCGGCGAAGAAGATGGTCCGGCGCAACGGTTGGGGCGTACCTGGCCTGTCCTGGGACCCGGCCGAAACCGGCGACCCCTTCGCCGAGGAGGACTGACGCTTCAGAACTCCTTGGTCTCCAAGGTGAAGTCGAACGGCTCCGGCAACTCGATGGGGTCCCCAAAGGGAACACGGTGCAAGCGTCGATAACGCCCGTCCAGAGGCTCGGAATACAACAGCACCGAAGGCCCATCCGCAGCGAAACGATCGATCAACAGATACAACGGCACACCCGCGTGGGCATAGTTCCACAGCTTCGTTTTTCTATCCCTCTCCGCATTGCTCTTTGAGGTGATCTCGACGGCGAGCAGCGCCTGCCCTGCAGCAATGGGCGTCGGATCGTCGTCTGTCGGCATCACATCCAGTGGAATGACCACCACGTCAGGGATAAAAAGACTGCTCCGCAACGGGATCGCAACGCCAGAAGTTTGGAAGATCGCCCACTCATCGGGAATTTCACGCGAAAGGGCACGATGCACCTGATTCGCGATCAAGTTGTGGCCGTGTCCTGGCGGCGGCGTCATGACGATGCTCTCCTCGATGATCTCCGCGCGCCAAGCCCTGTTGGGCAGATCCAGGTGCTCCCAGACCTGAACCAGTTCATCCCACGTCGAGCGTTCGAACGCCGGGGCAGCAGTCATAGCGCGGTCACCTCCTGTGTCGATGTCATCACGCACCGTACTCACCACCCCTGACAACGTTGCGATCTCGCTGGTCATGAGCCTAACGGCAAATCGCGCTGCCGTCATCGGAGTGAACGGGGTTGGCAATGCCGCGGGGCTGCCGCTAGCGTCTGGCGGCGTCAAGAGAAAACCGCGGGAGCTCGCACCAACAGCGGGCTGAGAGGGCGGCTGGAGAACTCCGGGGCCGCCGACCGCATGAACCTGACTGGGTAATGCCAGCGTAGGGAGTGGGTGGCAGTGGCCGACGTGCGTTCGAACTCTTCCAGCAGCGCAACCGAAATCACCACCGGGCCGATCAGCGGTTCCCGGAAGGTGTACCGCAACACCGAATCCGGCCTGCAAGTGCCAGCCCGCCGCATCGAGTTGAGCAACGGCGAGCACCTCGACGTGTACGACACCTCCGGGCCGTACACCGACGAGAACGCCGCCATCGACGTCCACAGTGGACTTCATCGGATGCGGTCGGGATGGGCCGACGGCCGGGAGCACCGAACCCAGCTCGGCTGGGCGAAAGCCGGTGTCATCACCCGGGAAATGGAGTACATCGCCGCGCGCGAAGGTGTGTCGGCCGAGCTGGTCCGGGACGAGGTGGCAATCGGCCGGGCGGTGATCCCGGCCAACCGCTGCCACCCGGAGAGCGAGCCGATGATCATCGGCAAGAAGTTCCTGGTGAAGGTCAACGCCAACATCGGCAACTCCGCGGTGACCTCCTCGGTCGAGGAGGAGGTGGAGAAGATGGTGTGGGCCACCCGGTGGGGCGCCGACACCGTCATGGACCTCTCCACCGGCAAGCGGATCCACGAGACCCGGGAGCGGATCCTGCGCAACTCCCCGGTGCCGATCGGCACCGTGCCGATCTACCAGGCACTGGAGAAGGTCAACGGCGATCCGGCTGCGCTGACCTGGGCGATCTACCGCGACACCGTCATCGAGCAGTGCGAGCAGGGCGTGGACTACATGACCGTGCACGCCGGTGTGCTGCTGCGCTACGTGCCGCTGACCGCGAACCGGGTCACCGGCATCGTGTCCCGCGGCGGGTCGATCATGGCCGCCTGGTGCCTGGCGCACCACCAGGAGAGCTTCCTGTACACGCACTTCAGCGAGCTGTGCGAGATCCTGCGCGCCTACGACGTCACGTTCTCCCTCGGCGACGGCCTGCGGCCCGGCTCCATCGCGGACGCCAACGACCGCGCGCAGTTCGCCGAACTGGAGACCCTCGGCGAACTGACCCACATCGCCCGCGAGCACGACGTGCAGGTGATGATCGAAGGGCCCGGCCACGTGCCGATGCACAAGATCGCGGAGAACGTGCGGCTGGAAGAAGAACTCTGCGGTGAGGCGCCGTTCTACACGCTCGGCCCGCTGACCACCGACATCGCACCCGCCTACGACCACATCACCTCCGGGATCGGCGCGGCGATGATCGCCCAGGCGGGCACCGCGATGCTCTGCTACGTGACGCCGAAGGAGCACCTCGGGCTGCCCAACCGGGACGACGTCAAGACCGGCGTGATCACCTACAAGATCGCCGCGCACGCCGCCGACCTGGCCAAGGGCCACCCGCGCGCGCAGGACTGGGACGACGCGTTGTCCAAGGCGCGGTTCGAGTTCCGCTGGACCGACCAGTTCAACCTGTCGCTGGACCCGGACACCGCGCGGGCCTTCCACGACGAGACGCTGCCCGCCGAGCCCGCCAAGACCGCGCACTTCTGCTCCATGTGCGGGCCGAAGTTCTGCTCGATGAAGATCACCCAGGACGTCCGGAAGTTCGCCGAGGAGCGCGGCCTGACCAGCGTCGAGGCGATCGAGGCAGGCATGCGCGAGAAGTCCGCCGAGTTCGCCGGAACCGGCAACAAGGTCTACCTCCCCCTCGCGGACTGAACCGGGGTGAGGGGCACCCGTGCCCCGGTTACTGGGTCACGGGTGCCCCTCACCCCGCGAAAACGTCCCGGAAGATCGCCAGGACCAGGGCCGTAACATGAGCTGGATGCACGAGATCTCGGCCGGGCACGAAAGTCGGCCCGCGAACGACACCGCCCCTCCGACCGCGCTGACCATCGCCGGGTCGGATTCAGGTGGCAGTGCCGGGATGCACGCCGACCTGCGTACCTTCTTCGCCTGCGGAGTCCACGGGATGACCGCGGTCACCGCGGTGACCGTGCAGAACACCGTCGGCGTCACCGGGCTGGTGGAGATCCCGCCGGAGACCGTCGCCGCGCAGATCGACGCCGTCGCCTCGGACATCGGGGTGGACGCCGCAAAGACCGGGGTGCTCGCCTCGGCGGCCACCATCGAGGCAGTGCTGGAGGTCTGCGACACCCACGGCATCGGGCGAGGTGGCCGCACCCCGTTCATCGTCGACCCGGTGGCCGCCTCCCGCAGCGGCGAACCGCTGCTCCGACCGGACGCGCTGGATGCCTTGCGGTACCAGGCTTTTCCGCGCGCCACGCTGGCCACCCCGAACCTCGACGAGGTTCGGCTGCTGACCGGGATCGACGCGCGCACCCGCGCGGACCTGCTGGACGCCGCGAAGGCGGTCTTCGACTTCGGGCCGCAGTGGGTGCTGATCAAAAGCGGTCACCTGGCCGACGACCCGGAATGCGTCGACCTGCTCTTCGACGGCACCGAGGCGGTCGCGCTGCCCGGTCCGCGATACGCGACGGTGCACACCCACGGCGCGGGCGACGTGTTCGCCTCGGCGATCACCGCGGCCCTGGCGAAGGGGGCCTCGGTGCCGGACGCGGTGCGCAGCGGGAAGCGGTTCGTCACGCGCAGCGTGTCGCACGCGTATCCGCTGGGCGCCGGGGTCGGGCCGGTGTCTACGTTCTGGCGGGTCAGCCCGCGGTCGTTCTGACCTCGCCAGCGCGCGCTGACGAAGACGCACGTCGAGCATGCCCACCCCCAACCGGCCCCCTAATAGAGTGATTTCGGTCCCGGATCTGTAACCCGAATGGCGTTGCTCATCGACATACTCGTCAAGAAGCGCGTAATTCCCAGACTGCGGGCCACCGGCGGCAGGCGGTTT
This sequence comes from Saccharopolyspora antiqui, assembly GCF_052246905.1. Lineage (NCBI taxonomy): Bacteria > Bacillati > Actinomycetota > Actinomycetes > Pseudonocardiales > Pseudonocardiaceae > Saccharopolyspora > Saccharopolyspora antiqui. Next base: position 83,245 of record NZ_JBQQBO010000019.1, read on the forward strand.
GCTTCGCGCTGCGCGCACTAGGACGACAGGGGTTTTCAACAGCGTGGCTAAATCGGTGTGGACACGAGTGCGGCAAGGGCTGGCCACCGAATCAGGCGCACCGGACCCTCGGCAACACCAATACGCCGTGCTGGTGCTCGTCGCCGTGGTGGCCGGGGCCGCCATCGGCTGGCTCTTCGAACTGCAGACCCCGGCGCTGATCGCCGGGTTGACCGCGGTGCTCGCGCTGATCGCCACCAGCGGTCAGTCGCTGCGCTCCGACCTGCACCGGTTCGTCTGGTTCACCCCGGCGCTGGTGCTCGTGATGACCGTCGGCCCGCTGCTGGTGAAGATCCCGGTGCTGGCCGGACTGGCGGTCGCCGTGGTGGTCTTCGGCACCGGCATGCTGCCCGCGCTCGGCGAGCACTACCGCATCGGTGGCCAGACCTTCGCCGCCGCGACGCTGGCGGCCACCACCACCGGGATCGGTGCTGACCAACCGGTGCTGGTGCTGCTGGGCGCAACCACCACCGGCGCGGCATTCGCGCTGGTCCTGCGGGTGATCATCGGCCTCGGTGACCCGACCAGGGCAACGCGCGCGGCGGTCGCCCGGACATTGCTCGAACCCGGTCCCGGCGTGGTCGAATCCGCTGCCGCCGCGTGGCGCGCCGATGGCTCCTGCACCTGGCTGGGCCAGGTGCTGGCCGGGGCCGCCCGGTTCCGCGCGGCGCGGGAAACCCTGCTCACGCAGGCCCAGCAGAGCGACCGGACGGAAGCCGGACGACTCCGGGAGATCGTCGCGCAGGCCGATCAGGTGGCCGCCGAACTCGCCCGCGCGGTGCGCGCCCGCGCCTGCACCGGATTGCCCGCGGTCGCTCGCCGCGACCCGGCCCAGGCAGTGCTGGCGCGCGGCGGACGACAGGACCTGCCGGACGCGGTGCGCCGCATCAACGAGGGGCTCGACCGGATTCGGGCGGCCGTGGTGCAGCGCGTCGAGACACCGCTGCCGCCGCAGGCTCCCGGCGCGCGCCGGGAGCGGTTCGCCGGTGCGGTACGGGCACACCTGTCGTTGCGGTCGTCGCTGTTCCGGCACGCGCTGCGCTGCACGCTCGCGGTCTCCATCGGCATGGTGATCGTCCTGCTGCTGCGCGACCCGTCGGCGTCCGGTCTGCTGCTCGCGCTGTACGTGGTGCTGCAACCGGCGGCCCGCGACAGCATGACCGGCGCCTTGGAACGCACCGGGGGCGCGGTGCTCGGCGTGACCGCGCTGGCGTTGCTGATCACCCTGCTGCCGGGCGCGTTCCTATTGGTACCGCTGGTGATCGGCGGCATGTTGCTGAACATGGCGCGGTTGCGCGGCGAGTACCAGACGCTGCTGGGTTGTCTGATCGTGGTGACCGTGGTCGATCAGGCGTTGCGGCTGGAGCGGCCGCCGGTGAACGTGGCGATCAGCTTCGCGGCGAACACGGCGGTCGGCGCGGCCATCGCGCTCATCGTCGGCTACGTCAGCTATCTGGTGCTGCCCAGCAGCATCCTGCCGGACGTGCGCGGCGCGGTGCGCTCCACGGTGTGGTCGGTGTCGGAGCTGCTGCGCAGCGTGCGCGCCGCTGGCCAGGGCGTCGATCTGCCCGCGGCGTTGCAGGCGGCGAACGTGCTCGCGTTGCGGCGCACCCAAGATCTGCTCGGCATGCCCGCGCTGCTCGACGGGATCGGCGAGGAGACCGACGACGACCGCGCGACCCGCGCGGCGGCCATCGCGCTCGACGCGTTGCGGCAGGACGTCGCGACCCTCGCGTTCCGGCCGGAGGCCGAACAGGCGGTCGCGGTCCCGGCGCTGCGCGCGGTGGACGACCTGCTGGCCGGCAAGCCGACGGCGCGGATCCCGGACGTGCCGGAGGGCAGCGCCCCGGCCACCGAACTGCTGGCGAGCTCGCTGGTCGAGAACGCCCTGCACGCCCGCCTGGCCATCGACCGGACCTTCGGCTACGACAGCCCGTGGAAGAGCTACACGATCACCTTCGTCCGCCCCCAACGCCTCCACATCCGCTGACCGCCCACCGAGGCCGTCGGCACTGACGGCTACGCTCAGTGAGATGATCACACTCAGCGCGTTCGGCGACGAATCCGTGCTGGAAGCCTCAGCGGGAGGTTTCTACGTGCTCGCTGCAGTGGTGTTCGACGTTGGTGTTCATGAGGTGGCGCGCACTGCGTTGGCGGGGCTGCGCGGGAAACGCCCCAAAATGAAGCTGCACTGGAACGACATGGATGCCCAGCAGCGGCGCAGCGCGACGAAGGCCATTGCGGACCTGCCCGGATTTCACGTTGTCACGGTCGGAACCCCGGTGCCGTTGAAACGTCAGGAACGTGCCCGCGCGGCATGCCTGACCCGGTTGGTGGTCGAGTTGCACGATTTCGGTGTCAACGAGTTGTGCTTGGAAAGCCGCACCACGGCACTCAATGCCCGAGACATCGCCACAGCCCGCGGGGCCCGCTTCAGCCTTCCCCCGGGTGCCCGTTTCCACGTGGTGCATCTACCTGGCAAGTCGGAACGGCTGCTTTGGGCAGCCGACATCGTTGCGGGCGCGGTACGAACCGATCGCATGGGGATGAGCGGCTATCGGGAATTGCTGAATGACCGCATCTACGAAGTCGAAGTGCCAACCTCGTGTTGATCAGCCATGGCATGCGTACGGCCGGGGTCCCGGTATGCCCCGGGTGCACCCGACCGTGCGACTCGCCCGATGCCCACGGCACCGAACTCCTGCCAAAAGGCTACACCACCGGCGGAATCAGCAACATCATTCGTGCTGGTGACGCGTGCTTGGAACTACCTCACCGGGTCGGGTGGCCGGGGCTGGAGGCTTGGGCCCAGAAGCGTTGTGGGATTCGGCCCGCCAGGGACGCCAGGCGACCGGCTTCGACCGCCGCTCGCATCGCCGCCGCCATGCGCTCCGGGTCCTGGGCTCGGGTGACCGCGGTGGCCAGGAGCACCGCCGAGCAGCCGAGTTCCATGGCCAGCGCCGCGTCCGAGGCCGTGCCGATGCCCGCGTCCAGCACGATCGGGACCGACGCCCGGGAGACGATCATCTCGATGTTGTGCGGGTTCCGGATGCCCAGGCCGGTGCCGATCGGCGAGCCCAGCGGCATCACCGCGGCGCAACCGACCTCTTCGAGCTTCAGCGCCAGCACCGGATCGTCGTTGGTGTAGGCCAGCACCACGAAACCCTGGTCGACCAGCTGCTCGGCGGCGTCCAGCAGCTCGACCGGATCGGGTAGCAGGGTGTCCTCGTCGGCGACGACCTCCAGCTTGACCCAGTTCGTCTCCAACGCTTCGCGGGCCAACTGCGCGGTCAGCACGGCCTCGGCCGCCGTCCGGCAGCCCGCCGTGTTGGGCAGCGCCTCGATGCCCAGCTTGCGCAGCAGGTCGAGCACCCCGGTGCCGCCGCCGGCATCGGCGCGGCGCATCGCCACGGTCGTCAGCTCGGTTCCGGACGCGATCAACGCGCGTTCCAGGACCGCGAGGTTCGTCGCCCCGCCGGTCCCGGTGATCAGTCGCGAGCCGAACTTCCGGTCGGCGATTACCAACGGGTCGTCCATGAGTCTCCTAACGACGGGACCGCCGACTCCGGGCGGCGCGGGTATCGGTGCCGTGGTTCGGTATGCCTCCGTTGCCCCGCAAGGGGTCGATTCGGGCTGGGCCGCAACCTTTCGGGTTGGAAACCCCTCCTCCGGGTGGGGCGGCGTCACGTCACCCTCCTTGCACTGCGGTGAGGACCTCGATGGCGGCATCGGGGCGCAGCGTGGTCTCCGGCCACTGGGCTCGGGGCACCACCGCGCCGTCGAGCGCCACGGCCACTCCCCGCTCGGGCACCCCGAATTCGCGCAGCACCGATGCGAGCGTGGCGTCGGTGGCGGTCTCCCGTGGTTCCCCGTTGAGCACGACGTTCACTGCTGTCCTCCCCATCGACTCGGATCGGCGACCTTGACCTCGGCGGCGGGCTCCTCGCCGCGCAGCAGGGCGAGCACCGCGTCGACAGTGGCCGGGGCGAGCAGGAAGCCGCCGCGGTGGTGCCCGGTGGCCGCCAGCACGCCGGGCTCCAACCAGCCGAGCACCGGCAGGTTGTCGTCGGTGCTCGGGCGCAGCCCGGCCGCGGCCTCGACGAGCTGGTACTCAGAGATGCCCGGCACCAGCTGCTCGGCGTCGGCGATCAGGTCGCGCACCCCGCCCACCGTGACCTCGGTGTCGAAGCCGACTTCGTACTGGGTGGCGCCGAGCACCAGGCCGCCGTCGTCGCGCGGCACGAGGTAGACCGGACGGCCGTGCACCGGACCGCGGACCGTGCGGCTCGGCGGCGGCAGTGCCGTGGCCCGCGCGCGCAGCCGGAGGATTTCGCCCTTCACCGGCCGGATCCGGTCCCGCAGCACGGGATGCAGCGCACCGGAATGCGCACCGGCCGCGATCACCACCATGTCGCAGTCCACAGTGGATTCTTCGAGCTGCACGGCGCCGGGCCGCACGCTCTTCGCCTTCGCCGCGACGAATTCGACGCCCGCCGCGGTGGCCGCCGCGCGCAGCGCGCGCAGCGCCACCCGGTTGTCGACCGCGAGATCACCCGGCACTTCGAGCCCGCCGCGCACCGCCGGGCCCAGCGATGGTTCGAGTCGGCGCAGTTCCCGGCTGGACAGCCGGTTGACGGTGCGGCCGAGCCTGGCGAGGTAGTCGGCCAGGTTGTCCAGTTCGGCCCGGTCGGCGCTGTCGACCCCGACCACGAGGGTTCCCTCGCGGCGCAGGCCAGAAGGCAGCCCGGCGGCGCGGCTCAGCTCGTCGGCGAACGTCGGCCATTGCCGCAGCGACGCCGCACCCAGTTCCAGCAGTTCTTCTTCGCCGGGCCACGCCTCGGCGATCGGCGCCAGCATGCCACCGGCCACGTAAGACGCCCCGGATGCCGGTTCGGCGTCGACGAGTCGCACGCGATGTCCGGCGGCGGCCGCCCGCCAGGCGACGGACATGCCGATGACGCCGCCGCCCACTACGACGACGTGATCGGTTCGTTGTTCAGACACTCCACGCTCCCTGCGCCGGCATGACCCGGATCAGGTTCGACGGTCGGGGCCAACGCCCCCTCTCAGCCCGGTGTCCGGACTCCCGTGCTCACCGAGTCCACCGTACCGGGCGAGGATCTCGACGTCAGTGCCTGTCCCTGAACTCGTTTCACGAACCTGTGCGCTCCGGCGGCGGTGGTGCCAGCAGTTACCCTGTGGAACATGCCTGGATTGGACGGTTTCGGCATCCGCGCTCGCCTCGGCGAGGCACGGCTGTACCTGTGCACCGACGCACGCAGCGAGCGCGGTGACCTCGCGGAGTTCGCGGAGGCCGCGCTCGACGGTGGAGTCGACATCATCCAGTTGCGGGACAAGAACCCGAGTGGCGCTCCGCTGGAAGCCCGCCACGAACTGGCCGCGCTGGAGGTGCTGGCCGAGGCCTGCGTGCGGCACGGTGCGCTGCTCGCGGTGAACGACCGCGCGGACATCGCCATGGCGGCCGAGGCCGACATCCTGCACCTCGGACAGGACGATCTGCCGGTGGAGATCGCCCGGCGCATCGTCGGAGAGCACATCGCGATCGGCAGGTCCACGCACGACGTGGTGCAGGCCGACGCCGCGGCCATCGAACCGGGGGTGGACTACTTCTGCACCGGCCCGGTGTGGACCACGCCGACCAAACCGGGTCGACCGGCGGCCGGGCTGGATCTGGTGGAGCACGCCGCGGAGCACCGGGGACACGGTCGGCCGTGGTTCGCCATCGGCGGCATCGGCCCGGACAACCTCGACGACGCGCTCAAGGCGGGTGCGCAGCGGATCGTCGTGGTTCGCGCGATCACCGAGGCCGAGGATCCCCGCGCGGCCGCGCGGAACCTCCGCGACCGCCTGCCGTGATCGCGGCACCCACGACCGTTGTCGGTACCGGTGACCGGTTAGGTGAGCAGCGTCAGGCCGTAGGCCTGGAGGATTTCGTTCACCGGCTGGAAGTAGGTCGTGCCGCCGGACGAGCAGTTGCCCGAACCACCCGAGGTCACGCCCTGGGCCTGGTCACCGGAGAGCCAGGAGCCACCCGAGTCGCCGGGTTCGGCGCAGACGTTGGTGCGGGTCAGGCCGGACACGGTGCCCTGCGGGTACTGCACCGTCTGGTTCTTGGCCTCGACCGAACCGCAGTGCCAACCGGTCGTCGAACCGGAGCGGCAGATCGACGCACCCTCGGCGGACTCGGACGAGCCGGCGACGCCGACGGTGCTGCCGTCGTACCGGTTCACCGCCGGCTGCGGGGTCTCGCCGGAGCCGACCGCCACCCAGCCGTAGTCGTTGCCCGGGAACGACGAGCCCTCGAACTGGCCGGTGGGCTCCGAGGTGCTGTCGCCCTCGCTGCCGCAGTGCCCGGCGGTCACGAAGCCGCCCTGCACCGAGAACCCGACCGAGCAGCGGCTGCCGCTGCCGATGTAGTAGGCGTTGCCGCCGATGACGTCGGCGTAGGTCCGCGGGTCTTCGAGGGACTCGACGACCCGGACCGCGTCCACCAGGACCCCGGCCGCCCGCACGAACTGCGCCGCCTGGAGCTCGGTGCCCGGCCTGGTGGTGACGACAACGGAGTTCTCGCTGCCGTCGGCGTACCAGCCGGAGACCCCGTCAGGAGCCAGCGTGCTGTACGAGTTGAGGCCTTCGACGACGCCGTTGAGCTCCTCGATGGTGAAGTCGACCTGCCTGGCTTCCGCGCCAGCCGCGCGGATCTCGTCGAAGCGCGCCGGGTCGGTCACGCCGACGACGAGCTTGCCGGACTCGGCGTCGAAGTAGGACCCGCCGAACGTCCCGGCCAGCGAGCCGCGCAGCTGCTGGTCCGCGCGGTTGGCGGCGGCCTCCTGGGCGAGCCGCTCGATGGCCTGGTCCCGGGTCAGCCCGAAGTCACGCTGCATCGCGTCCAGCAGAGTCGCGCTGGCCGGGGTCGGCGCGGTCTCTTCAGTCGCGGTGGCCGGCATGGTCAGCGCTGCTACCGTTCCCGCCGCCAGCAGCACGGTCCCGGCCATTCGGGCCGCGAGTCTGCGCTTCATCTGGTATCTCCCTCGCTGTGAGCTGGATCTCAGGGCCCCCGTCGCCGATCCAGTATCAAAGGAGATCACCAGTCCCACATCCACCTTTCGCCGCATCTCGCCCAAAACGCCCGCTACGCAACTCGATCGAGCTAGCGCAACGGGCGTATAACAGGGCCTCTTACCGCCCAGATGGGTACTGCCGCAACACGCCGGTCTCGGCTGCCGGGTCACGCGGCTGGTCCATTCGCGAGTTCGGCGCGGAGGTCGGCGACTGCTGCGATGGCTGCGGCTGGGTCGGTTCCCAGGTGGGTGCGGGCTGCTCGGTCGTCGGCTGGACGGTCGGCTGCTCGGTGGGTTCCACCTCCGTCGAGGGCGGCGGCTGCTGGCTGTGCGTCCGCTGCGGCTCATCGGTGTCGGCCGGGGCGGTCGGGGTCTGCTGCGGATCCCGGTGCAGCACCTGCCCGAGCGTCGTGCCGCCTTCCCCGCCGGAGAGCGGCTTTCCGAGCACTCCTTCGAAACCGGTGATGACCAGCATGCTCAGCGCGAAGGCCAGCGCGCAGCTCGCCGCCACCATCGCCCACCGGACCTGGCGCTTGCGCCGCCACGCGGTGTCCGGTTGCGCATCAGCCGACTGCGCACCAGCCGACTGCGCACCAGCCGGCTGCGCGGCCGTGGCACCGTCCCAGCGCAGCTGCCGGGTGGCGGCTTCGGCGTCGACCTCCGCCGCGCGGTCGTCGAGCTGCCGGGTCGGATCGTCCACGACCCGTTCGCCGCCCGGCCAGTGCATGCCGGGCGCCAGGTGGATCTGCCGGGTCGAAGCGATCTTTCCGTCCTTTGTGGACACATATCGCACGACCTCGGTCCGCTTGGCGCGCTTCCCCGAAGCCTTGGCCGCCGCGTCCACCGCCTTCTGCTTGGCGTTCTCGAACGAGCGCTGGTAGAGCGCACCGCCGACGGTGATGATCACGCTGGTCAACCCGGCACCGACCACGGTGCCCGCGACCCCGATCCGCGAACCCAGGAAGGCCGCCGTCACCGACGCCAGCGCCGCACCCGCGACCTGCGGCGGCGACAGGTCCAACCTCTTGGACTTCGCCTCCTCGCCCGGATCCGACTGCCTGGACTCCACATCCTTGCTGACCATGGCTCCCACGCACGTTGAAGGCATACTCTCCCGGCACGTTCCAACGAATGATCACGGAGGTTTTCTCCAAATCGTTGTCGAACCGTGAGAACCCCCACTCCGAGTAACGCCGGAAAGCCGAAGGGCACCCCGGCCGGGGTGCCCTTCGTGCGGCGGAGGCAGCGGTGATCAGGTCGGCGGGTTGAGCCGCGCGACGAACTTGTAGCGGTCGCCGCGGTAGATCGAGCGCACCCATTCCACCGGGCGCCCCTCGGTGTCGAAGGAGTGCCTGGACAGCAGCAGCATCGGCAGCCCGACGTCGGAGCCGAGCAGCTCCGCCTCCTCCGGGCTGGCCAGGGCGGTCTCGATGGTCTCCTCGGCGTGCCCCAGCTCGACCTCGAACTGCTCGCGCAGCACCTGGTATAGCGAGCCGCCGGATTCCAGCCGGTTGGTCAGCCCGCGGAACCGGGACAGCGGCAGGTGGGTGGTTTCGATGGCCATCGGCTCGCCGTCGGCCAACCGCAACCGGCGCAGCCGCAGCACGGTCGCGCTCGGCTTGGTGCCCAGCAGCGCGGCCAGCTCCTCGGCGGCCGGTTCCTCGACGACCTCCAGCAGCCGCGAGGTCGGCTGGCGCCCCTGGGCGCGCATGTCCTCGGTGTAGCTGCTCAGCTGCAGCCGCTGGGCGACCTTCGGCTTGGCCGCGAAGGTGCCCTTGCCCTGCACCCGCAGCAACCGGCCTTCCACGGTCAACTCGGCCAAGGCCTGGCGCACCGTGGTGCGCGAGACGTCGAACTCGGCGGCCAGCGAACGTTCGGTGGGAATCGGCGCGCCGGGTGGTAGGGACCGGAGCATGTCCAGCAGATGCTGTTTGAGGCCCCAGTACTTCGGTTCGCGTTGGGCGCGTCCGGGCGAGTCCGCCCCGCCGGACACGGACGTTTCGAGCATCGTTCCTCCTACCACCGCAACCCTGCCGCCGTTGGTTCCGCTCCCCGAGGCGTCGTAGTCGCCGCCCTCCCGAGTCGTCCAATACTTCAGCATGCCCGAAAGTCGGCGGGCTGAGCGCAGCTGGTGCGCAGGTTTCCGCCGCGCTGGGTCGGCGTGAAGATCAAGACAGCCCCACTCGTGCGGGAACAGTAACGCCGAAAAGTCTTGACATTGAGTGTCATGCACCACAATCCTCATCGCATTGGTCTACACCAAACAGCTGCGGGTCCCGCCGACCCTGACGGCGAGACCCGCAACTCCGCGTCCGTCGCGGAGGAAGGGGCGAACGTTGAAAACCTGGAGAGCGCTCGCGGCGGCGGCCGCGTTGTCGTTAACCCTCGCCGGCTGCGGCGGCGCGTCCGGCGGTAGCGACAACACGCTGACGGTCTGGCTGATGGACGGATCCGCGCCGGACGTGCTGGTCGACGAGCTCAACAAGGAATTCGAGCAGAGCCACCCGGGCATGACGGTGGACTACCAGATCCAGCAGTGGAACGGCATCCAGGACCGCCTGACCACCGCACTGGCCAGCAACGACCCGCCTGATGTGATCGAACTCGGCAACAGCCAGAACCCGCAGTTCTCCGCCGAGGGCACGCTGCTGGACCTCACCGCGGACGCGGACGGTCTGGACAAGGCGCAGTGGGTACCGGCGTTGGCCGAATCCGGCGCGTGGGACGGCCAGCAGTACGGCGTGCCGTTCTACGCGGCCAACCGAGTGGTCGTCTACAACGAGGAACTGTTCCAGCAGGCGGGCATCACCCAGCCGCCGACCACCCGCGACGAGCTGCTCGGCACCATCACCAAGCTGGAGCAGACGCACGGCGCGGACCCCGAATTCCAGTCGCTGTACCTGCCCGGCCAGTCCTGGTACGCGCTGCTGTCGTTCATCTGGGACTCCGGTGGTGACATCGCGGTCCGCGACGGCGCGAACTACCGGGGCGCGCTGGACACCGCCCAGACCCGCGAAGGCGTCGAGTTCTACCAGCAGCTGGTCCAGACGTCGGCCACGTCCGCCCCGGCCGACACCGACGAGGCCGAGCCGCAGCAGGCGGAGGTCTACGCCAAGGGCAAGGTCGCGATGATGATCGCGCTGCCCTGGGAGGTGCAGACCGCCGCGGAGACCAACCCCCGGATGCCCGAGATCTCGGGTGCCTTCCCGATCCCGTCGAAGTACCCGGGCAAGACCGCGCCGGTGTTCCTCGGCGGCTCCAACCTCGCGATCCCGGCGGGCAGCGCCAACGCGGCCGCGGCCAAGGACTGGCTGAAGCTGCTGACCAGCCAGAAGTACCAGACCAAGCTCGCCGAGAGCGGCGTCGTGCCCGGCGCTTCGCAGGACACCAGCGCGTTGGAGGGCAACCCGATCAGCGCCGCGATGGCGATCGCGTCGAAAGCAGGCAGGGTGCCGCCGCCGGTCCCGCAGTGGGCGGCCGTGGAAGCCGGGCAGAACCCGTTGAAGGACATGATGACGGCCGTGCTGACCCGCCAGAAGACGGTCGTGGACGCCACCATGGAGGCCAACGCCAAGATCACCGAGGCGCTGGCGGCGACCAGCTGATCATGACCGCAACGCACACCCGACCGGCGCCGTCCGCGAGCCCGGAACTCGATGCCGTACCTGCTGCTCGCGCCCGCGGTGCTCGCGCTGATCGTCCTGCTCGGCTGGCCCGCGGTGAACGTGATCGTGACCAGCTTCCGCAAGCTCGACCTCGGCGAACTCACCCGCGGTGAGGTCACCTGGATCGGCTTCGACAACTACACCGAGATCCTCACCGACTCCGAGTTCTGGACCATCGCGGTCCGGACCGCGGTGTTCACCGCCAGCATCGTGGCGGCCACCGTGTTCATCGCGCTGCTGCTGGCGTTGCTGATGAAGCACGTGCCGGTGCTGCCTCGGGTGGTCCTGCAGGTCAGCCTGCTGCTGGCCTGGGCGATGCCGCAGCTGGCCGCGACCACGGTGTTCCAGTGGATCTTCGACCAGCAGTACGGGATCTTGAACAAGACGCTGGTGCGGCTGGGCTTCGAGTCCTTCGCCGGGTTCTCCTGGTTCGCCACCGGCGCCAGCACGCTGACCGTGGTGGGCATCCTGATCGTCTGGCAGGCCGTGCCGTTCGTGGCGATGACGCTCTACGCCGCACTGCTCGGGGTGCCCAGGGACCTCTACGAGTCGGCCGGGATCGACGGTGCGGGCGGCTGGCAGACCTTCACCGCGATCACCTGGCCGCACCTGAAACCGGTGCTGATGATCGTGACGTTCCTGTCGATCCTGTGGGATTTCAAGGTGTTCTCGCAGGTGTGGGCGATCCGCGAGGGCGGCCCCAACGGCGGTAGCACCACGCTGCCGGTGATGCAGTACCTCGAAGGCATCGCGGGCAAGCACTTCGGGGTGGCCGCCGCGGTGAGCGTGCTGATGGTGCTCGTGCTGGTCGTCGTCTGCGCGCAGTACCTGCGGTTGCTGCTGCGTTCCCAGGAGGTGGAGCTGTGAGGACCCGCCGGATCGCGCTTTCGGCGCTGGCCCTGGTCATCGCGTTGCTGTTCGTGTTCCCGACGTACTGGATGTTCACCAGCTCGCTCAAGCCGCGCGGCGACGTGCTGTCCACCTCCTACGACCTGGTGCCGAGTTCCATCACGGTGCAGAACTACAGCACCGCTGTGCTGGAATCGGACTTCCTGCGCTACCTGGGCAACAGCCTGCTGGTCACGCTCACCGCGGTGGCGTGCTCGCTGGTCTCCGGCGCCTTGGCGGCGCTGGCGATGAGCCGGTTCCGGTTTCGCGGGCGCAAGGGGTTCCTGCTGCTGATCCTGGTCGCGCAGATGGTGCCGTTCGAGGCGCTGATGGTGCCGATGTTCCTGTTCATGCGGGATCTCGGGCTGCTGGACCGGCTGCCCGCGCTGATCCTGGTCTACTGGATCACGACGCTGCCGTTCACCATCTGGTCGCTGCGCGGGTTCATCGACGGGATTCCGATCGATCTGGAGGAGGCCGCGATGGTGGACGGCTGCGGCCGGGCCGAGGCGTTCCGCCGGGTCACCCTGCCGCTGCTGGGGCCGGGTCTGGTGGCCACCTCGGTGTTCGCGTTCATCACCGCGTGGAACGAGTTCCTGTACGCGCTGGTGTTCATGCGTTCCCAGGATCTCCAGACGCTGCCGGTCTTCCTGAAGAGCTTCCAGAACGCCTTCGGCACCGACTGGGGTGCCACGATGGCCGCGGCGACCTTGTTCACCTTGCCGGTCCTGGTGTTCTTCCTGGCAGTGCAGCGGAGAATGGTGTCGGGAGTCACTGCGGGAGCGGTGAAGGGCTGACAACCTGTCCCTGTGTTCGCGGGCGACCGCCAGTTCCTCCGGCACCAGCACGTGGAGTTCCGCCGACGGCATCCGGGCTACCGCGACTTCCAGGTACGATTGGTCTAGACCTCAATCGAAGGGACGGACCCGATGACCGAGGCCGCCGCAACCCCCGGCCGCAACATGACGGACGAAATCGCCCAGCAGCCAGCCGTGTTCGCCGAACTGCTGGCCGGTCGGGGCGCGATCGCCGAGGTCGCCGAGCGCATCGCCGCACGCCGACCGCGCTTCGCGCTGCTGGCCGCGCGCGGCTCCAGCGACCACGCCGCGCTCTACGCCAAGTACCTCATCGAAGTGCTGCTCGAACTGCCCGTCGGGCTGACGTCACCATCGACGACCACGCTCTACGGCGCACGACCGGACCTGACCGACGTGCTGCTGATCTCGGTCAGCCAGAGCGGCGGATCACCGGACCTGCTGGAGGTCACCGAGTCCGGTCGGCAGCGCGGCGCGTTGACCGTCGCGGTCACCAACACCGCTGATTCCCCGCTGAACTCCGCCGCCGAACTGTCGGTGGACATCCGCGCGGGTCGGGAACGGGCGGTGGCCGCGACCAAGACCTACAGCGCGACGCTGCTCGCCCTGTACCTGCTCGTCGACGCGGTCCGGGGCGGCACCGGCGCGCACGCCGAGCCGATCCCGGACCTGGCGACGACCGCCCTGGACACCGGCCGCGAGGCGGTGGCCGAGGCGGTGCGCAGCTACCGCTTCGCGGAACGGATGGTCACCACCGGGCGCGGCTATTCGCTGGCCACCGCCAGCGAAGCAGCCCTCAAACTCGCCGAAACCAGCTACCTCTCGGCCCGCGCCTACAGCGGCGCCGACCTGCTGCACGGTCCGGTCGCCGCGCTCGACGCGGACACCGCGGTGCTCGCGCTGTCCAGCAACGGACGCGGCGGCGACGCGATGCGCGAAGTGCTCGACGCGGTGCACGAGCGTGGTGCGGACATCTGCGCCATCGGCTCGGCGGCGTCGAACGTGCGGGCCTCGCACCGCATCCCGGTGCCCGCCTGCGCCGAAGAACTGGCGCCGGTGCTGGAGGTCCTCCCGGTGCAGCAGCTGGCCCTCGGCCTGGCCCTGGCCCGGGGTTTCGATCCGGACAACCCGAGAGGCCTGAAGAAGGTCACCCGCACCCGCTGACCCCGCAACTCCCTTTGGCAGGCCGGAGGCGGACATACATGAGTCGGGGATCCCGGAGACGAGAAGGCCTCTGAGGTTCCGCCGCCCGCACTGCAAAGCAGAACAAGTTCAAGGACAAGTGCTAAAAGCCCGCCTCACCGAGGGGGCGGGGCGAGGCGGGCAACGTCAGGTTACGCCGAACGGAGCAGGCTGCAAACGTCGGGGCGAAGCGAACGGCAGAGGCAAAAGTCCCTAAATGTCGTATACCTCGCGAGCCGTGGTGTCGAAAACCGCCGAACGCTGGCGATGATCGAGTCCGACGATCAGCTGCCGGGCCAAGTCGATGACCTGCCCGTACTCGGCGGCGAGCAGGCACACCGGCCAGTCCGAGCCGAACATCAGCCGCCCCGGCCCGAACGCGTCCAGCACCACGTCCGCGTAAGGCCGCAACCGTACCGGATCAGGTTGCCGGGCCCAGTCGTCCTCGGTGACCAGGCCGGACAGTTTGCAAACCACGTTCGGAAACGCCGCCAGCGCGCGGATCCGGCTCGCCCACGGCTCCAGCTCGCCGGTGGCCACCGCGGGTTTCGCGCAGTGGTCGAGCACGAAGGTCAACTGCGGGAACTGGCTGACCGCCTTGATCGCGGCGGGCAGCTGGTGCGGGCGGACCAGCAGTTCGTAGACCAGACCGGCGTCCTCGACAGCGGCCAGTCCGTTGAGCACGTCCGGGCGGATCAACCAGTCCGGGTCCGGTTCGTCCTCGACCTGGTGCCGGATGCCCTTCAGCCAGCGGCCGGAGGGATGGGCCTGCAGGCGGCCGATCCGCTTGCGGGCGTCGCGGGCGGTCAGGTCGACCCAGCCGACCACCGCCGCGATGCGATCCACGGTGTCGGCCAGCACCAGCATCTCCGGGGTTTCGTCCGGATCGGAGACGGTCTGCACCAGCACCGTGGCGTCCACCGCGGCGCCCTTCAGCGCGGTCTGCAGATCAGCGGGCCGAAAATCGCGGCGCAGCGCCGCCATTTCGGGTCCGACGATCCACGGTTGGTCCCGGACGTCGAGATCCCACAGGTGATGGTGGGTGTCGACGGTCATCGAACTCCCCCGCTCACCCTGCAACATCCGGCGATATCATCGTCCACATCGGACATTTCGCGGCCCGCGGGCGCGGCGCGGCACAACTCGGCACGGTCGGCCATGGTCTTCTCCCCGACTGATCAAGCGACGCCTCGATATATAGCCGCTCGACGCACCAGAAGCCATAGGTTGGCAAGAACGGTCGCGCACGGGTTCGACCCATGCGCCTCGTTTCGCGCAGTGGCCCCGAATCGGACCCGGAACGTCGTCGGGCCACCGGATCCCGAGGTCTGCCGGATCCCGGGGTCGCAGTTGGGGACTTGCCCATCCGCACCCCCACCAAACGCCCGCGACGGGTACAAAGGGCGCATGCAGTGCGACGAAGCGGCGCTCGTCCTCGGCTTGGACATCGGCGGCACCAGCAGCCGGGCGTTGGTCAGCGACCTGTTCGGCGCGGTTGTCGGCAGCGGTGAAGCCGCTGGCGGCAACCCGAACTCGCACCCGGCCGACCAAGCGGTGCAGCAGATCTCCGAAGCCGCGCGCACCGCGCTGCGCGACGTCGACCCGGCGGCGGTGCGCAACTGCGTGATCGGCATGGCCGGTGTCAGCAAGATGGCCGACCCGGAGTTCGCCGAGCTGTTCGACGATGCGTGGTCGCGGTTGGGCCTGCACTGCCCCAAGCAGGCCATCAGCGACTGCGAGGTGGCCTTCGCCGCTGGCACCCCGGAACCCGACGGCACGGTGCTGATCGCGGGCACCGGGGCCATCGCGGCCCGCATCGAAGGGCACCGGATGGCCGCGATCGTCGGCGGCCACGGCTGGCTGCTCGGCGACGAGGGCTCGGCGTTCTGGTTGGGGCGCGAAGCGGTCCGCGCCGCGCTGCGCGCGCTGGATCGCGGTGCGCCGCTGCACGGCCTCACCGCGGCGGTGCGCGATCGGCTCCTGCCCGGCACACCGGACGCGCAGCGCAAGCAGTTGATCAGCGCGGTGAACGCGGCGCCGCCGATCCGGCTCGCGGAACTCGCGCCGCTGGTCACATCGGCCTCGGACGAGACGGCCCAGGACATCGTCCGGCGCGCGGCGCGGGTGCTCGCCGACACCGCGGCGGCCACCGGCGCCGCCCGCGACACCAGCCCGATCGTGCTCGCCGGTGGACTCGTCGCCGCCGGGAACCCGGTCGGCGAGGCGCTGCGCGCCGAACTGGCCGACCGGGGATGGGGTGTCCCGCTGACCGCCGGGCCCGGCGCGGCCGGAGCCGCCTGGCTGGCGGCGTCGGACCTCACCCACGACCCGGCCACCCTGCACAAACACCTGCTCGGCTGAAACCTGTCGCCGAACTCGTTCTGCGTGGCGGTGCGGCTAGCGGGACCTCGGACGCCGTCTCGACTCCGCCGATCCCCGAGCGTCGGGTTGGCGGTCAGAGGAGGCCGACGTCCTGCAGGCCCTTGCGGATCACGGCGCGTTCCGATTCGTCCGCCTCGACCAGCGGCAGGCGCACCCCGCCGACGCGCTGGCCGACCAGGTTGAGCGCCGCCTTGACCGGGATCGGGTTGGTGGTCACCGACAGCGCGGCGTAGAGCGGCTTGAGCGAGGCGTCGATCTCGGCGCGGCGCTCCGGCTCGTCGACCATCCGCCGCATCTGGGGCCCGACCAGATGGCTGGCCACCAGGATGCCGCCGAGGCCACCGAGGTCGAGGGCCTGCGCGAAACCGTCGTCGTTGCCCGCGTAGAGACCGAGACCGTCGATCTGGGCGAGCGCCGCGTTGTCCGCTTGCTTGACGTAGTCGATGTGCTCGATCTGGGCGAGCTCGGCCAGCAGATCACCGGGCAGTTCCAGGCCGATCCGGGACGGCACGTTGTAGAGCACCACCGGCTTGTCGGTGGCCCGCGCGATCTCGCTGAAGTGCCGGACCAAACCGCGCCGGTTGGGGCGGTTGTAGTACGGGGTCACCGACAGCACCGCGTCGGCGCCGAGTTCGGTCGCGCGCTCGGTCATCTCGCAGGCGTGCGCGGTGTCGTTCGACCCGGTCGAAGCGATCACCGTGACGCCGACCGGGCGCTGCGCGCAGGCGAGCTCGATGAGCCGCAGGTGTTCCGCGGCGGTGAGCGTGGGGGCCTCGCCGGTCGTCCCACAGACCACGATGCCGTCCGAGCCGTGGTCGATCAGGTGGCGGAACAACGACACGAAGGCGGCTTCGTCGACGCGGAGTTCGTCGTCGAACGGGGTGACTATCGCGGTGATCACGCTGCCGAGAGACATGACCGCATTCTGCTCGCGCGGACCAGCGGTGTCACGTCAGATCTTGTCCCCGAAACGGCCGAAGGGCGCGCAGCCGCAGGCGATTTCGCGCGAAATCGCCGGTTCCTATCCGACCGGATGCCGCAAGCCCGGGTGATCCGACGGCAGCGATCGGCGCAGCACCCACCAGCTCGCGGCCACGCAGACGGCCACCAACGGCCAGGTCAGCACGAGCTGCGCGATGGTCAGCGCGCCGGTGGCGTCCAGCAGCCAAAGCGGGATGAACACGACCAGCCGCACCACGTACTGCCCGACCCAGACCCAGCTCGCCCGGCCGTACGCGCGCAGCAGCGACGGATCGCGACGCCACCGCCGCCCCTGGCCGAGCGCCGTGCCGACGACCACGCCGAGCAGCGGCCAGCGGATCACGATGCTGGTCATCCAGGCCAGCGCGCTCAGCGCGTTGGTCACCAACCTGGGCAGGAAGAAGTCCGCCGCGTCGCCGGTGTACAGCGCGATCAGGGCGCCGAGCATGACCGCCACCAGGCTGATCAGCACGGCCAGCGGCCGGGCGCCCTGGTACAGGCGCCACCCCGCGATGAGCGCGCCCAGCACCACGGCCACGCCACCGCCGATGGCGATCGACTCGCCGCCGAAGTACCACCCGAGGCCGAACGCGATCGGCGGCAGGCTCGCGTCGATCGCACTGCCGCGGCCGCCGAGCAGGCGCATGAACGAGTCTCGGTCATCGGGGTTGGCGACGATCTCCGTCTGCCGGTCGTGCGTCACAGAGTCAAGCCTGCCCTAACCGACACCCGGTTGGCACCCACCCGTGGCGCGCGCCTCCACCACCCGGCTGTTCAGCGCTGCCGAGTGCGGTCGAGGAGTGCGGCCAGTTGGCCCGCAATGCGCGGTTTGTCCGCTGGGCGGCAGGTGACCACGTCCTGGCCGTCGGCTCGTTCGCCTTGCAGGGCGTAGCGGCCGTGGTCGTTGTCGAACCAGATCAGGTTGGGCACCCGGCCGCGCGGGCCGCTCCGCCGGTCGCCGGTGACCACGAAGTGCCCGAGCCGGAACTTCTGCCGCGAGGTGATCGCCCGAAGCTCCGCCAGCCCGTCGATGTCGGCGTCCGCCGGGTGCCCATTGCTGCGATCGGCCACCGCGCGCACCGCTTCACCGGTGCCGGGCGGGGCGTCCGGCAGCAGGTCGGCGCAAACCCTGGGCAAGGTGTCCGGTGCGAGGAAGCTCATCCGCAGCCCACGGCCATCGAGCAACCCGACCACCCCGACCTCGCCGGTCGCCACCACCCGCGCGGCCAGCCGGTGCCCGGCGCGCACGTCGACCAGCCCGGCGGCGGCGATCGACACCTCGGAGCTGCACAGCAGGTAGAGCGCGTCCTCGACCTCCGGCTCGGGGCGGCCGTTGCGGGCCAGGCCGGTGGACTCCAGCTCGTGCCACACCTGGTGGACGAGCCGGTTGCGGTCCTCCCCCAGCTCCCCGCTGCGGGGGAGGTCGAAGGGGTACTGCCGCACGGTGAGGTTCAGCTGCTCACCGAGCACGTCGACCGCGGGGATCGACAGGGTGATCGTCTCGACCATCACACGCTCATTTCGAGTCTTGGTGCGCCGCTCGGTGCCCGGCCAGGCGCGCTGCCCGGGCACCGGTCGGGCCCGCTAGAAGTCCCGGTAGCTCGACGGCGCCTCGCCCAGCACCGGCGGGGCGACCAGTCGACCCGCACCGTCGTCCTCTTCGAAGAGTTCATCGGCTTCGACCAGGAATTGCGGCACGGCACCGCTGCCGCTCTCCCCCGGCTTGTAGTTGGCGCCGACGCGCAGGTCGTCGTCCTCCCGCCGTTCCTCCTTGAAGTCGTCGGCCGACCACGTCATGTTCCGGCCGTAGCCGCGGCCCGACGAACCCGAGCCCCAGGTGCCCGCCGAACCCGTCGGGCCGAACCCGCCGTCGGCGCGCTGCGTGGGCTTCGGCGCCCTGGCCGGTTTCGGCGCGGGCCGCGGCGGTTCCTGGCGAGGTGGTGGCCCTGGCGGGCCAGCCATCGGAGGCGGTGGGCCGGGGTTGGCGGGCAGCGGAGCGCTCGGCGGGCCATCCGGCCGGGCCGGTGGTGGCGGGTGCTCCAGCGGGCGCGGCGGACCGGACGGGCGCCCGGCGCGCGGCACGTCGGGCGGTGGGCCAGCCGCGGCTGGCGGCCGGGGCGGCGGAGCGCCCATCGGCGGCGCGGGGTTGCCCACCGGAGGCGATGGTGGCCCCTGCGGGACCGGGGGACGCGGCGGTTCGGCCATCGGCGGTCCGTCGACCGGCGGTGGCCCGGCCAGCCGGGGCCCGGCTGGCGGCAGCGGGCCGTCCGGTGGCGGGCCGAGCTGCGGCAGCGGACCACTCGGCGGCCCGTCGAGTGGTGCGGGTGGCCCGTCGGGCCTCGGCGGTGCGGGCGGCCCGTCGTGGCGTTGTGGTGGCCCAACCTGCGGCAGCGGTCCGACCGGCGGCGGGGCGACATTCGGCGCCGGAACATTCGGCGGGCCGTCCTGCGGTACTGGAGCGGCTGGCGCGCGTTCCGGCGGCGGCGGGCCGCTGGGCGGTCCGCCGCGCGGTGGTGCGGGCGGCGGCGCGTCGTCCTGCGGCGGCGCGGGCGGCGGCAGCGAACCGCTGAGGCCGCCGGTGAAGCCGGTGGGGCGCTGCGGGGTTTCCAGCGGCTCCGGTTCGAGGGAGCCGAAAAGCTCCGCGGCGGGTTCCGGCCGGGCGGGCCGGGGCTCCGGCGGTTCTTCGAGCCCGCCGAGGTCACCCGACAACGCCGAGACCCCGCCGGTCGGCTGCTTGAGCGCTTCGGGCCGGTCCGGCGCGGGCGCCGACCGGCTGTCCTGGATCTGCCTGCGCTGCTCGTGCTCGAAGCGGTCGGGGAGCTGCTCGGCGCGCTGCCAGAGCGCGAACGGATGCGGTTCGGCCGCCAGCGCGGCGAACTCCGCTCGCATGTCGAAGCGCATCGGGCGCGGTGCGGACCGGGGCCCGCCCGGTGCGGGCGGCACCTCACCGCCGAGCGAGCCGCGCATCGGCGCGTCCGCGCGGCGTCGACCGCCGGGACCAGCGGCGCGCTGTGGTCCGTCGAAGCCCGCTGGCCCCGGCGCGGACGCCGGATTCTGCGGTGACGTCACGATTCCCCCAGATATTCGGGACGGCCGGGGTACCGCACCGGGTCCGGGCGGACCCGGCCGATGGGCGCATTGGAACCGACGCGGTGGAGCATGCTGTCGTTCCCCAAATCAACCGGCCGCGATGGCGCGAAAGGACGGACGACGCTGCGTCTCCCCGAACGCACATCGAGCTGTCACCTGCATCGATCGCGACATCGCGGGCCCCCTCATTGCTTCTGCTACCGCCGATGGACAGTAGCAGCTGCCGTTCACCCGTACCGGTGTTTCGGGGAATAGCCGCTCAGTTGCCGACGCGATGCTGGAAAAGTGCGGTGCGGCAACGGAATACGCCAAATTCGAGCAGCGCACCGGGCGAACCGGACAAAAAAACTAGACCATTCAGTGCCGTTAATCACTCGGGCGGAACCAACGGTGGCGCAGGTGCCGCATCGAGCGCCAATGTGGTTTCGGATCAACGCAGTACGGGGGAATCGCCAGGAAGGACACATCGCCGATGGAATCGCAGCGCAACGTCGGCACGGCACGCTGGGACAGCTTTGTCGCGCTGGGAGACAGCTTCACCGAGGGACTGGCCGACGCCGACCCGAATGGCGGCTTCCGCGGCTGGGCGGACCGGCTGGCCGAGCACCTGACCGCCGTGAACCCCGACCTGCGCTATGCCAACCTCGCGGTGCGCGGCAAGCTGGTCCGCCAGATCGTCGCCGACCAGGTGCCGCAGGCCATCGCGCTGCGTCCCGCGCTGGTCGCGCTCAGCGGCGGCGGCAACGACATCATCCGTCCCGGCACCGACCCCGACGAGATCGCGGAACTCTTCGACGCCGCCGTCGGCGAACTGCGCGCCACCGGTGCCGATGTGCTCATCGGCACCGGTTTCGACACCCGCGACACCCCGGTGCTGCGCCGCGTCCGGGGCAAGATCGGCACCTACAACTCGCACCTGCGAGCCATCGCCGACAAGCACGGCTGCTACGTGCTGGACCTGTGGTCGATGCGGGTGCTGCGGGACGCTCGCGCCTGGGGCGACGATCGACTGCACCTGTCCGCGGCAGGCCACCGCCGGGTCGCCCTGCGGGCCTGCGAAGCGCTGGGCGTGCCGGTCGAGGCCGACTGGAGCGAGCCGTGGCCAACAGCGCCCTGCTTACCGTGGCGGGCCCAGCGCGCCCAGGACATCCGGTGGGCTCGCGCGTACCTGGCGCCGTGGATCGGCCGTCGCCTGCGCGGCGTGTCCAGCGGAGACGGCCGCGGCCCGAAGCGGCCACAACTGGAAAAACTCACCGCAGGCCAGCCGTCGCGGTGAGGCCCGCAGGCACCATCGCCTCGGCAGGAACCCGCGAGTGAGTGGGTCCGATCCTCATCTTTGAAGCGGCGCCAGCCGCATAGTCCGCTCTCGCGAACCGGCACCGCCGCAGTTCTCGGACTCTCTGCCCGCTGCCCCTGCCCACTGCCTCTGCCCCACTGCGTTCTCTGCGAGACCTGCCACGACGTTGGTGAATCGGCATTCACGATGCCGGGGATCGGCGGAGTCCGGCGAACTCGGGAAAACGAAGTGCGGACCTTCGGCAGGATCACCCAACTCCCGCAGCCGAAAGCCCGCACTCACCCCCAACGTCCATCCGGGAGGAATCACCCCGAATGTCGACCCCCCTTGCGGCCGCCCCGGCCGACACGAGTGCCGACCGGGACGACCGGGCGACAATCCCCCCTAGGACTCCCCCCAGAGCCGCCCGTTCGTGCGGACCATGCACGGCTTGATCCGCACGCCACAAACTTCCCAGCGCGCACTACACGCCCGCTAAACGTCGACTAAACGCCACTCGGTGGGTCGTGCCCGGAAATTCCGGTCGCACTGCGGACGATCACTCAGCGGGCCGCGGCGGCGAGGTCTTCCAGCCGCTCGCGGACGTCGGTCACCCGTGGCGAGCCTTCGGCTTCGAAGATCGCCAACGCGGTCTCCCAGCGGGTCCGGGCCACCTCGCGGTCGCCGCGGGAGCTGGCGGCGTCGCCGAGGCCGAGGTAGGCCGAGGCCTGCCGCATCGCGGAACCGCACTTCAACGCGACGTCCAGGGCCTCGTGGTGGAAGCGCTCGCCGTCGGCGATCCGGTCCAGCTCGATGCTGACCTCGCCGCAGTTGTTCAGCACCATCGCCAGCGTCTCCAGGTCGTCGGCGTCCCGGTACAGCCCCTCGGCCTCGCGCAGGTGCGCCAACGCCTCGGTCAGCTCGCCGTTGACCTGCTCGACCATCGCGAGGTTGTTCAGCGCCCCGGCCACGAAGTACCGGTCCCCCAGCGATCGGTAGACCCGCAGCGCGTCCTGGCAGTGCACCTTCGCCTCTTCGTAGCGCTTCAACCGGAACAGCACGCTGCCCATGTTGACCTGCGTCATCGCCAGCCGGGCCGGGTCACCGGTCTGCACCGCGACGCGGTAGGACTCGTCGTAGTGCGCCAGCGCCGCGTCCAACTGCCCGGACCGCGAGTACGCCACCCCGAGCCCGGCCGACATCAGCACCTTGCCCGCCGGATCGTCCACCGCGCGGGCCGAGGCGAGCCCGTCGGTGTAGACCCGGATCCATTCCTCCCATGGGCAGCGGACCATCAGGTAGTTGAACTGCAGGCGCACCAGCGGCCAGGCGAGCTCGTGCATGCCTTCGGCATTCGCGGCCCGGACCGCGGCGACCAGGTTCGGCCACTCGGCGTCGAACCACGCCAGCGCCTGGGACCGGTCGGCGATCTCCGGCCGGGGCGCCTCGGGACCGATGGAGAAGTCCAGGTCGTCGCGGGCCGGACGGAGGAAGCGGCGCGCGTGGTCGGCCGTGACGAGGTAGTGGGTCAGCAGTCGGCGCAGCGCCTTGGTGTCGGCCGGGCTCGGCGGGGCGAGCAGGTCGCGGGCGTACACCCGCAGCAGGTCGTGCATCCCGAACCGGTCCGGCGCCTGCTCGGTGACCAGGTGCGCCAGGGCCAGCGCCCGCAGCCGCCGCTGCGCGCTGGCGGCGTCGGTGCCGCACAGGGCGGCGACGGCGTGCGCGGTGAAGGTTTGCCCCGGCACCAGTCCCAGCAGCCGGAAGGTGTCGGCGTGCACCGGGTGCAGGCTGCGGTAGGAGATGTCGAAAGCGCGGCGAACGCTGGTATCGGCGTCGTCGATGTCCAGCGCGTGCAGCCGGTTGCGCTCATCGGTGAGCTCGTGCACCAGGTCGGACACGCCGCGGGCCGGGTTCGCGGCCAGCCGGGCGGCGGCGATCCGCAACGCCAGCGGCAGGCCGCCGCACAGCTCGGCGAGTTGGGCCGCGGCGGCCGGTTCGGAGACGGACTTGCCGGGCACCCCGGCGCGGTCCAGCAGCTCGATCGCGGTCGCGGTGGGCAGCGTTTCCAGCGGCAGCACCCGCGCCCCGCTGTACACCACCAGGCCGTCCAACCGCCGCCTGCTGGTCAGCAGCACCAGCGATTCGGTGCTGCCCGGCAGCAGCGGCCGCACCTGCTCGGAGTCGCGCGCGTTGTCCAGCAGCACCAGCACCCGCCGCTTGGCCAGCAGCGACCGGTACAGCGCGGTTCGATCATCCAGCTCGACCGGGATCGCGTTCGCCGCGACGCCGAGCGTTTTCAGCATGCTGGTCAGCGCCTCGCCGGGGGGTAACGGCTCGCGCTGGGAGTCGAATCCGCGCAGTTCCGCGTAAAGCTGGCCGTCGGGGAACTCGTGCTCGACGCGGTGCGCCCAGGTCAGCGCGAGCGCGCTCTTGCCGACGCCGGCAGTGCCGGTCACCACCGCGAGCAGGCTGGCGCCGCGTTCCCGCTCGGCCAGCATCCGGTCCAGCTCGGCGAGCTCCCGCCGGCGGCCGACGAAACCGGCCGGGGCCGGGGGCAGTTCGGCGGGGATCGGGCGCCCGATGCCCAACGCGGGCTCCGGACGGCGCTGCGGGTTGCGCAGGGTGGGGTCGTCGCGGAGCAGCCGTTCGTAGAGTTCGCGCAGCTCGGGGCCGGGGTCGAGGCCGAGTTCGTTGGACAGCCGCTGGCGCAGCGCGTGGTAGCGGGCCTGCGCCTCGGCGCGGTGCCCGGCGCGGTAGTTGGCCAGCATCAACTGCCCGGTGAGCCGTTCGCGCAGCGGGTACCGGTCGACCAGGGTGGACAGTTCCAGCACCAGCTGGTGGTGCCGACCGAGTTCCAGGTCGGCCGCCACCCGTTCCTCCATCGCGAGCAGGCGCAGCTCGTCGAGGTTGGGGGCGACCATGCGGTACAACCGGCTGCTCACGATGTCCGACAGCACCTGTCCTCGCCACAGGGTCAGCGCCTCGGACAGCACCCGCGACCGTTCGGCCGGTCGCAGGCCGTGGGCTCGGCCGATCAGGGCTCGCGCGCGGTGCGCGTCGATCCGGTCGCTGTCGACGCGCAGCAGGTAGCCGGGTGAGCGGGTGACGATCTCGGGTCGCGCTGGCCCGCCGTCGGCGAAGAGCCTGCGCAGCCGCGAGACGTAGCCCTGGATGATGGTGCGCGCGCTGGCCGGTGGGTCGTGGTCCCACAACGTGTCGATCAGCCGGTCCATCGACACGACCTGGTTCGGTTCCAGCAGCAGGCAGGCCAGCAGGGCGCGGACCGGAGTGCTGCCCAGTGGTTGTGCGGTGCCGTTGACACGCACCTCAAGCGGGCCGAGCACGCGGAATTCGAATCCGGTGCTCGGTGCTTCGATCGGGCTGCCGTGCGGCGCCATCATCCCCAAATCCGACTCTCGTTCGTATTTTTGTTGAGCCTTCATACAGTCTCGGTCAACGCACACACCGAGTCCACACCCCAGACCGCCCGCACCGACGCGGGCTCGCACCCCCGAAGCCCGACACACCGTAACGACCGTCCGCCAAAAGTGGCCGGATCCCCTGTCCGCGTTTCACCCCATTGGAGCCATGGCCGTTTTTCGCCGAATAATCCCATTATCAGATTCGCCGTTGCGGTGAACATCTCCCGGCGAGCGGATACGCCAAGTAAAGTCTGAACAAGGCTGATCACCCGTCCGAGGACACTGTGGAAGGAGAGCTCCGCCTGTGCCCACGCCGTCCACAGTGGCCGATCGCGCGGTGGCCTGCCTGCTCGGCGGGGCATTGGGCGACGCGCTCGGCAGCCCGGTCGAGTACGCGCAGCTGGACGACATCCACGCCGAGTTCGGCCAAGGCGGGGTCGCCGAACCACCGCCGCAGGCCCTGCTGGGCGACGCGACGCAGCTGTCGCTGTTCACCGGCGAGGGCTACCTGCACGCCTGGACCACCGGCAACAACGGCGGGCAGTGGCGCCCGGTGGAATCCACGGGCGCGGCTTATCGGCGCTGGCTGATCACGCAGCAGGAGGACAAACCGCCGCCCGGCGTCACCGGACTGCTGGCCGAACCCGAGCTGTACGCCAGTCGGGCACCCGGCCTGACCAGCTTGCGCGCGCTGCAAGAACCCGACTTCGGCACACCCGATCGGCCGCGGAACAGCTCCAAGGGCTGCGGCGGGGTG
The DNA here is from genome assembly GCF_052246905.1 of Saccharopolyspora antiqui. NCBI lineage: Bacteria > Bacillati > Actinomycetota > Actinomycetes > Pseudonocardiales > Pseudonocardiaceae > Saccharopolyspora > Saccharopolyspora antiqui. The sequence continues at coordinate 108,824 of NZ_JBQQBO010000019.1, forward strand.
GATCGCAGCGCGCCGCTGGGCTTCGCGCCAACCGCCGAGATGGCCTACCAACTGGCCTGCCAGTGCGCCGCGCTCACCCACGGCGGGGTCGGCGGCTGGGCATCGGCCGGGGCGTTGGCGCTGATCGTGCACCTGGTGGCGGTGCAGCAGCGGCGGCTGTCAGCCGCGGTGGACCAAGCCGCGGGGCGGGTGCTCCGCGAGGACGCCGAAACCGCCGGAGCGCTCGCGGAAGCGTCCACACTGGCCAGATTGGGCACCAGCGTCGGCCACATCGAGCGGCTCGGACAGGGCTGGATCGGCCCGGAGGCACTGTCCATCGGCGTCTACTGCGCACTCGCGCTGCCGAAACCGGAGCAGTTCACCGACGCCCTGCGGCTGGCGGTCAACCACTCCGGGCACAGCGACTCCACCGCGGCGGTGACCGGCAGCATCCTCGGCGCCCGGCACGGCACGGCGGTGCTGCCCCGCTCCTGGCTGGCCCGGCTGGAACTGGCCGACGTGATCGAGCGCATCGGCTACGACCTCGGCGCCTCCTGCGCGGGCGAGAAGTTCAACGAACGCCGCTACCTCGGCCTCAGCTGACCCCTGCCTCGTGGTCGTGCGCGAAATTGCCGGTGCACCGATCACGTGCGTCTTGCCCTGCCCCGGACGATGGCGACGGCCGCGCCGAGGAATCCGATGTTGAAGGCCATGTGCACCGCGGCGAGGCTGCGGGCGAACTGGGAAACCGCGTGCACATCGCCGAAACCGACCGTGCTGGTGATCGACAGCGCGAAGTAGAGCGCATCGGTCTTGGTGCGCAGCCCCGTGATCGATCCCGGATCGTGGTACGCGAGTCCGAAGTAGACGGCCGAGAAGAACAACACCGCCAGGTACAGCGCGGCGACCACACCCGCGATCGAACTGCCCCGGCGCGCATCGCCGATCCGGAACCGGCGCACCTGGAACACGATCAGCGCGGAAACGGCGAGCAATCCGACGGCGAAGACGACGACCCAGTTCACGGTGCCGCCGACACCGAACCGGCCGATCGGCAGCAGGTAGTACCCGACGGTGCTCAGCACCACGGCCGTCAGCGCGGTCGCCAGGTTGATCAGGACCCTCTTCCGGACTCCTCCGGGCACGGCCGCCAGCCTGGGCCACCACCGAACCGGCCGCCATTCGGTCCGCGTCCGAGGTCCCGCCCCACGTCAAACGCGTCGAGCGCGACTCCACCTCAGGCGACGACGGTGCCTCAGGCGGCGACGGGGGTGCGGGTCAGGCGGGCCAGGCGGCGGGTTCCGATGATCCGGCACACCAGGTAGATCACGAACGAGATGATCGTGACGAAGGCGCTCACCGGGGCTCCCGGAGCCAGCGACAGCAGGATGCCGCCGAGCACCGCCACCTCGGCGAACACCACGGCCAGCACCGTCGCCTTCACCGGGCTCGCGGTCACCCGCGCCGCCGCGGCCCCCGGCGTCACCATCAGGGCCAGCACCAGCAACGCGCCGACGGTGTACACGCCGAGCGCGGTCGCCACGCCGACCAACACCGCGAACAGCGGCGTCAGCACCCGCGCGGGCACACCTCGGGCGGCCGCGACATCCGGGTCGACGCTGGCGAACAGCAGCGGCCGGTACACCAACGCCAGCACCACCAGCACCAGCGCCGCGCAACCGGCCAGCAGCAGCACGTCCGAGGAATCGACACCGACGATCTGCCCCACCAGCAGGCTGAACTTGTTCGCGGTCCGCTCCGGGTTCAGCCACAGCAGCAGCACTCCGACGCCCAGCCCGAAGGACAAGATCGCGCCGATCACCGAATCCCGTTCGGTGCCGCGCTGACCCAGCAGGCCCAGCAGCAAGGCGGCGACGATGGCACCGGCCAGCGACCCGACACCGACACCGACACCGATCAGCAGCGCGGCGGCCGCGCCGGTGAAGGCGAGTTCCGCGGTGCCGTGCACGGCGAAGGACATCTTCCGCGCGACGACCAGCGGCGCCAGGCAGCCGGAGACCAGCCCGAGCGCGGCAGCGGCCAGCAGCGCCTGCTGGACGAACGGGTAACCGAGCAGGTCAAGCGTGGTCGAGAAGTCCAGGATCCTGCCCAGCGCCTCGATGAATGCGTTCACGCCTCGTCCGCCTCTTGCACGTGGTGATCGTGATCGTCGGTGCCCGCCACCACCAGCCGACCGCCGACACGAGCGACCTCGACGTTCGTGCGGTACAGCTCGGAGAGCGTGGCGGAGTTCATCACCTCGTCCGGCGGGCCGATCCGGAACCGGCCGTCGACCAGGTAGAGCACCCGGTCGACCAGCGGCAGCACAGGGTTGATCTCGTGCGTGACGAACAGGACCGCGGCACCGGTCAGCCGTGCCTGGTTGGCGATCAACCGGCTGACCTTGCGCTGGTGCGAGATGTCCAGGGACAGCAACGGCTCGTCGCACAGCAGCACCGCCGGATCGCCGACCAGCGCCTGCGCCACCCGGAGCCGCTGCTGCTCACCACCGGAGAGCAGGCCCAGCGGCATCCGGGCGTACTCGGTCGCCTCGACCGCGCGCAGCGCCGCGGCCACCCGGCGCTTGCGCTCCCGGCGGCTGCGGATCCCCATGCCCCAGTGGTGCCCGTCCAGCCCGAGGCCGACCAGATCGCTGCCGCGCACCGTCACGGTGGCTTCCAGTGCGCGCTGCTGCGGGATGTAGCCGATCCGGTTGTTGCCGCGGCGGGCCGGTTCACCGGCGATCTCGACGCGGCCGGTGCTCAGCGGCTGCAACCCCAGCAGCACCCGCAGCAGGCTCGTCTTGCCGGATCCGTTCGGTCCGAGCACGGCCAGGAACTCCCCCGGCGCCACGTCCAGGTCCAGCCCGGACCACAGGGCGCGGCGGCCGTAGGAGAGCCCGGCGTCGCGCAGCCGCACGGCGGGCGCCGTGTCGGTGCGCGCGGCGACGAGCTGGGTTTCTGGTTCGGTGGTCATAACTCAGCGATTCTGGCTCAAGGCGCTCTGCAACGCGGTGATCTGGGCGTCCATCCACTGCACGTAGGTCTTGTCGGTCGGCAGCGTCTCGGTCATCTCCACCACCGGGATGCGATTCTGCTCGGCGGCGGCGCGCACGTTGCGGGTGACCGGCGATTCGGTCTGCGGGTTGTAGATGACCGCGACGATCTGCCTGGCGTTCACCACGTTCTGGACCTCGGCGACCGCGGCCGCCGACGGGTCGGTCTCGGCCTCGATGGCGTTGACGAACGACGGCGGGGTGATGTCCTGCAGCTTCGCGGCCTCCACCAGGTAGTGCGCGACCGGTTCGGTGACGATCACCTGCTTGCCCTGGTTCGCCGCCGCGATCTCGCCGACCCGGCCCTGCAGTCCGCTGACCTCCTGCTCGAACCGGTCGGCGGACTGGTTGAACTGCGCGGCCTCGGCGGGCCGGAGCTCGCCCAGCTCGGTGGCGACCTGGTCGGCCACCTGCTGAACCACGGGCAGGTCGTACCAGACGTGTTCGTTCACCGCGTGGTCGTGACCCGCTGGCTCGCCGTGCTCTTCGTGCGCGGCGGGCTCGCCCTCGTGCTCGTCCTCGACGGCCTCCACGGTGGGTTTGCCCTGGCCGCTGCTGCCGAGGATCTGCGTCATGAACTCGTCGTAGCCACCGCCGTTGAGCACCACCAGGTCGGCGTCGGTGACCTTGGCGGCGTCCTGCGGGCTGCTTTCGTAGGAGTGCGGGTCGGCGCTGGGGTCCTTGATGATCGGCTCCACCTCGACCCCGTCACCGCCGACCGCCTGCACGACGCTGGCCCACACGCTCGTGGAAGCGACGACCTTGATCTTGTCCTCGCCGGGTGCCGCCTGCTGGTCGGTACCGCAGGCGGTCAGGGCTAGGGCGGTTACGGCCAGGCTGGCTAACGCGGCAGCGGGGCGGCGGACGGTCATCGGATGCACTCCTCGGTGATGGGCCTCTGACACAGCAGACTGACGGCCAACTGCGAACGGTAACGGAAACCGTTGTCAACTGCAGTCTAAGCATCCTTCGGCTCAACGTTCCACCGACCGGGTTAGAGCTCACGCGGATTGGGCTCGACGTGGTCGTCAGGCAAGCGGCGTGAGCCGCTTGCCGCCACCTTCGCAACTCGCACCGCCGCGGGTTCTCGGGCAGTGCTATGCGGGGACACCCCGCACCCCGAGCTATCTCGCGAGGACAGCCCCGACGTGGTGTATCGGCATACATGATGTCGGGGATCCCGGAGCCGAGAAGGCCTCTGAGGTTCCGCTACCCGCACCGCCACGCAAACCAACCCGCACACCCTCTTATTTCAGGTGCACGCACAACGACGCCCCCGCTAGGACCAGCGGGGGCGTCAGCCACGGGACGAATCAGCGGAAATGGCGGCCGGAGCGGCCAAAACCACGCATCTCTCAGGCAGTCAGGCGAACTCCCGTCACCGGGTGGAAGAGGTGGATCTCACTGGTGTCGCGCAGCGCCACGGTCACCTGCTGGCCTAGCGCGGGCGGCGTGCGGCCGTCGCCGCGGACGACGAAGCGCTCCTGGCTGCCGTTGATCTCGATGGCGCCGTGGATGAGCGCGTCCGCACCGAGCTCCTCGACCAGCTCGACGGTCATGGCCAGTCCCTCGTCCCCGCTGGAGGTCAGGGACAACGCCTCGGGACGAACCCCGAAGGTGATCTCCTTGAGGTCACCGGCGGCCGCGATGGCCTCGCGCGACAGCGGGATGGTGGTCCCGTCCAGCACCGCCCCTTCGCTGCTCAGCGGCACCGTCTTCAGGTTCATCGCGGGCGAGCCGATGAAGCCGGCGACGAAGGCGTTCGCCGGGTTCTCGTACAGCTCGCGCGGCGTGGCGACCTGCTGCAGCAGCCCGTCCTTGAGCACCGCCACCCGGTGCCCCATGGTCATCGCCTCGACCTGGTCGTGGGTGACGTAGATCGTGGTGGTGCCCAGTCGCTTCTGCAGCGCGGCGATGTTGGCGCGGGTCTCCACCCGCAGCTTGGCATCGAGGTTGGACAACGGCTCGTCCATCAGGAACACGCTCGGCTCGCGGACGATCGCGCGGCCCATGGCCACCCGCTGCCGCTGACCACCGGAGAGCGCCTTGGGCTTGCGGTCCAAGTACTTCTCCAGGTCGAGCATCTTGGCGGCCTCGGTGACCTTCTCCTTGATGACGTCCTTGGGGGTCTTGCGCAGCTTGAGCGCGAAGCCCATGTTCTCCGCCACCGTCATGTGCGGGTACAGGGCGTAGGACTGGAACACCATGGCGATGTCCCGCGACTTCGGCGGGGTGTTGGTGACATCGTTGCCACCGATGGTGATCCCACCTTCGTCGACGTCTTCCAGACCGGCGAGCATCCGCAACGCCGTCGACTTGCCGGAGCCGGACGGGCCGACCAGCACCAGGAACTCGCCGTCAGCGACATCCAGGGCGAGCTGATCGACAGCGCGGACCGGCGGGTTCCCCTGGTAAACGCGCGAAGCGTTGACGTATGCAACCTCAGCCATCTGTGACGCACCTTTCACCGAATCGGTCCCGAAGAACGTAACCGCAAAACGGCTCGCGGTCAGCCCCTCGAATGAACCATTTCGGAGCGTAGTTACTCTGCGTCGCTCCGTGTTCGTGATTCGAACGTGAGTGGGATATGCATCATGCTCGCTTCACCCTACGGTACTGAACCGTTACGGTTCCTCCATGGCGCGGTCAACGAATGCCCGGCGGCCTGCGACGCTCGCCTCGCTTGCTGCAGAACTCGGGGTCTCCCGGACCACGGTGTCGAATGCGTACAACCGTCCGGACCAGCTCTCCCCTGAGCTGCGCAAGCGGGTCCTCGAAACCGCTCGGCGGCTCGGCTATCCGGGACCGGACCCGGTGGCCAGATCGCTGCGCACCCGGAAGGCCGGTGCGGTCGGACTGCTGCTGACCGAGAACCTCTCCTACGCCTTCCGCGACCCAGGCGCCGTGGGCTTCCTCGAAGGACTTGCGCTGGCCTGCGAAGACGCTGGTCAGGGCCTGTTGTTGATCCCGGCGAGTCCAGAACGCGAGGACGTCGCCGCGGTGCACCGCGCCGGGGTGGACGGCTTCGTCGTGTACTCCGTGCCGGAGGACGACCCGCACCTGGCCGCGGTGCTCGAACGCCCGGTTCCGGTGGTGGTCTGCGACCAGCCCCGGCTGGACAACCTGGACTGGGTCGGCCCCGACGACGGGAAGGCCATCAAGACCGTCGCCGATCACCTGATCGGGCTCGGGCATCGCCGGATCGGGGTGCTGTGCATGCGCCTGGCCCGGGGTCGCAACGACGGGCCCGCATCGGTGCAGCGGCAGGCCAACGCCAGCTTCCACGTGCAGAAGGCCCGGTTGACCGCGCTGGCCGAGGTCTTCAGCGAAGCCGGGGTGGACTGGACGACGGTGCCGGTGGTCGAGCGATTCGACCACACCACGGCCTCCGGCGCGTCGGCGGCGGCGCAGCTGCTGGAGATCGATCCGGAGATCACCGCGATCGTGTGCACCTCGGACATCCTGGCGCTCGGCGCGCTCAGCGAGGCCCGCAACCGGGGCCTGCGGGTGCCGGAGGACCTGACCATCACCGGCTTCGACGGGATCCCGGATGCGGAGCGGGTGGGCCTGACGACGGTGCGCCAGCCGTGGCTGGAGAAGGGCCGCGCCGCCGGACGGCTGCTGCTGGAGGCCAGCGAACCGGGCCGACCCCGCCACATCCAGCTGGAAACCCAACTCATCACCGGCAACACTGCGGCGCCACCCCGCTCAGCAGAAGAACGCTGGTTCGGCCCTTAATAGCAGTCTCCGAACTCATTTTGCGTAGCGGCGCGGGTAGCGGAACCTCGGGCAGTGCCTGCGCGGGGACACCCCGCACCCCGGGCGATCTCGCTTCGGGATCCCCGACGTCATGTATCCCCCGCTCGACATCGCCGCTTACCGACTGGTGGGAGTTCCCCCGGCACATGCCGGAAATCGGGTGCCGGGCTCGGAGGCGTCAGTAGTTCGCCCACTCGCCTTGGGCGTACTGGAGGATCGTCGGGTGCATCAGCGTGGAGGGCTGCATGTCGGGGATCCGCGACCGGTCCGGCGGGAACGTCGCGGCGGCTTGCAGCGTCGCCGCGTCCAGCGAGCGCAGCGGCGGAGCGTCCGGGGGCAACCGCAGCTGCGGCGCGCCGGGGGAGGCGAGCGCGCTACCGCCAGCCGCCGCACCCGCTGGCGGCGCACCGGTGGCCGAGCCGAGGTGGAAACCCCACTCGCCGAAGCTGGGCACCGACACCTCGTACGGCACGGTGGTCAGCCCGGCCGTGCGCAGCGTCGCCTCGATGCACCAGAACGCTTTCGGGGCGAAGAACGGCGACCCCGCCTGCACCACGACGCGCGCATCCTCGGACATCACCTGCTGGACGAGCCCGTAGAACTCGGCCGAGTACAACTTCGCCGTGGCGGTGGAGTCCGCGTCGGGCATGTCGACGAGCACCACGTCGTAGCGTTCGCGGTTGTCCCGCAGCCAGCTGAACGCATCCGCCGACACCGTCCGGACCCGCGGATCCTCGAAGGCGTGCGAGTTCAAAGTGGACAGTCGCGGATCGGTGCGGGCCAGTGCCAGCACCGCCGGATCCAGCTCCACCAGCGTGACCTCGCGGACGTCCGGATAGCGCAACAGCTCCCGCAGCGCGAGTCCGTCCCCGCCGCCGAGCACGAGCACCCGCCCGTGCGGCCCGGCCATCGCCGGATGCACCATCGCCTCGTGGTACCGGTACTCGTCCACCGAGCTGAACTGCAGATCCCCGTTGAGGTACAGCCGAGTGTCGTGATTCCCGGCCAACGACACCGATTCGGTCAGCACGACGTCCTGGTACGGGGTGCGCTGCGAATGCACCACCGGGTCGGCGTAGAGCGCTTGGCGCGCGGTGACCTCGAAGTCGTCGGCGAACAGGTAAGCACCCACGAGCACACCGCCCACCAGCACGGATGCACCGGTCAGCAGCAAAGTGGCGCGTTTGGACAGTTCGCGGCGAAAAACCGTCAGCACCAGCGCGAGCCCGGCTGCGGCGTTGAGCATGCCGACCAGCAACGCACCCTGCACCTGACCGAACAGCGGCAGCAGCAGGAAGGGGAAGGCCAACCCGCCGACGAGTCCGCCGACGTAGTCGGCCGCGAACAGGTCGGCGACCGCCGAACCCGCGTCCTGCCGACGGATCCGCTGCAACAGCACCATCAGCAGCGGGATCTCGGCACCGATCAGCACGCCCAGCACGAGCGCGGTCGCGATCAGCGCCGGGGTGTACAGGCTCAGCCACGCGAACGCGGCGTACAGGCCGAGCACGCTCAACCCGCCGAGCAGCGCGAGCAACAACTCGATGCCCGCGAAGGCCGGAGCCGCCCAGCGCTGCAGCGGTTTCGCGGCCAGCGCGCCGATGCCCATCGCGAACACCATCAGCGACAGCACGATCGACGCCTGGCCGACGGTGTCGCCGATCAGATAACTGCCGAGCGCCACCAGCGCCAACTCGTAGACCAGGCCACAAGCGGCGCAGATGAACACCGCCACCAGCACCGCGGTGCGGGCGACCCGGCCGCGCCGCGCCCCGGGGGCGTCGGGCGGCTCGGCTGCACCGGCGGCGGGCTCGGCGCTCACCGACACGCGCTGATCACCAGATCGCGGCGGCGATGAGCACGGCGATCACCACGTGCGCGGTCGCCGACACCCAGCTGGCCGGGTGCAGGTTCGAAGCAGCCAGTTCGTCGCCGAGCTTGCCCGGGGTCACCGCGTCGATGAGCAGGAAAGACAGGCTCATCAGGACGAGTCCGAGGATCCCGTAGGCGAGGGTGCCGATCAGTCCGGCGACCAGGTCGTCGGCGCTGGCCGCGATGGCGGTGGTCAGGATGATCCCCACCCCGAGCAGCCCGGAGACCAGCAGCAGCGCGGCGTTCGGATTGCGGCGCACCCAGATCAGGTCGCGGAGCTTGCCCGGCGTGGCCAGGTCGACGAGCAGGTAGCCGAGCGCCATCATCGCCACGCCGATCACCCCGTAGGCGACCGCGGCGAGCAGCCCGGTGAGCAATTCCTGGAGCAAGGTGGTGCCCTTCTCGTGTCGTGGTCGGTGCGGTCAGCGTCGAGGGCCCGCCGACGGCGGCCCCTGCGGTGGGGGTGGTGGCCAGGGCGGCGGTGGACCACCACGCGGTGGCCCAGGACGCAGTGGCCCAGGACGCGGTGGCCCAGGCGGCGGAGGCCCAGGCGGCGGACCGTACGGCGCGGGGCCGGGCGGCGGGCCGGGCCAGCCCGGTTGTTGCCCACCGCCGGGCGGCGGTGGGGGCCCCGGTGGCATCGGAGGCTGCGGGGGTCTCGGGGGCGGCGGACCGACCGGGGTGTCCGATGTGGACTTCTGCTTGGCGCGGGCCCGGAAGCCCAGCAGCAGACCGAGCAGCACGACGACGCCCAACCCGGCGAGCCACGCCCAGGTCACCCAGTTGGAACCCGAGCCGTCACTCGGCGGCAGCGGCGAAACCGAGGCGTTGCCCGGCGCGGTGTCCGGCACCCGGGGTGCGTTCAGCGCGCCGCCCTCGACCATCAGCAGCGGCAGCCCCAGCGCGGCCTGCCCGGTCACCGTCACCGGGTCCGCGGCCAGCGTGTCCGCGGTGACGCCGAGGCTCACGAAATCCGTGTTGTTCGGCGCCGAACTGAAGCCGTCCGAGGCCTCGACCTTGATTTCGGCCGCGGCCTGGTCGTCGTCGGAGGACGCGGCGGCGACGAAGACCTGGGTTTCTGCCCAGCGCGGGCAGGTGTTGGCGGGCACGTTCGGGCCCCGGCTGGAGCCCTGGTCGAATTGCTTCGAAGATCCGTCGACGAGCTTCCAACCGAAGCACACCCCGTGCAGCTTCTCGGCCTCGGCCAGGCCCTGCGCCAACTGCTGCGCATCGGCCGGGGTGAACCGCTGGATCGGCGGTCCCGAGTAGGTCTGCGTCTCGGAGTAGTAGGTGGTGTCGTCCGAGGTGAAGGTGCCCTGCGCGGAGCTGCCGAACAGCCCGGAAATGCTGACCGCACCGACTACCAGGAAGAAGCCGACGACGATCGCGACGATCCACCAGCGGCGCGCTGGTCTCTTGATGGTGGTGGTCATTTGCCGACCCCCGGTCCTCTGCCGCGGAAGCTCTCGCCGTGCGGGCTGCTCCAACCCCAGAACCCGCCGACGTGGCTGTAGTAGCGGCGGTAGGCGTGGTCGACGTCCATCACGTGGATCACCGAACCGGGCGCCTGCGGCTTGATCACCACGGCGTCGTCGGAATACCGCAGGTAGATGCCCGACGAGTCGACGTACTGCGACTGCGGCCGCCACTTCGAGGTGATCTGGCTGGCGACCGCGCTCGGTAACAGCGCACTGGTGTAGGCGCGGTTGTCGGAGTCGCCGGGCAGATCCAGGTGGGCCGCGCGGGTGTAGGTGTTCGCGACGTAGCCGCGCGGTCCGGTGCCGGTGGAGAAGATCGTCACCAGCCCGATGATCAGCGCCAGCACCGCGGCGGCACCGGCCAGCACGAACCAGAACTTGGGTTTCATGGGTCAGTCCGCCGTCGGGTAGATGAGCACGTCGTAGCGGCTGAGCTCCTCGCCGGTGCTGGCCTCCCAGTCGGCGTCGCCGTAGGCCTCGAAGCCCAGCTTCGAACCGTCCGAGGCCTGGTAGTCGTGGTAGCGCACGGTGCCCTGCTCGGCGAGGCCGGTGGTCGCCTCGCTGCGGAACTGCGCGGTCCCGGACTCCTCGGAGTGGTAGGTGCGCCCGGCGAAGTCGATGGTCTTCGGCCCGGGTTCGCCAGCATCGGCGACCGGCGTCCACAGCGACAGGATCAGATCCGGGTCTTCCTCCACCGCCAACCACACCTGGGTGCCCTTGGCGTCGTCGAGCAGGTGCTCCGCCCAGCTCCAGCCGCCTTCGGAGAGCCGGAGCGTGCCGCGCACGGTGTAGGTCAGGCCGCGCACCTCGACGATGTCGCCCGCCTTCAGCGCCCGCGGATCGCCGCGCAGCGAGTCCTGGTCACCGGTGTGGAACGGGTCGGTCGCCCGACTTTCCGGTTTCGGGGCAGCACGTTTGGCGCGCAGCCCCAGGATCACGGCGACCGCCGCGACGATGATCAGCACGATCACCAAAACGATCAGCGTTGCGGTCAGTCCGTTCACCCGTCCGCCTTCCCATCGCGTGTCCGGTCCATCGCGTGTACCGGCGCAGAGCGTATTAGTCGCCCCTCGACGGGATGGCCTATTCGCCCAAATCGTGATCGAGGTCAGAACGAGGTGAAGGGCACCTTTCACCAAGTAACTTGGCGAAAGGTGCCCTTCACCTCGTGGAACGGGCTATGCGGACAGCAGTTGGGCGCAGCGGATCAGGCCCAGGTGCGAGTAGGCCTGCGGGTGGTTGCCCAGGGAGCGCTCCGCGATCGGGTCGTACTCCTCGGACAGCAGTCCCGTCGGGCCAGCGGTGTCGACGATCTGCTGGAACAGCTCCTCGGCCTCGGTGCGCCGACCGATCAGCAGGTACGCCTCGATCAGCCACGCCGCGCACAGGTGGAAACCGCCCTCGTCGCCCGGCAATCCGTCGTCGCGGCGGTAGCGGTACACAGTGGACCCGCTGCGCAGCTCCGACTCGATCGCGGTGACGGTGGCCTGGAACCGCTCGTCAGACGGGTCGATCAGCCCGGCCAGCCCCACGTGCAGCGAGGCCGCGTCCAGGTCCGAACCCTCGTAGGCGGTGGTGAACGCCTGCACGTCCGGGTGCCAGCCGTTCTTGACCACGTCCTGGCAGATCTGGTCGCGCAACGGCTCCCAGGACGGATCGGCCTCGCGGCCGTAGGCGGTGGCCAGCTTCAGCGCCCGGTCCAGCGTCACCCAGCACATCACCTTGGAGTACACGTGGTGCCGCGGCACGTCGCGCTCTTCCCAGATGCCGTGGTCTGGTTCGAACCAGCGGTGCGAGACGGCCTCGGCCATCGCCGTGACCAGTTCCCAGTCGACGTCCCGCACCCGGCCGGTGGCCTGCGCCAGGTGCGCGATCAGCTCCACCACCGGACCGAACACGTCCAACTGCACCTGCTGGTCGGCGAGGTTGCCGACGCGGACCGGCCGCGACCCGGCATAGCCGGGCAGGCTGTCGATCACGGCCTCCGGGCCCAGCCCGGTGCCCTGCAGGGTGTACAGCGGGTGCAGCCGCTCCGGTCCGGGCAGCGTCTCCAGCACCCGGTGCAGCCAGTTCAGGAACGCCTCGGCCTCGGCCGTGGACCCGAGCGTGACCAGCGCCTGCGCGGTCATCGCGCCGTCGCGCAGCCAGCAGTACCGGTAGTCCCAGTTGCGCACACCGCCGATCTCCTCGGGCAGCGAGGTGGTGGCGGCGGCCATGATGCCGCCGGTGTCGGAGTTGCACAGGCCGCGCAGCGTCAGCGCGGACCGGGCGACCAGGTCGCGTTCGACCTCGGGCAGCGACAGCATGCCCATCCAGTCCGACCAGTAGTGGTTGGCCTCGGACCGGCGCTCGAACTCAGCCCCGGCGGGCGACAGGTCGTCGGTGCCGCAGCGCATCTCCAGCACGATCGGGTTGTCCTCGCGGGGATCGACCACGGCGTGCGCCGATTCGTGCATGCCGTCGGAGGTGATCTCCCACTGCACGCCCGGCGAGTACAGCACCATCGGCTCGGAGGTGCCCTGCACCCGCAGCCCGCCCGCCTCGGCCGTCAGCCGCACCGGCACCTGCCCGAACTCCGGGCGCGGCGCGAACTCGACCGCCGCGCGGGTGCTGCCGCTGATCACCCGGACGAAGTCGGTTCGGTGACCGCCGGTGCCGTGCGCCAGGTAGTCCGTGACCAGCATCCGCGACCAGCGCGTCTCCACGATCATGGTGTTCGGGACGTAGCGCTGCCCCAGCGGCAGCGGGCTGCGCTGGGCGCCGTTGCCGCCCTGGGGGCGGATCGAGAAGTGACCCGCGCCGGGGCCGCCGAGCAGATCGGCGAACACCGCCGCCGAATCCGGTCCCGGGTGGCACATCCAGGTCAACCGCGCGTCCGGGGTGAGCAGTCCGACGGTGCGCTCGTTGGACAGCATCGTCAGCCGCTCGATCGGCGGCGCCTGCTCGCCGTAGAGCCAGGTGCGCCGCTCCTCCATCAGGAACGCCAGCACGGTGGCGACCTCGGTGGTGCTGGCGATCCGGTACGTCGCGAGCGTATCCCCTTCGCCGACCTTGATGCCCAGGTCGGGGCCGTGCAGCCGGGCGAAGGCCTTCTCGTCGGTGACGTCGTCGCCGAGGAAGACGGCCGCGGTGGCGCCAACTTGATGGCGCAGCGCGTCCAGCGCGTTGCCCTTGTCGGTCTGCACCACGGCCAGCTCGATGACCTCTTTGCCTTCGGTGACCTGCACACCTGCCCAGGTCGCCGGGCCGGTGCGGACGGCCTCCAACACCTCCTCGGCCACCTCGTGCTCGGCGCGCCGGACGTGCACCGCGACGCTGGCCGGCTTGGCCTCCAAGGTGACGCCGAGCTTGCCGCGCACGATGTCCTGCAGGCCGATCTGCAACTCGGTGCGCAGTTCGGTGGCTTCCGGTTCGAGCTCGTGCACGAAGCCGACGTCGAACTCCGAGCCGTGGCTACCTACCAGGTACACCTCCGCGGGCAACCGGGACAGTGTCGCCAGGTCGCGCAGCGCGCGGCCGGAGATCACCGCGGTGGTGGTCGCGGGCAACGCGGCCAGCGACCGCAAGGCGTGCACCGATTCGGGCAGCGGCTTGGCTTGGGTCGGGTCCGCCACGATGGGGGCCAGGGTGCCGTCGTAGTCGCAGGCGACCAGAAGTCGCGGCGTCCGCGCGAGCTGCACGATCACGCGACGCAGCTCCGCAGGCAGGGCTTCGGCGGTCAACGCCATACTCCTAAAGGGGGCGCGGGTCAGTGGATGTGGATCGATCCGGGTCGTGTCGTCGATTGGTGACCGTTGACGGCGACCGGGTTCAATCAGTATCGCTGAAGCTTTGGTGTCCGTGTTGCGGACCGGTTACTCGCAGCTAGTCCGCGAGGGGTGTGCCCAGTGCTTCGAGGAACGACCGCGCCCAGCGGTCGACATCGTGGGTGAGCACTTGCCGACGCAGTGCGCGCATCCTACGGCGTCCCTCGGCGTCGTCGATGTCGAGGGCCGCGAGCAACGCGTCCTTCACACCGTCCAGGTTATGCGGATTCACCAGGAACGCACTCGTGAGTTCCGCCGCAGCACCAGCGAACTCGCTCAACACCAACGCGCCGCCGAGGTCGTACCGGCAGGCCACGTATTCCTTGCACACCAGGTTCATTCCGTCGCGCACCGGGGTCACGACCATGACGTCGGCGGCGCAGTAGAAGGCCACCAGGTCCTTGCGGTCCACCGAGGTGTGCAGGTAGTGCACCGCGGGATGGCCGACCCGGCCGAATTCGCCGTTGATCCGCCCGACCTCGCGCTCGATGCCCTCGCGCATCTGCTTGTAGTGCTCGACGCGTTCCCGGCTGGGCGTGGCGATCTGGATCATCGTCACGTCCTCGGCCTTGATGTGGCCTTCGGCCAGCAGCTCGTGCATCGCGTACAGCCGCACGTCGATGCCCTTGGTGTAGTCGAGGCGGTCGACCCCGAGCATGATCTTGCGCGGGTTGCCCAGCTCGGCGCGCAGCTTCCGGACGCGTTGCTGGATCTCCTTGGTGCGGGCCAGCCGGTCGAGTTCGGTGGCGGCGATGGAGATCGGGAACGCGCCGACCCGCACGGTGCGGTCGCCGACCTGCACCACACCGGGCCGGGACCGGACCCCGACCTGACCTCGACTGGGTTCGAACCCGGCCAACCGGCGGGCCAGCCACAGGAAGTTCTGCGCCCCGCCGGGCCGGTGGAAGCCGACCAGGTCGGCGCCGAGCAGCCCGCGCACGATCTCGGTGCGCCACGGCAGCTGCATGAACAGCTCGACCGGCGGGAACGGGATGTGCAGGAAGAACCCGATCCGCAGGTCGGGCCGCAGTTCCCGCAGCATGGCGGGCACCAGCTGCAACTGGTAGTCCTGCACCCAGACCGTCGCGCCTTCGGCGCTGACTTCGGCGACGGCCTGCGCGAAGCGCCGGTTCACCCGCCGGTAGGAGTTCCACCAGGCTCGCTCGAACACCGGCGGCACCACCACGTCGTGGTACAGCGGCCACAACGTGGCATTGGAGAAGCCCTCGTAGTACTCCGCGAATTCATCCGCGCTCAACGGCACCGGATGCAGCTGCAAGCCGTCGTCGGAGAACGGCTCGACCTCGGTGTCGGCGACGCCGGGCCAGCCGACCCATGCGCCGCGCCGGGCGCGCAGGAACGGTTCCAGCGCGGTGACCAGCCCGCCTGGGCTGTGCTTCCACCGCTCGGTGCCGTCATCGAGGCGTTCCAGATCCACCGGCAGGCGATTCGCGACTACGACGAATTCCGCTCGGTCGGGCGTGCTGGCCCTGCTCACCGGTAATCCTCCCGCCGTGTCGTCCACCTGTCGCGAGGCTAGCTAATCCTGCCTGCCATTGCGTACTGCGTGTGGTGCAAACACCGTTGCCCACCGGTGAGTCGTTTGGCCTGCGCAAGCGAGCCGAAAGCCGCACGGCCGTTCAATCCAACCGCCGCCTCGCGGGGCGCAGCGGGCCGGACATTCGCGGCCCGGAGATACGGCGTTCCAACCTACCGAGACTGGTGCGCACCGGCTGGGCGAGGTACTCCCCGAGCACGACGCCAGCACCGAGCGCGAGCCCGGTGGCGACCGCCAGCATCAGCGTGGCCACTCCCGCCGGGCTGCCCAGCACGGACAGCTCGTACAACCCGCGATAGGTCGCCAGACCGGGCAACAGCGGCGCCACCCCGGAAACCGCGATCACCAGCGCGGGAATCCGCAGCCGCCGCGCGATGATCCCACCGACGAAACCGACCACGGTGGTCGCCGCCGCGCCGGCCAGCACGGTGTGCACGTCGGCCAGCGTCAGCAGCGCGTGCACCGCCGCCGCGACCGCGCCGCCGATCCCGGCCGCCAGCAGCGGTCGCGGCGGCGCGTAGCTGGCCAGCGCGAAGCACGCCGATGTGGAGGCCCCGGCGAGCATCTGCACGGGCAGGTGCAGCACCGGCGCCAGCACCTCGGCACGCCCGATGGACTGCGCGTCGAGGCCAGCGACGGTGCCACCGCCGACGCGCAGGCTGACGTAGAGCGCCAGCACCACCCCGGCGATCAACCCCGCCGACATCAGCGCGAGCTCGGCGATCCGGCCAGCCGCGGTCACGTTGTACCCGGTGATGGCGTCCTGCATGGAGCCGACCACGGTCATCCCGGACAGCAACACGATGATGCTCGCCGCCACCGCCAACGCGGCGTTGTCCAGCCACCCGAGGGAATAGCAGCCCAGCGCGACGCTGGTGGCGACCGCGCCACCGACGACCTGCTGGAAGAAGAACGGCAACGCGCGCTTGTTCAGCAACCGGCCGAGGCGGTCCACCAGCGCGGTCGCCGCGGCCGCGATCAGCGGCAGCATCGGGTCGGTGCCGCCGCCGAGCAGCACCGCCAGCGAGGCGGCCATCCCGGCCCAGGACAGCGTCGCGACCCAGCGCGGGAACGGGTGCGGCGCGGTGGTGATCCGGTCCAGCTCGGCGTAGGCGTCGGCGGCGTTCAGCTCCCCTGCGGTGATCCGCCGGAGCAGTGCCTCGACGTCGGCAAGCCGGGTGTAGTCGATGGACCGGTTGCGGACCACCCGCAGCGAGGTGATCGGCGGCAGGTCGGTGCCCCGGTAGCAGGACACCGTGATCGACGTGTAGATCACGTCGACTTCGCAGTGCGGCAGACCGTAGGCGTTGACCACAGCGATGATCGTCGCGGTGACGTCCGAGGCACCCGCCCCGCTGGCCATCTGCACCTCACCGATGCGCAGGCCGAGGTCCAGGACGAGGTGGACGGTGGATTCGTCGGGCAGGGCCGGCCCGTAGACGACGTTGCGAGCTCCCGGCGGAAGGGTGGCCTCCGGATCGCGCCGCCGCAGCACACCCCGGGCGCGCTGCGTGATTCGCACTGCTGGTCTTCCTTCCTGCCGCGCCGCCTCATCGGCGGATCGCCGTGCCTGATCTTCCCCTCGGGCATCGCCTGTCATGAGCCGACCGTTGCACCCACCATCTGTGGCGTCCATCACTGAATTTCGCCGAGCTGCCGCCGCGACGACGGCCATCGTCCGCCCGGAGTCGTGCGGCCGCTTTCCAGCCGCACCGGATCGACGCTTACGATGTCCCCGCACGAAGAAAGTGCGTGCCGCTGTAGCTCAGCTGGTAGAGCGCCCGCCTTGTAAGCGGACGGTCAGGGGTTCGAGTCCCCTCAGCGGCTCCGAGGCTACCTGGCCAGGCCTTTTGACGAGGCTCTCCGATCTGTCAGCTATCGCACATTGGTCGGGCGCCGACGGCGTCGCATCGGGCTGAATTCGATCGGCCTGCTCGTCCCTCGGACAAGATCGCCGAGTCGGGTCGCTGAGCGCATGATGGAGCGATGGGTGCGCCGAGCACGCTGACCGACAGGCTGTTCCGCGTCGCCGTGTGGCTCAAGGGGCTGGACGGCGCGACGCAGCTGATCGCCGGAATATTGCTGGTCTTCCTGCCCCCGGCCGCCGTCAGCCGGTTCGCGCACGCCATCGTCACGCGCGATCTGCTGGGGCCGCCCACCGGCGTGCTCGCCGGGCACTTCGAGGTGGCGGTGCAGCACTTCGTGGGCGGCAGTCGCACGTTCGTGATCATCTACCTGGTGCTGCACGGGTTGATCAAGCTCGGCCTGGTGATCGCGTTGCTGCGCAAGATCGTGCCGATGTACCCGGTGGCGATGACCGCGCTGGGGATCTTCGTCGTCTTCGAACTACTCCGAGCGATCCAGACCCACTCCGCACTACTACCCCTGTTCGCCCTGCTGGACGTACTGATCATCATCCTCGTCCTCAGGGAGTACCGCGAGCTGCGTCGTCAGCCCTCGTGATGGCGCTTCGGGTCTTGCGACCGCACCAGCAGCAGAGCTCACACGCGAGGCGGCTTTCGAATTTTTCGAATATGCGTAGACTGGGGTGGACCGATCAGCATCAGGGAGGCGAGATGACTGTCGCACTGGAACGAACGGTCCTGCCGCCGGATTCGGATCCGAACCTCACCGACCTCGCCAGGGTGCTGGCCAGCGAAGCAGCGTCCAAACGCGGGGTTGCGGTGCTTGTCGGTCCGGATGGGAATCCGACTCCGCTGCCGGATGCCGTCTTCGACGTCCTGCGGGTCGTGGTCGACGTGCTCGCGCGCGGAATGGCGATCACGATCGCACCGCACAACACGATGTTGACCACCCAGGAAGCTGCGGACCTGCTCGGAATATCTCGACCAACGTTGGTTCGCCTGCTCGAAGGCGGTGAGGTTCCGTTCGAAATGCGCGGACGGCACCGCCGGGTCCGGCTGGCCGATCTAGTCGAATACCAAACCCGCACCCGTCGGGACAGGGAGCGAGCGCTTGGCGAGATGGCCGAGCGCGGTGAGAAAGACGACATCTACTCGGCCACGGTCGACCCGACGTTCACCCGGTAGGAGCGTGTGGCTTTCCCGGCCCTTCTGGACACCTGCGTCCTCTTCCCCCAATACCTGACCGACACCCTGCTGCGGCTCGCAGCCGCGCAGACGTTTCGGCCTCTTCGGTCGGCCGACATCCTGGCCGAACTGCGCCGAACCGTTGCGGCCAGAGTCGGCGAGCAGGCCATCGACTACCGGATCAACCAGATGCGGCAGAGCTTTCGAGATGCCGAGGTCGTCGGGTACGAAGCGTTGATCCCGACGATGGACAACGACGAGACCGATCGTCATGTCCTGGCGGCTGCGATCCGTGGCGGCGCAGAGGTGATCGTCACCTACAACGTCAAGGATTTCCCGGACGAAGTTGTGCGCAAGTACGACGTAGCCGCGGTCCATCCCGACGATTTCCTGCTCGACCAACTGGACCTCTTCCCAGGATGCACGCTCGACTGCCTTCATCGGCAGGTCGGGGGCTACCGACGCCCGCCGCAAACCGTCCCCGAACTGATGGCGATCTTCGGCACCCGTTGCGGGCTGCCGCGGTTCGCCGACGAAGTCCGACGACATCTCCGGTGACACTGATCCTCGTCCTCAAGGAGTACCGCGAGCTGCGTCGTCGGGCGTAGCGTTGCTGCTTCGGGCGGGTTCGCGCCGGGTACGCCTTGGTGTGGCTTGCTTTGGAGATGGCCGTGCGGCGTAGGCGGCATGCTGACGAACCGGTGTTGATCACTGATGCGACACCGTCGTTCGATGCTGAGCAGCGCCACCGCAAGCGGGTCTACGCCGTTTTGATGGTGGTGCACCTGGTGGGCTTCACCGCCGCCGGACTGCTGGCGCACATCTGGTGGCTCGCGCTCGGCATCGTGATCGTCACCGGGGCACTGCCGTGGGTCGCGGTCGTCATCGCCAACGACAGCACCTCTCGCCGCGGGCAGCGTCGGCTGTACCGCAGCCAGCAGCGGGCGATCGAAGACCAGCACCACGACCAGATCGACATCTGACCGCCACCGCAGCTCTCGACGCACATCAAATATCCACAGTGGACAACAAGTGCGTCTGCATCGGGGTGCGTGCCGCTGCGGCTCGTGAGTGGTCGTTCCGGTGATAACTGGGATTTCCACTCACGAGCACGTATCGGCCAGCCCAGATCCGCGCGTCTTCGAAATCTTCCGGCTGCGGTTCAGGAACCCTCTTTGAGCTTGATGATGGCGAAAGCGGCGCCCTGCGGATCGGCGACCACGGCGAACCGGCCCGGGCCGATGTCCTCGGGGCCGAAGAACACCGCACCGCCCAGTTCGCGGACGATTTCCACGCCGGTGTCGGCGTCGTGCACCGCGAAGCACACCATCCAGTGCGGTGGCACCTCGGCCGGCCAGTTCTTGCCCATCTTCATCATGCCGCCGATGGGCCGTTCCCCGTCGCCGAGGTGCCACATCGTGTAAGGGGTCGCCCCCGTCGGCATTTCGCTGGTGGACCAGCCGAACACCTTGCCGTAGAAGTCCTTCGCCCGCGCCGGATCGCGGGTGTCGAGCTCGTTCCAGCACACCGCACCCGGCTCGTTGGCGAGCCCGGCGCCCGGCATCTTGACGGGCTGCCAGGCCGCTACCACCGCCCCGGTGGGATCGGCGAAGACCGCCATCCGCCCCTGGTCCATGACGTTCATCGGTTCCATGAACACCTGGCCGCCCGCATCGCGCACCGCGCGTGCCGTGGCATCCGCGTCGGAGACGGCCAAGTAGGTCGTCCACACGGCCGGGATGCCCTTCTGGAACTGCGGTCCCAGACCCGCGACGTACTTCCCGCGCACCGTGGCCAACTGGTATCCACCGGATTCCGGCGCGGTGTCCTCGTAATCCCAGCCGAGCAACTGGCTGTAGAAGTTCTTCGATGCCGACAAGTCGGGGCTCCCCATATCGGCCCAGCACGGCATGCCCGGCGGGTACGAGACGATCTCCATCGCGGTTCCCCCTCATTACGTGAAATACGGGAATTCGATCCGATTGTTCGGCCGGGGCGACCAGCGGGCATCTTGATCAAATTCGATCATTTCACGGCAAATTGGCGAGTTGTGCTCAAGCGATGGACAGCGTCACTCGATCGAGTGAAGAGTCAGTTTTCGGTTCGAACCAGCTGTGTCCTTGCGAACCGAAGGAGATCAGCGTGTCGCTCGCCCGAAATCTCGCCGGTGTCACCGGGGTGGCGTTGGCCGCCGCGGCGTTCGCCGTTCCGGCCCAGGCCCAGGAAACCCCGCCGCCGGACGTGCACACCAACATCATCGACGGACGGGAGGTGGACAGCGCGCCGTGGGCGGCGCGGTTGTTCGTCGACGGCCAGGAGAACTGCACCGCCACGATCATCGCCCCGGAGTGGGTCCTCACCGCGCAGCACTGCGTGGAAGGCGCCGGAGACGCGGTGAGCTTCAACATCGGCAACGTCGACCAGACGCAGGGCGAGCAGGCCTCGGCCAAGCCCGGCGGCGTGCACATCCACGACACCGCGGACCTGGCGCTGGTCAACATCGACCACGCGGTGCAGACCGAGTACTCCCCGCTGGGCTCGGTCGGCGACGTCCAGGTCGGCCAGACCGTGCAGACCTACGGCTGGGGCGCGACCTGCACCGATCGCCCCGAGATCGAGTGCCAGTCGCAGATCCTCAAGGTCGCCGACGTGAACGTGACCGACATCGCGTGCAGCGACTACCGCGGTGGCACCGCGGTCTGCGCGAGCCGCGGCGACGGGATCCCGGCCGGCGGCGACTCCGGCGGCCCGATGTTCGCCGGGAACGTGCAGGTGGGCGTGGCTTCTACCAGTGACCGGCAGACCACCACCGCCTACACCAACATCACCGAGTACCGCGACTGGATCCAGTCCGTCGCGGGCGTGTAGCACCAGCACGCGCAGGCGGTCCGTCCGGTCCCGGGCGGGCCGCCTGCGCATTGATGTTCACCCGATTTGAGCAGTTATTTCAACTATCGAAATTCCACCCTTCCGACATCTGGGAAACGATCTGCGAAATTCAACGTTTTCGCAGGTCAGCGCCGCGTTGAATGTATTGATCACGGAAAGCGACAGCGGCCGGGTAGCATCGCGTCGGAGCACATAGCAACGTTTCTGTAGCGCTTCTCACGTGTAAAATCGCGTCTCGGCTGGTAGATGGATCAGCAAACGCGTGAGAACCTGGCGCGTTACGGATGTTCTGTTAAGTTGGCAAAGCATGACCGGCGATAAACCGAGCCATGACATCGACGAACGGAATGGCGGAAGCGGTTCAGCCGGGCGGTTGGAGATCGACACTCCGGTCGTCGCGGACGGCCCTGAGCTCTACCGAATCACCCGTGATTCGGCAGTGCTCGACGTGAACTCGTCCTACGCATATTTGTTGTGGTGCCGGGACTTCGCGCAAACCTCCGCGGTGGCACGCATCGACGGTGCGGTGGTGGGATTCGTCACCGGATACATCCGGCCGGACGCGCCCGACACATTGGTCGTGTGGCAGATCGCCGTCGATGCCTCCCAGCGCGGTGGTGGCGTGGCAGGTCGACTCCTGGGCCACCTGGTGGATCGCGTGCTGCCGCGCGGGGTGCGGTACCTGGAGACGACGATCACCGCGGACAACGCTGCATCGATCAACCTGTTCGCCGCGCTCGCGCGCAAGCGCGCGGCGAACCTGGCGCGCAGTGAACTTTTCGCCGCTGAACTGTTCCCGAATGCGCACCTGGGGGAGGACTTGTACCGCATCGGGCCGTTCGCGGTGGCCCCGGCCGTCGCGGCCGGATCTTGACCGCCACTGCCGCCTGCATCCGGCACGAAATCTTGTTCTTGAAGTGCCGGGGCGCGCTACCCGCGCCACCCGGCCGAACGGAGGATCGTGAACGACATCTTCGCAACCCTGGAATCGGAAGTCCGCAGTTACAGCCGAACCTGGCCGACGGTCTTCGACCGCGCGGGCGGCAGCTACCTGTACGACGAAGACGGCCACGCATACCTGGACTTCTTCGCCGGCGCCGGTGCGCTCAACTACGGCCACAACAACCCGCTGCTGAAGCGGAAACTCATCGACTACATCGAACGCGACGGGGTCACCCACGGCCTCGATCAGTCCACAGTGGCCAAACGGGAGTTCCTGGAGACCTTCCGGGACAACGTGCTCAAGCCGCGCGGGCTGAACTACAAGGTCCAGTTCCCCGGCCCGACCGGCACCAACTCGGTGGAATCGGCGCTCAAGCTGGTCCGCAAGATCACCGGGCGGGAATCGATCATCAGCTTCACCAACGCCTTCCACGGCATGACGCTGGGCTCGCTGTCGGTCACCGGCAACTCGATGAAGCGCGGCGGCGCCGGTATCCCGCTGGTGCACGCCACGCCGATGCCCTACGACAACTACTTCGACGGCCAGGTCCCCGACTTCCTGTACTTCGAGAAGCTGCTGGAAGACAGCGGCAGCGGACTCAACGAACCGGCCGCGGTGATCGTCGAGACGCTGCAGGGCGAGGGCGGCATCAACTCGTCGCGGCCGGAGTGGCTGCGCGGGCTCTACGAGCTGTGCCAGAAGCACGACATGCTGATGATCGTCGACGACGTGCAGATGGGCTGCGGGCGCACCGGCCCGTTCTTCAGCTTCGAGGAAGCCGGTATCCAGCCCGACATCGTGTGCCTGTCCAAGTCGATCGGCGGCTACGGCCTGCCGCTGGCGCTGACGCTGATCAAGCCGGAACACGACGTCTGGGAACCGGGTGAGCACAACGGCACCTTCCGCGGCAACAACCCGGCGTTCGTCACCGCCACCGAGGCGCTGAAGCTGTACTGGGCCGACGACGAGCTGGAGAAGTCCACCATCGCCAAGGGCGAGCGGGTCGGTGCGGTGCTGACCGACATCGCCGCCGAGCACGGTGGTGCGGTGGCCAAGGGCCGCGGGCTGGCCCGCGGGCTCGGCTTCGAGGACACCAACGTCGCGGGCAAGGTCTCCAAGGCGGCGTTCGACCGCAGGCTGCTGATGGAGACCTCCGGCCCGGTCAGCGAGGTCCTCAAGATCATGCCGCCGCTGACCGTCTCGGATGACGAGCTGGAGCAGGGGCTGCAGATCGTGCGCGATTCGGTGCAGGCTGTCCTGGCCTGACCCCCGCGCAGAACCGACCGAAGATCCACTGGAGGAAATGTGATCGTCCGGCACCTCTCGGAGATCGAGGACACCGACGCCGACATCAAGACGGAGAACTGGCGCAGCAAGCGCATCGTGCTGGCCAAGGAGCGGGTGGGGTTCTCGGTGCACGAGACCACCCTCTACGCGGGCACGGTGAACGATTTCTGGTACGCCAACCACATCGAAGCGGTGTTCATCGTCGAAGGTGAGGGCGAGATCGAGGACAAGGCGACCGGCGAGGTGCACCAGCTGCAGCCGGGTTCGCTTTACCTGCTGAACAACCACGACAAGCACCAACTCCGGCCGCGGACCCGGATGCGCACGGTGTGCGTGTTCAACCCGCCGGTGACCGGGCGCGAGGTGCACGACGAGAACGGCGTGTACCCGCTGGTCATCGAGGGCGACGAGACGCCTGTCGCGGGCTGATCCGCGGATCGCGCTTGTGAATCGCACGTGGCGGGTAACCAGGGCCGGTTACCCGCCACGTGCGATTCACGGTCTTCCCCGCGCGCTGCCGCGGGGAATCGCGGGCGCATGCTGCATGCGCCGCTTCTAACCGAGGAACCGAGAAATGGCGGCGGTGCCACCCGGCACCAGCCGCTCCGGCGGGAATTCGCGAAGGAGGCGCAACCCATGACCGTCGCTGATCTGAGCACCCAGGATCGTTATCCGACCCGGGTGGGCGCCGAGTCGGCGCTGATCGGACGTGCCGATCCCACCGTCTGGCCAGGTGTTACGGCGGGCCCGGCGACCGCTGAGGAGCTCGCGGCCCACGAGGCCAAGGGCTTCCACGTCGTCGAGGGCCTGCTGTCCCCGGCCGAGGTGCAGACCTACTGGCAGGAGCTGACCCGGCTCACCCAGGACCCGCAGGTGCGGGCCGATGAACGCACCATCGTCGAGCGGACGTCCAACGAGGTCCGCTCGATCTTCGAGGTGCACCGGATGAGCGAGCTGATCGCCGAGCTGGTGCGGGATCCTCGGGTGCTGGACCGGGCCCGGCAGATCCTCGGCTCGGAGGTGTACGTGCACCAGAGCCGGATCAACTACATGCCCGGCTTCCGCGGCACCGGCTTCTACTGGCACTCGGATTTCGAGACCTGGCACGCCGAGGACGGCATGCCGGCGATGCGCGCGGTGAGCATCTCGATCGCGCTGACCGACAACCACCCCTTCAACGGCGGTCTGATGATCATGCCCGGTTCGCACCGGACCTTCGTGTCCTGCACAGGTACGACGCCCGATGACAACTACAAGTCGTCGTTGAAGGAGCAGCGGGTCGGGGTGCCGACCGAGGACGACATCACCAAGCTCGCGTACGAGTACGGCATCGAGCAGTTCACCGGCCAGGCCGGATCGGCGCTGTGGTTCGACTCCAACTGCATGCACGGATCGGGCAACAACATCACGCCGTTCCCGCGTTCGAACATCTTCATCGTGTTCAACAGCGTGGACAACGCGCTGGTCGACCCGTTCGCGGCGCAGCGCCCACGCCCGGGATTCATCGCCTCCCGCGAGGCGGCCCCGGTCCTGCGCTGACCCGCGTCCAGGAGTGCCCGGCCACCGCGGCGGGGCACTCCGCTACCACCATCCGGAACTCTGGTCCCGTCCGCATCGGAAGGTCAGCGGATGGGGTGGGCGGCGAGGACGGCGCCGACCTGGTCTGCGACCGCTGGATCGAGCATCGGGTAGCGGCCGCCCGCGACGAATCGTTCGGAGAGCTCGAAGGTGACGATCTCGCCTTCGGCCAGCAGCTGCCCGGCCGCCACCGGGTCGGCCGCGACGGTGTCCGGGTGCACGATCGTGGTGTCGCAGAAAGTCGCGGCCAGGTACGGGCTGGCGAACTGGCTGAACGAGTCCCCGACCATCCGCATCGGCCGGGTGATCATGCCCGGCTTCGGCGCCGATTCGAGGTGCAGCGGCTGGTGGAAGTCGCTGGGGCGGAACTGGGTGTTGTCCTGGCCACCGCCGTCGGGCGCCAGCGAGTACGCCTGGATGGGCACGGTCCGGTCCTGCCCGAGCAGGTCCGGGATGTCGGCGCTGTGCGGGTACCGCCGGGACGGCAGCACCTTCCAACTGCTCGTCACGCCCGGCTGCAGCCGTTCGGCGAGCTGGTAGACCATGGCGATGCCGCCCTCGTGGGTCCAGTGCGTGTCGATGTCGTGGTAGATCGGCCGCTGGTTGCGCGCCGCCACGGTGCGCAGCTGGCCGCGCAGGTCGACCGCGCCGGTCGCCGAGGGCACCCGGCGCCAGAACTCGTCGCGGACCCGTGTGGAGCAGTCCTTCCCGGCGTAGTCCTTCGGCATGTTCTCCGGGTACACGGTGGACTTGTCCGGGGCGATGACCAGCTGGAACTTGCGCCCGGACGCCTCCACCACGGTGCGCCAGCGCCGCAGCCCGGCGATCACCTGGTCCAGGGTCCGCCGCGGCACGCACCGGTAGGACACGTCGTGCCCGAGGTAGAGCCAGCCGTTCGCGCCCTCGATGACGGAGGGGAACACGCTCTCGTCGATCGGGGGCTTCGCGTCGACCTGCCCGGCACCGATCGGCGAGGTGTGCGAGCCGCCGCTGAGCCGGGCGGGTTCCCCGAACATCCCGCGGCTGAGCGCGTCGACGGATTGCACCGCGTTCTTGCGGAACGGCAGGTGGTCGGTGGCCCACGAGTTCAGGCCGGTGAAGAACCCCCAGCCGTCGGTGACGCTGGGGAACGCCGCCAGCGGCCGGTTCTCCAACTGCTCCGCGCGTGCCCCGAACACCCAGCTGACCACCGGGGCGGTGAAGAACAGCACCGCGCACACCAGCGCGGCGAGCTGCCGCTTGCCGTGCCGGGGCCGGTGCAGCGGATGTTCCCGCGGCAACCACGCCTCGTGGACCGGGGGAAGATCGGAGCGCTGCTGCCGCGACACGACCTCCACGTTATCCGGGCACGCAGTGCGATCGATCGAAAACTCATGGATCGACCAGGACTTTCATCTTCCGCCCGGCGCGCAGCGCCGCGAAGCCCTCTTCGACGACCTGCTCGATCGGGATGTGGCTGACCCAGCCGGTGGTGTCGTAGTGGCCGCGTGCCATCAGGTCGATCACGGCGCGGTAATCGACCGAGGTGTAGCAGAGAGAACCCTGGATCAACGACTCGTTCATGATCAACTTCAGCAGCTCGGTGCGCACCGGCTGTTCGCGGATCGCCACCGCCACCAACCGCTTGCGCGAGGCCAGGCAGGACAGCGCGCTCGAAACGCTGGACGCCACCCCGGCGGTGTCGAACGCCGCGTCCACCCCGTGCCCTCGGGTGCGCTGCGCGATGTGCCTGGCCGGATCGGTCCGCGCCGGGTCGAGCACGTCGATCGCCCCCAGCGCGGTGATCGCCTCGCGGCGGGTCGGGGAAGGCTCGACGATCGTGACGGCCTCGACGCCGATGCCGCGCAGCGCGAACCAGATGCCGATCCCGATCGGGCCCGCGCCGAAGATCACCGCGCTGTTGCCTTCGTGCACCTCGCTGAGCCGCGTGGCGTGGTAGGCGACCGACATCGGTTCGACCAATGCACCCAGCTCCGGGCTGATCGAGTCCGGCAACCGGTACGCCATCCACGCGGGCACCACCGTGTACTCGGCCATGCCGCCGGGCGCCATCAGCCCGTGGAAACCGATCTGCTGGCAGATGTTGTAGTGCCCGAGTTGGCAGGACGGGCACTTGCCGCAGCGGTAGATCGGCTCGATCGTGACCCGGTCGCCGACGGCCACGTTGCGCACGTCCGCGCCGATTTCGACGACGGTTCCGGCGAATTCGTGGCCCAGGGTCAGCGGCAACTGGTACCCGGTCAGCGGATGCGGCTCGGTTGGCACGTAGAACGGCCCGGCGTAGAACTCGTGCAGGTCGCTGCCGCAGATGCCGTTGTGCGCGACCCGCACCTTGATCGAGCCGGGCACGCAGTCCGGCTCGTCGACATCCTCGACGGTGAGCTGCTCCCGACCTCGGTACACCGCAGCGCGCATGAGCTCCTCCTCCAGCCGTCACCCCAGCACACTGCCTTTCCCACCCACCGGCAACCGCTGCGAGGGTGCCACCCGCGAGCGGCGGGCCCGGTTCGGGTGAGCGAGAAATGTCCGGGTCCGGAAGTAGCGTCCACGCATGTTCCGCGAAGCCTTCCCGATCCTGTCGACGCCCGACCTCGGGCGCGCCGTGCGCTTCTACCGCGATGCGCTCGGATTCCAGCCGGAGTACCAGTTCCCCGCCGAGGGCGAGCCCGAGTTCGTGACGCTCCGCCTGGAGGCCCTCACGCTCGGCCTGGGCAAGGACACCGCCGCGAGGCCCGGTGGCCACTTCGCCCTGTGGCTCTACACCGACGACGTCGACGAAGCGGTGGCCGACCTCCGCGCCGCCGGTGTCCCCGTTCTCCAAGAACCCCGGGACATGCCATGGGGCGAGCGCGTGGCGACCGTCGCCGACCCCGACGACAACCCGATCCACATCGGAGCGAGCGAAGTCTGACCCCTGGGGCACGTCACCCCGCAGCGCGCCTCGGTTCACCGTTGCTCGTCCAGCGGCAGCACCTCGATCAGCACAGCGCGCATCAGCGACCGGGGCCCAGTTCGGGTGATTCTCCGACGGGAAATCCGCTCGATCGCGGTGGCCGCATCACAATCCGGTCGAATCGGTCTGATTCGTCATCCGTGTGATCGACACGATGAATTCGGCTTACGATGCGAATTGTTCAGCCCGTACTCGCAGGGAGGAGACGAGCATGGACTCAGGATCCAGCGGCGCGTCCAGCTCGATCGGCGACCCGGACGACGACCACCCGAACCCAGTCGGCGACGCCGTGGTGAAGGGCGTGCGGGCTGTGTTGAACAAGGTTGGCCCGGTGGGCAAGAAGGCGGCCAAGCACCTGCCGAAGGACGACAAGTAACTGGTGAGCGCCGGTTCCTACGCCTGCGAGCCGACTCAAGTTCGGGGTAACCGGGATCATCCTGCCCGCTCAGCCCGGTGATGAGTCGCGCGGGCGCCAACTTCACCACCCGCGGCAGCACATGGACGAAGTTCAGAGACAGGCTGTCAGAACTTGGTAGTACAGAAACGGGCTGAAGGAACCGGTGGCGACGAGCAGGCCCGCGTAGCCGAGGCCGAGGGTCAAGACCCCTAGACCGTTTCGTCCCGGCGGACGACGATCAGCAGGCGGCGCCGAAAAGATCGTTGAGGTGCAGTTCCAGAGCCAGTCGCGCCTCCGCCGGGGAGTGGTGCTCAACCAGCGCGTGCGCGGTCAGCCCGTCCAGCATGGCGAGCAAGGCCACCGCTTCCCGGCGCGCGTCGCGATCGGCGGCGACCTGGCCGAGTCGCTGGCCGACCTCGATCTGCTCGGTCAGGAAGTCCCGGAATTGGTCGTAACCGGCGCGCAGCACCTCGGCCAACGCCGGAACCACGGCGGCCCGCGCCAGGAACGCGAACGCCACGTGCGCCTCCGTTCGGCGTTGCTCGTCGAGGGGCAGCATTTCGACCAGCACGGCGCGCACCAGCGACCGCGGCCCCGACTCGGCCGATTCCGCGATGCACGCGCCGATTCGAGCACCGAGCTCTTCGCTGACCCGTTCCAGGGCCAACATCAGCAGCTCGTCCTTGCTGGCGAAGTAGTGCTGGACCTGCCCGAGCGAGACACCGGCTTCGGCGGCGACATGGCGCATCGTCACGGCTTCCAAGCCGTGCCGCACGATCAGGCGCCACACCGCGTCCACGATGTCCGCCCGCCTTTTCGGGTGATCGACCTGTCTGGGCATGGCCCCCTTTCCAATACGAGTGTACCGTCCTCGATGTAATACATACGTATTGATGGGGGGATCTCGTATGACCGCCGAAACCAGACCAACCCGCGGCCACCGCATCTGGGACCTGACGAGTTCCACGATGGGCGTGGCCGAGCGGTTACCAACAGCCCGGACCATGCATCGGGCCATGCGCAACGCCACCGGACTCCGCCCCGGCGCTGCGGTGCTCGACCTGGGCTGCGGAACAGGTTCCTACTTCGAACCGCTGCGCGAGGCGATCGGCCACGAGGGGCGGCTGCTCGGAGTCGACAGCAGTCCGGGAATGCTGCGGCGAGCTCGGAACCGCGTGCACCGGCACGGCTGGCAGAACGTCGATGTGCAGCAGGCCGACGCGACCGCCACGGATCTGGGGGTCGCGGAGTTCGACGCGGTGTTCGCGATGTACTCGCTGAGCGCGATGCCGGACATCGCCGCCGCGACCCAGCGGATCCACACCTCGCTGCGACCAGGCGGTGTGCTGTTCCTCGCGGACGTGCGGCTCGTCCCGGAAGGTCGTGCCGCCGACCTGGTCCGCCTGCTCCGCAGCGCGTACCGGAAGTTTTCGCACGCCACGGGAGAAGACGTCGTCCCGCACCTCCGCCGGGTCTTCGGAGCCATCCAACCGGTCGGCCGCGATGGCGACCCCGGACCGGATGACCTGACGTCCTGGCCTCCACTGGTCATGTTGATCGCGAGGAAGGAGACCGAGCAGGACTAGAACTGGTAGTACAGGAACGGGCTGAAGGAGCCGGTGGCGACGAGGAGACCCGCGTAGCCGAGGCCGAGGGTCAGGACCCCTAGGCGGAGGGCGTACGCGCGACGGGTTCGGACCGCTTCCAGGAACGGACCGGTGCCCGAGTTCGCCGGGAGCACCACGACCAGCAGTGCCAGCAGCAGGAACACCAGGCGTTG
Organism: Saccharopolyspora antiqui; assembly: GCF_052246905.1. NCBI lineage: Bacteria > Bacillati > Actinomycetota > Actinomycetes > Pseudonocardiales > Pseudonocardiaceae > Saccharopolyspora > Saccharopolyspora antiqui. The sequence goes on from NZ_JBQQBO010000019.1 coordinate 139,208, forward strand.
GTTGGTCACCGAGGCCGCCACGATGTCCGTCACGCCCGCGAAATCGGGTACCAGCATGTGGCCCAGCATCACGAACGCGCTGCCCAGATCCGGCGATCGGAAGAACACCCAGCCGACCACCACCAGCAGCAACGTCAGCGCGCGGCGACCGATGAGGGCGCGCCGGTCGGTCGGTGCGTGCGACCAGCCGAAGGCGCGCTCCACCACCAGCAGCGCGCCGTGGTACAGCCCCCACACCAGGTAGGTCCAGGCCGCGCCGTGCCAGAACCCGGTCAGCACGAAGATGATCGCCAGGTTCCGGTAGGTGCGTGCGGTGCCCCGGCGGTTGCCGCCGAGCGGGATGTAGACGTAGTCCCGGAACCAGCGGGACAGCGACATGTGCCAACGCCGCCAGAACTCCGTGATGGTCACCGACGAGTACGGCCGGGCGAAGTTCTCCGGCAGCCGGAACCCCAGCATCCGGCCCAGCCCGATCGCCATGTCCGAGTAGCCGGAGAAGTCGAAGTACAGCTGCATCGCGTAGCCGATCGCGCCGAGCCAGGCGATGGCGAAGGTCATGTCCTCGTTCGGGGTGGCGAAGCAGGCGTCCACCATCGGCGCCAGCGTGTCGGCGATGACGACCTTCTTGGTCAACCCCCACGCGAACCGGGGGAAGCCCGCCGCGATGTCGTCGAGCCGGTGGGTGCGCCGCTGCGGGAGTTGGTCGGCGATCTCCCGGTAGCGCACGATCGGACCGGCCACCAACTGCGGGAACATCGCGATGTAGGTGACGAACGAAACCGGATCGCGCAGCGCCGGGCGCTCCCCCCGGTAGATGTCCACCACGTAGGAGATGTGGTGGAAGGTGTAGAAGGAGATCCCGATCGGCAATGCCAGGTGCAGCACCGGGAAGTCGCCGCCGAACCACTGGCTGAGCACCGCCAACTGCGCGGTGGCGAACCCGGCGTACTTCCACACCGCGAGGATCACGAGGTTGAATCCGATGGTGCCGATCAGCAGCAGCCTCCGCCGCTGCGCGCCGAGTCCCCACTCGTCGGGCTCCAAGCGCCGCCCGGCCAGGAAGTTCACCAGAATGCAGGCCAGCAGCAACAGCGTCGTCCCGCCCGCGCCGCTGACGTAGAACAGCAGGCTGGCCACGGCGATCACGGCGTTGCGTCCGCTGCGGGGTGCGATCAGCACGACCACGAGCACGACCGGCAGGAAGTACCAGAGGAACAGCGGACTTGCGAACGACATCGGGGGGCCTCGGGGTACGGGAGGCCCGCGCCTCCCCTTTTGCTGCGGTGCTGAGCTGTCTTGCCCGCTGGGACTCTAACCGAGTTCGCACCGTCACCAACCCAGAACGCAGGCGGCTCGAACCCCAATCCGCCCCACACCCAAAGCGAAACCGAGCTGAAGGGCACCTTCCACCAACTTACTTGGCAAAAGGTGCCCTTCACCCACCACCCGATCAATGGGAAACCGCCCCACAGCAGCAGGTCCACCCGGATCCACCCGGCGGTAGCCGAGTGAAGGGCACCTTTGACCGACTATGCCGGTCAAAGGTGCCCTTCACCCACCAGGCTTTCGGGTGATCAGAGGCGTCGGCGGCGGGCGATCTCGGCCAGGACGACGCCTGCGGCGACCGAGGCGTTGAGCGACTCGACGCCCGCTGCCATCGGGATCGAGACCGTCTGGTCGCAGGTCTCGCGGACCAGTCGGGACAGCCCGCGCCCCTCCGAGCCGACGACGACCACCAGCGGTTCGGTGGCCAACTCCAGCTCGTCCGAGATGATGTCGGCATCGGCGTCGAGCCCGACGACCATCAGCCCCTCGTCCTTGAGATCACGCAGCGTGCGGGTCAGGTTGACCACCTTGGCCACCGGCAGCTTCGCCGCCGTGCCCGCGCTGGTACGCCAGGCCACCGCGGTGATCCCGGCGCTGCGCCGCTGCGGCACGATCACGCCGTGCGCGCCGAAGGCCGCCGCAGACCGGATCACCGCACCGAGGTTGCGCGGATCCGTCACGCCATCGAGCGCGACGATCAGCGGCGGCATCCCGGAGTCGTGCGCGGCCGCGAGCACATCTTCCGGATGCGCGTACTTGAACTGCGGCACCTGCAGCGCGAGGCCCTGGTGCACGGCGTTGTTCGTCATCCGGTCGAGCTCGGTGCGCGGCACGTCGAGCACGGAGATCCCGCGCGCCTTCGCCTCTCGCACCGCCTCAGTGACGCGATCGTCGATGTCGATGCCCTGCGCCACGTACAGCCCGGTCGCGGGCACATCGGCCCGGATGCACTCCACCACGGGGTTGCGCCCGGCCACCAGCTCCGGCTGCGTCTCCCGCACCGCCTGGCGCTTCGCGCGCTGCTGCTCCGCGTTGCTCTTGGCGTCCGCGCGCCGCTTCGCCGGGTGGCTGACCCGGTCCGCCGCCTTCGGCGTCGGTCCCTTGCCGCGCAGACCCCGACGCCGCTGCCCGCCGGAACCGACGACCATGCCCTTCTTGTTGCTCTTGCGCAAGCCGCCGCGGCGCCTGTCGTTGCCAGCCACGTGTTACCCGTCCCTCAAAGTCCACATCGGACCGTCGGGGGTGTCCTCGACGGCAATCCCGCTGTCCTGCAGCCGATCGCGCAGCAGGTCGGCGGTGGCGAAATCACGCTCCTGGCGGGCCTGCCTACGCTGTTCCAGCATGGCAGCCACCAGTTCGCCCAGCGCGTGGTGCGCGGCGTCGTCGGTGCCGGCATCGTCGGCCCACTGCTCGGACAGCGGATCCAGCCCGAGCGCGTCGGTCATGGCCCGCACCGACGCCGCCGCATCGCGGGCCGCCTCGTCGTCGCCGCGGTCCAGCGCCGCGTTGCCTTCCCGGACCACGTTGTGCACCACCGCGATCGCCTGCGGCGTGGCCAGGTCGTCATTCATGGCCGCGGCGAACTCCGGGCACACCGTGCCCCGCTCGACGCTGCCGGTGCGCTGCTCGACCCGGCGGACGAACGACTCGATGCGGCGATACGTTGCGACCGCCTCGGCCAGTCCCACCTCGGAGAACTCGATCGTGGAACGGTAGTGCGGGGTTACCAAGTAGTAGCGCAGCTCGACCGGGCGGGCGCGCTGCAGCACCGCCGGGATGGACAGCGTGTTGCCGAGCGACTTCGACATCTTCTCGCCGCTCATCGTCACCCAGGCGTTGTGCATCCAGTACCGCGCGAACCCGTCCCCAGCCGCGTTCGACTGGGCCAGCTCGTTCTCGTGGTGCGGGAACACCAGGTCCAGGCCACCGCCGTGGATGTCGAACTCGCTGCCGAGGTAGAAGGTCGACATCGCGGAGCACTCCAGGTGCCAACCGGGACGGCCGTGACCCCACGGCGTCGGCCAGCTCGGCTCGCCCGGCTTGGCGGCCTTCCACAGCGTGAAGTCGCGCGGGTCGCGTTTGCCACTGGCCAGGGTCTCGCCCTGCTGCACCTCTTCGACGCGCTGTCCGGAGAGCTTGCCGTAGTCATCGGCGTAGGACCCGACCGAGAAGTAGACGTCGCCGCCCGCGGCGTAGGCGTGGCCCTTGTCGATCAGCCGCTGGATCAGGTCGACCATCTGCGTGATGTGCCCGGTCGCGCGCGGCAGCACCGACGGCGGCAGGCAGCCGAGCTGGTCGTAGGCCCGCTCGAAGGCGCGCTCGTGGGTGGCGGCCCACTCCCACCAGGGGCGCCCCGCCTCGGCCGCCTTGTTGATGATCTTGTCGTCGATGTCGGTGACGTTGCGGACCAAGCGCACGTCGTAGCCCTCGTGCTGCAACCAGCGGCGCAGCACGTCGAAGTTCAGCCCGCTGCGGACGTGACCGACGTGTGGGATGCCCTGCACGGTGGCACCACAGATGTAGATCGACGCCACTCCGTCGCAGCGCGGCTGGAATTCGCGCGTCGTGCGGGTCGCGGTGTCATGCAGGTGCAGGCTCACGTCTGTAGATGGTACGGGGGCAGGTCGACGCCCAATCACGACAGGGGCCGTCGCGTCAAGTGGGAGTGATGGTCAGCGCAGCACGTCGCCGACCGCGGTGAGCAATCCGTCCGGCCGATCGGCGGTGGGCACCGGATCGACGATCGCCACCCGGCAGCCTACCGCCGCTGCCGCACCGTCGGCCTCCTCGCTGTCTCCGACCATCAGCGCCTGCTCCGGCGCGACACCCAGCCGCTCGCAGGCGCGCAGGAACAGCTTCGGGTTCGGCTTGATGATGCCTTCGAGGTAGGACAGCAGGAACTCATCGACGTACCGGGTGACGCCGATCCGCTTGAAAGCGGGACGGATGTCGAAGGCGATGTTGCTGATCACGCCGATCTTGATGCCCGCGTCGTGCAGTCGGCGCAGCACCTCGGCGACGTCCGGGTACGGCGTCCAGAAGTCGGTGTCGATCATCCGGTCGTACAGCTCGGAAGCCTGCCCGTCCAGCACGCCGGAGCTGCGCAGCACCTCCACGTACACCTTGCGGTGCAGGGCCGGGTCCAGGTCGCGGTTCTCCCAGGCGTCCTGGAATTCGGGGGCGAGCTGGACGACCTGGCCGACCGGTGCGGTCATCCGGCGCATGACCTCGGTCTGCGCCGCCAGGTCGAACGGAATGCCGTCAGCATCGGCCAGGTCGGCGAACCAGGACTCGTCCTCCTCAAGGCGGAACAGCGTGCCGGAGAAGTCGAAGAGCACCGCGCGCACAGTCACACCGACAACGGTATGTGGACTGGACCTCACCAACCACCGACATGCGGCCAAGCTCACGATCAGCCCGATAAACACCGACGGCGGTTTTGCCCAAAATCGGCGCCGCCCCGCGTTCGCGGCGGTGCAACCCAATCCATTGCGAGCTGATTCAAGGACAGGCGTTGAATCCGGCTCCAAATTTGGGCGAATTCTAGGTCAGTTTTAGACAAAACGGGCATGGACGACGCCACTCTTCCGCATCGCGGAAGAGCTCAGCAGCGTCGGGTCTGTTGGTTGTGCATCGGGACGACGATTGCCGCGATGCAGGTGGATGTACTCGCCCAGAGCAGGATCACCGCCACCGCGAGCCGGAGACCACCACCCTCGGACCACAACAGGAACGACACTGGCCACACCACCACCGGCTGCGCTACGAGCAGACGACGCAACCACCGGTTCCGCTCGATCACCATGCGTCGAGCATGGCGCGCACCAACCCCGGCATTCCAGGCCGCAAACCCTGAGTTTTCCCCGACTCCGCCTACCTGTTACACCCAAGTCCCGAGGCGTTCGCCAGCAGGGCATTTCGATCGCGAAAGCTGGCGGACAAGCCTCGCGGTGCGCATGTTCCCCGGGTGGATCCCGCAGCGCGCCGGAACCCGCCACGACTCGTGGATTCAGGCGACGCTACGAAGTCGGGACGACCAGCGCGGTGGCCACCGCGGCGATGCCCTCGCCGCGACCGGTGAGACCCAGGCCGTCGGAAGTCGTGCCCGACACCGACACCGGCGCGCCGACCGCCTCCGAAAGCACCTGCTGCGCCTCCGCACGGCGCTTGCCGATGCGCGGGGTGTTGCCGATCACCTGCACCGCGGCGTTGCCGATGCGAAAACCGGCCGCGGCGACCCGTTCTCGCACCTCGATCAGGAAGTCCACTCCGTGGGCGCCCGCCCAACGAGCGTCGTCGGTGCCGAACACCGCACCGAGATCGCCCAACCCGGCCGCCGACAGCAGCGCATCGCACAGCGCGTGCGCCGCGACGTCGCCGTCGGAGTGCCCGGCGCAGCCGTCCACGCCGGGCCACAGCAGACCGGCCACCCAGCAGTCGCGACCAGCCTGCACGGGATGGACGTCGACGCCCTGGCCGACCCTGGGCAGCAGCTCGGTCACTCGTTGTCTCCAGCATCTCGCGGAACACCCGACCACGAGCGGGAAGCGTCGCCCGCGTAGTCCCTGGGCGCGGCCAGCACCGATTCGGCGATGGCCAGATCGAAAGCGGTGGTTATCTTCAACGCGCGGGGATGCCCGTCGACGGTGTGCACCTTGCCGCCGATGCGCTCCACCAGTCCGGCATCGTCGGTGGCCACCTCACCGGCCGCGGCGTAGGCCGCCCGCAGCACGTCGATGGCGAACCCCTGGGGAGTTTGCACGGCCCGCAGCTGCGAGCGGTCCACGGTCGACACGACGTCGCCCGCCTCGTCGACCTGCTTGATCGTGTCGGTCACCGGCAGGACCGGGATCACCGCGGGAGCGCCCCGCTCAACCGCGGACACCACATCTCGAATCACCGAAGCCGGGGTGAAGGCCCGTGCGGCATCGTGCACCAGCACCACTCGCGCATCCGGCGCCACCTGCTCGACGGCGTCGAGCGCGCGCCGCACCGAGTCGGTCCGCTCCGCTCCCCCGACGACCACGTGCGCGGACGGCAGCTCCACCAATTCCGCCGCGACGACCTCCACCTGATCGGCCGGTGCCGCGACCACAACGTGCTGCACGCAGCCCGCGGCCAACAGGCCGCGGACCGCGCGCAACAGCAACGATTCACCGTTCACCGGGACCAGCGCCTTCGGGATCCCGGCGCCCAAGCGCACCCCGCGACCGGCCGCGGGGACCAGCGCGACAACGCTCACGCTCGTCTATTCCTGATGATCACACTGCGGCGGCGAGGACTTCGTCCAGCAGGGTTTCTGCCTTGCCTTCGTCAGTACCCTCGGCCAGCGCCAATTCGCTGACCAGGATCTGCCGCGCTTTCGCCAGCATTCGCTTCTCGCCTGCGGACAGGCCACGATCCTTTTCGCGTCGCCAGAGGTCGCGCACCACTTCGGCCACCTTGTTCACATCGCCGGAGGCGAGCTTCTCAAGGTTGGCCTTGTACCGTCGAGACCAGTTGGTGGGCTCTTCGGTGTGCGGGGCCCGCAGCACATCGAAGACCCGGTCGAGTCCTTCCTGACCGACAACGTCCCGGACGCCGACGATCTCGGCGTTGTCCGCGGGAACGCGCACGGTCAGATCACCCTGCGCGACCTTGAGCACGAGGTACTGCTTTTCCTCGCCCTTGATCACACGAGTCTCGATTGCTTCGATGAGCGCGGCACCGTGATGCGGGTAGACGACGGTCTCTCCGACCTTGAAAACCATGTGTCCTCTGCCCCTTTCGCTATGCCCACTTTAACACGTAGGGCAACTGGCCCTCGACCACCTCACCATCCGTAATCGCAGGTCAGACGATGGGTAAGGCTTGACAAAGGATCCCCTGACGTGCAAGGAGACACCTTTCGACCCACTGAAATCGTCCACTATGGACATTTTGACCGGGTGACCGGCCGGGTCACCGATGCCCCCGATATAGGTAGCTCGACCAGCCCCTGGAACGGCCCCGCGCGGGCGGGGATTAAGCTCATCCGCGGTTGTCCGGCAATCAGGAAGGACGCTGCAACCGTGAGCCGCCCTCAGCACTTCAAGGCCGCCCGCCTGCGGTTGATCCCGGCCGCGATCGGGCTCGGCGCCGTTGTCGCCCTCGCTGGGTGCAGTGCCGGTCAGGTCACCGAGACCGACACCCAGGTCTCCGCCGTGAACGGCGGAAGCGGCGATCTCAACCGGATCGCGATCCGCAACGCCACGTTCACCTTCCCGACCAGCGGTGTGCTCTACCCGGCCGGGTCCTCCGCCCCGGTGCAGCTGGTGCTGACCAACGACGGCCCGGACGACAAGCTGGTCCAGGTCTCCAGCCCGTACGCGAACTCGGCCACCCTCGGCGGCATCACCGACCTGCCGAGCCGGACCGCGCTGCACGCCACGGGCGGATCGACACAGGTCCAGCAGGCCGAGACGGTCGGCGACCGCGAGGTCGAGATCACCCTCAACGGGTTCAAGCAGGACATCGGCCCCGGTGTGACCATCCCGGTGACCTTCGTGTTCGAGAAGGCCGGCGCGGTCACCGTGCAGGTTCCGATCGGTCCGGACCACAAACCGCGCGCGGAGCACGGCAGCCCCGTTCCGGGAGCCGAGCAGCAAAGCGGTCATTGATCCAGACTTCCCCAGATCGGGCCGTCTGCGCACGCGGACGGCCCGATTCGCATCTCATGATCCACTCGATGGTGGCAAATCCGTCCCGGCTGAGACCCGCTGAACGGCCGGTGCTCGCAGGCGAACGGCGAGCTCACCGGTTGACGCCGAAGATCGGGGACGGCAGCGTGCCTGTCACCGCGGGCGGCTAGCCTCGCCACGTGCCCCCCAAGAACGCCCGGCCCGTGCGTCCCGGATACCGCTGCGCCGACTGCGGCCACGAGGTCGCCAAGTGGGTCGGCCGCTGCCCGAACTGCCAGGCGTGGGGAACCGTCGAGGAGACCGCCCCGGCCCGTCCGGCGCTGGCGAAGGTCACCGCAGGTGCCCCGGCCACCCCGGCCCGTCCGATCGCCGAGGTCGACCTCGACTCCGCCCGCGCCGTGTCCACCGGCATCGGTGAACTGGACCGGGTGCTCGGCGGCGGCATCGTGCCGGGTGCGGTCGTGCTGCTGGCCGGTGAGCCCGGGGTGGGCAAGTCCACGCTGCTGCTGGAGGTCGCGCACCGCTGGGCCGCCGGTGCCTCACCGGGCCCCTCGCTGTACGTCACCGGTGAGGAATCCGCAGGCCAGGTGCGACTTCGTGCGGAGCGCACCAACTCGGTGCACCCGGAGCTCTTCCTCGGCGCGGAGAGCAACCTCGCCGCGGTGCTCGGACACGTCGACGCGGTGAAACCCGGTCTGCTGATCGTCGACTCGGTGCAGACCGTGCAGTCGCCCGAAGCCGAGGGCAGCCCCGGCGGTGTCACCCAGGTCCGCGCGGTCACCACCGCGCTGGTGGGGCTGGCCAAGGAGCGCGGCCTGCCGGTGGTGCTGGTCGGGCACGTCACCAAGGACGGCGCGGTGGCCGGTCCGCGCGTGTTGGAGCACCTGGTCGACGTGGTGCTGCACTTCGAGGGCGACCGGCACTCGGCGCTGCGGATGCTGCGCGGCGTGAAGAACCGGTTCGGTCCCGCCGACGAGGTCGGCTGCTTCGAGCAGCGCGACGACGGCATCGCCGAGGTCCGGGACCCGTCCGGGTTGTTCATCAACCGCCAGGAGACGCAGGTCGACGGCACCGCGGTGACCGTCATGGTGGAGGGCAAGCGCCCGCTGCTGGTGGAGGTCCAGTCGCTGGTGATGAAGACCCAGCTGGCCATGCCGCGGCGTTCGGTGAGCGGCCTGGACTCCGCGCGGGTGTCGATGATGCTGGCGGTGCTGGGCAAGCACGGTGGGGTCTCCACCGGCGAGCACGACGTGTTCGCCGCGACGGTCGGCGGCACGCGGGTCCACGAACCTGCCGCGGACCTCGCCATCGCGCTGGCCATCGCCTCGTCCCGGCGGAGCAAACCGCTGCCGTCGAACCTGATCGTGGTCGGCGAGGTGGGGCTGGCCGGGGAGATCCGGCGGGTCAGCGGCGTCGGGCGGCGGCTGACCGAGGCGGTCAGACTCGGCTTCGACCGGGCGCTGGTGCCGCCGGATGCGGGGCCGCTGCCGAAGGGCGTGCGGGCCACCGTGGTGTCCAACGTCGGCGAAGCGCTCAAGATCGTGGAGAAGGGCAGATGAGCCACGAACAGCTGCGCGGCACGCTCGCCCGACTGGCTCCCGGGACCGCGTTGCGGGACGGGTTGGAGCGCATCCTGCGCGGGCGCACCGGCGGGCTGATCGTGCTCGGCTACGACCCGGCGGTCGAGGCGCTGTGCGACGGCGGGTTCCACCTGGACGTCGAGTTCAGCGCGACCCGGCTCCGCGAATTGTCCAAAATGGACGGATCAGTGGTGCTGTCCACCGACGCCGCGCGGATCATGCGGGCGAACGTGCACCTGGTGCCCGATGCGAGCACCCCCACCGAGGAATCCGGCACCCGGCACCGCACGGCGGAGCGCACCGCCATCCAAACCGGGTATCCGGTGGTTTCGGTCAGCCAGTCGATGAGCATCATCAGCATCTACACGCAGGGCCACCGGCACGTGCTGATCGGCTCGCCGGAGATCCTCTCCCGCGCCAACCAGGCGCTGGCCACCCTGGAGCGCTACACCGCGCGGCTGACCGAGGTCGCCCAGACGCTGTCCGCGCTGGAGATCGAGGACTACGTGACGTTGCGCGACGCGATGACCGTGGTGCAGCGGATGGAAATGGTGCGGCGGATCGCCGACGAGATCCAGGGCGACGTCATCGAACTCGGCAAGGACGGTCGGCTGATCGAACTGCAACTGGACGAACTGGTCGGCGCGTCGTCGCGGGACGCCCGGAGCCGACGGGGGCACGCCAGGGACGGCATCGACCTGGACCGCGAACTGATCGTGCTGGAATACCTGCCCACCAGCGGCGCGATGCCGACTTCGGAGCAGGTCGAGACGGCGCTGCGCAAGCTCGACGGGACGGAACTGCTGGACCTCACCGCGATCGCCGGGGCCTTCGGGTACCCGGACACGCCGGAGGCGCTGGAGGAGCACCTGGCCCCGCGCGGATACCGCCTGCTGGCCAGGGTGCCACGGCTGCCCGCGACCATCCGGCGGCAGCTGGTGGAGCACTTCGGCTCGTTGCAGGGCCTGCTCGCCGCGAGCGTGGCCGAGCTGCGCGAGGTGGAGTCGGTCGGTGACGCGCGGGCGCGCCTGATCAGGGAGGGTCTGTCCCGACTCGCCGAATCGTCCATTGTGGACCGATTCGCCTGAGAGCCTGTCTTTGATCTTGTTTTTGAAGCGGCGCCAGCCGCTTAGCCCACGTACGGCGCTTGCACCGCCGCGGGTTCTCAGACTGTGCCCACTCGCGTTCTCCGGGAGGCCTGCCTCGACGTGGTGTATCGGACATACATGAGTCGGGGATCCCGGAGCTAGATCGCCCGGGGTGCGGGGTGTCCCCGCACAGGCACTGCCCGAGGTTCCGCTACCCGCACCGCAAAACAAAACGAGTTCAGAGACAGGTTCTGAGCTCAGGACGTCAGGCGGAATGGGGTGGGGGCGCTGTTCAACGCGGCGTTCCTGGCCACCACCTGGTAGTCACCGGCCGGGGCGCGGCCCTGGTCCGAGCACTCCGGTGTGGACATCTGACCGGACCACATGACGTCGTTGCGCACCGACTGGCCCGGCTGCAGCAGCGGCCGCTCGTTGGTCGACTCCGAGTAGCAGTCATTGCTGGACCACACGTGCTTGCCCCCCGGCGTCGTCACGATCAGCTCGCGCAGCATGCGGTTGGTGTCGCGCAGGCAGGCGCGGTCGCCCGCGTTCGTCACCACGATGCTCATGCCGACCCGGTCGCCGACGCGGTACTCGGGGTGGGTCACCTCGGCGACGACGCGCATCGCCTGATCCGCGCACGGCGTCGGCGCGGCGTCGGCCGCCACCGCTACCGGCGGGCCTGGCGGTGGCCCCTGCGCCCCGTGCGGTTTCAGGACGCCGCTGGCCAACGCCACCACGCCCCACCCGAGGAGGACCATCGCGAGCAGGACCGCACCCAACGCCACCACGCGGCGACGCCAGTACACCGCGGGCGGAAGCGGCCCAGTCGGATCAATCACGCAACGACAGTAACTCGGCGACTACTCCGAACAGCGCTACTGGTGATCGCCCGATCGGGGGCTTCGCAAGAATTCTGGGCCGCCCGAGAACCCCGCCCGACCCGACCAGCGGCACGGGAACGCGACTTCGCGAGGAACGCCCACTCGCCGGACTGGCGCACATTTCTCGTTCAACCGCACCCGAACCGCCAACCGAGCCGGGTCTTCGCAGGTGATCAAGGCTGTTTCGATTGGAGATAGGTCGAAGTCCGACCAGTGGGCGGGGTTGCTTCGCCGGACGTCCCGGACGTGGTTTCCCGCGGCACCGGGCACCTGGCAGGATCGGCAGTGCCATGAAGAGCACCGCCGCGCATCCCGCCGCCCCAGCCCTGAATCCGGTCGAGTTGATCGACTGGTTCGCCGCCACCGCCCGACCGCTGCCGTGGCGCGCACCCGGCACGACCGGTTGGGGCGTGCTGGTCAGCGAGACGATGCTGCAGCAGACACCGGTCAACCGGGTGCAGCCGATCTGGGAGGAGTGGATGCAGCGCTGGCCGCGTCCCTCCGACCTGGCCGCCACGCCGCAGGGCGAGGTGCTGCGCGCCTGGGGCAAGCTCGGCTATCCGCGCCGCGCGCTGCGGCTGCACGAGGCCGCCGCGAAGATCGCCGCCGAGCACGGCGACGTCGTGCCGTCCGACGTCGACACCCTGCTGGCGCTGCCCGGCATCGGTGCCTACACCGCCCGAGCCGTGGCGGCCTTCGGCTACGGCAAGCGCGCCCCGGTGGTCGACACGAACGTCCGCCGGGTGGTCGCGCGCGCCGTGCACGGTGCCGGAGACGCCGGTCCGCCGTCGACCAAGCGCGATCTGGACGACGTCGATGCCCTGCTACCGGCCGATGACAGCAGCGCCGCGAAGCTGTCGGCGGCGTTGATGGAGCTCGGCCAAGTGGTGTGCACGGTGCGTTCGCCGCTTTGCGAGGCCTGCCCGATCGCGCCCGACTGCGCGTGGCAGCACGCGGGCCGACCGGCCTACGCCGGACCGCCGAAGAAGGTGCAGAAGTTCGCCGGCACCGATCGCCAGGTGCGCGGCAAGTTGCTGGACGTGCTGCGCGATTCGGCCGATCCGGTGCTGCGCGAGCAGTTGGACGCGGTCTGGTCGGATGCCGGTCAGCGGGACCGCTGCCTGGACTCCCTGCTGGTGGACGGGCTCGTCGAGCAGACCGAGGACGGCCGATTCGCGCTGCCGGGCGAGCACTGATGGCGCACGCGCTGGCGGCTTTCTTCGACGACACCGCGGAAGCCGAGATTCGCACGCTCTGGCGGCGGCTGGACGATGCCGGGGTGCCGAGCCTCGGCGCCCGGCCCGGCGGGCACCGGCCGCACGTGACGCTGGCGGCGGCCGGTGGCATTCCGGCTGCCGCGCGGCAGGCATTGCGCGCTGAGCTGCGGCTGCTGTCCATCCCGGACCTCTGGCTGCACACCCTGGGGACGTTCCCCGGCGAGGATCGGATCCTGCTGCTGGGTGCGGTCGTGGACACCGAGTTGTTGGCGGTGCACTCGGCGGTGCACGACGCGCTGGCGGGCAAGGTGGCGCACCCGTCCGCCTACTACTTCCCCGGCGCCTGGATTCCGCACTGCACCCTCGCCCAGGGCATCACCGACGACCAGCTGGCGGCGGGCTTCCGGGCCTTGCAACCGCCCGAGCCGGTGCGCGCGGGCGTCAGCGAGATCGCCATCGTCGACACCCGCACCGGCGACGCCGAAACCGTCCTGACCCGCTGAGCCCGCGCAGGTACTGGCGATTTCGCCCGAAATCGAGCACCGACTGCTCCACTTTGGACTCGTCTTAGGAGTTGCAGAGCACCGCGCGAGCGGCCACTTTGGACCAGCAGGCCCGCACGAGGGGGTGGCTGGTGGACGTCGACGGTGTGAGCATCCTGGCCCGCGGAATCGCCGCCGAGGGGCCGGAAGGCACCGTGTTCGCCAACCTCGACCTGCGCGTCGAGCCCGGCACGCTCACCGTGGTGGCCGGTCCCGGCGGCACGGGCCGCACATCGCTGCTGCTCGCCCTGTCCGGTCGCTTGCCGCTGATCACCGGGCACCTGGACGTCTCCGGGCACGTGCTGCCCGCGCAGGCCAAGGCGGTGCGCCAGCTGATCCGCCCAGCCCGGCTGCGGCCGGGCTGCGAACTGGAGGACAAGCACCGGGTGCGCGAGGCGATCACCGAACGCCGCCTGATCAGCGGTGTCGCCGACGCCGCCATCGCCGACGCGTTCACCCTGGTCAGAATCGCCCCGGACCGCGCAGCCCTGGTCGGCGACCTGCACCCCGCCGAACGGCTGCTGCTCGCGGTGGCGCTCACGATCGCGTCGGTACCCGCCGGGATCCTCGTCGACGACGTCGACGTCGGGCTCCCGGTGCCCTCGCGCGCCCGGGTGTGGGCCGCGCTGCACGAGGTGGCCCGCACCGGGATGACGGTGCTGGCCAGCGCCACCGACCCGCCCTCCGGCGACGTCGAGGTGATCCGCCTCCCGGAGCGATCAGCGAAGCCGCCCGACCGGCAGGAAGAGGTCACCCCGTGAAGGCGATCAACCTGGCCTGGCTGGAGCTGCGGCGCTTCCGCGGGCCGCTGCGCCGTTTCGTGCCGCTCGTGCTGATCCTCGTTCCGCTGCTGTACGGGTCGCTGTACCTGTGGTCAAACTGGGATCCCTACGGTCGGCTGCGCCACGTGCCGGTCGCGGTGGTCAACTCGGATGTGCCGGTCGACAGCCGCGGCGAGCACATCAACGCCGGCAAGCAGTTCATCCAGCAGCTCAAGGCGACCAACACCTTCGACTGGCGCTTCGTGGACGCCGCCGACGCGCGGCGCGGGCTGGAACGGGGCCAGTACTACTTCACGATCGAGGTGCCGCGAGATTTCAGCGCGAAGCTCGCCAGCGCGGGCGGCGACGATCCAGCACGCGCGGCACTGCTGATCGTCAAGAACGACGCCAACGGCTTCATCGTCGGAATCATGGCCGACACGGTGAAAACCGAGTTGCAGAACCAGATCAACGCCGCCGCGCACGCCAGCTACGCCCGCGCGCTGTACGGCGAGCTCGGCCAGGCGCGGGAGAAACTGCAACTCGCCTCGGGAGCGTCGAAGCAGCTCGTGGAGGGCACCGACCTGAGCAAGCAGAGCTCCGCCGCGCTCAACAAGGGACTCGGCGGGGTCCGGGACGGCACGGGCGAGCTTTCGCGCGGGGTGCAGGACATCTCGGACGCAACCGCGCAGCTGGACCAGCAGCTGTCCGCGATCGGCGGCCTCACCGCCGAACGGCTGCCCCGCGCGGTCAACGCCCTGGTCAACGCGAGCAACATCGCGGTCAACAGCCTGAGCACGATCAAGACCACCACCGGCTTCCTCAGCCAGCGCGCCGCGGAAACCCGCGCGGCCGTGGAGGAACTCGGCCGCCAGCATCCCGACATCGCGGCCGAACCCGGCTACCAGCGGGCCCTGGACAGCGCGCGCCAGCTCGGCGACGCCGGGGCGACCGCCGACGCGGATGCCGGGCGGGCGCTCACCACCGCGCAGGACGCCAACAAGCAGGCGTTGGACCTGCAGAACAGCATGGGACCGCTGCAGAACCAGATCCGCGCGATCACCGCGCCGGCCGACACGCTGCGCGCGGCGGCCGCGGAACTCACCGGTGGCGCCAACGGGATCACCAACGGTCTGGACACGCTGGTCGCGAGCAGCGGCGTGTTGCAAACCGGCGCCGGACAACTGGGCGACGGCGCGAAATCCCTGCAGGGGCTGGTCGACGACACGATCGGCAAGATTCCGCCGACGAACCCCACCGAGGTCGCGCAGTCCGCCGACATCATCGGATCGCCGACCGAGATCCGCACCGACAACCTCAACCCGGCCCACGTCTACGGGCGCGGCATGGCGCCGTTCTTCTTCGCCATCGCGCTGTGGGTGTTCGGCCTCTTCGCGTATCTGCTGCTCAAGCCGGTGAATCTGCGCGCCCTCGCGGATCGGGTGAATTCGTTGACCATCGCGATCGCCGGGTTCCTGCCAGCCGCGGCGCTGGGCGTCGTCGGCGGGTTGGTGCTGTACGCGGTGGTCGATTTCGGCCTCGGGCTCGACCCGGTGCACGTGTGGTGGACGATCGGGTTGCTCAGCCTCGCGGCGCTGGCGTTCGTCGCCATCGACCAGTTCCTGCGCACCTCGCTGGGCGCCGTCGGCGGCCTGCTGTCGCTGGTGCTGCTGATCGTCCAGCTCACCGCCTGCGGCGGGCTGTACCCGCTGGAGACCACCCCGGTGCCGTTCCAGGCGGCGCATCCGTTCCTGCCGATGAGCTACCTGGTGGACGGACTGCGGGTGACGATCTCCGGCGGTTTCACCGAGCACCTGCTGCGCGACACGGCGGTGCTGGCCGGGTTCCTGGTGGCTTTCCTGGCCCTGACCACCCTGGTCGTGCAGGGCCAGCGCACCTGGACCGTCGGCCGCTTGCACCCGCAGATCGAGTTGTAGCGCCCATCTCGCCGAAACGTCACCGGGTTCCGCTAGCGTTCGGCCGTATGGCACAAACTATTGCTGCGGAAGAAGTCCCCACTTGGTGCGGCTTCTTCGACGTCGACCAGTTCGAGGCGTTCCGCGAAGAGGTCGACGATGCCTGCGACTGCTTCGGGGCTGCGGGGCAGGAGATCGAATCGGGGTTCGTCGAACTTGCCGCCGGTGTCCACTCGGACATCTACGCGTTCTCGCTCGCGCAACTCGCCAAGCGGTGCGCGGCGGAGCCCCGGGAGGACTGGGAGGGTCTGATCTTCGGCCAGATCGACGACTGGAGCGCGGCGGAGGCCCAGGCGGAGTGGTTGGAGCAGGCCACGTTCGAGCAGGTCCGGGACAGCCTGCGGATCCACCTGTTCGACGGCAGCCCGCGTTATGACGACGAGCCCGAGGAAGCCGAGGAGGTCGACGAGGCCTACGAAGCCGAGGACTGGTTCCGGCTGCCGCTGGCCGACGGGCTCTGGATCGGGCTGGTCGTGGCGGGCACGCCGTCGACCGACGAGGACGAGGACGAGCCCGAGATCGACACGCAGGTGCACAACGCGGCGGTGCAGGCCTGGGGGGTGGAGCCGGACCGGCTGGTCGAGGTGGCCCTGGCGAACCTGCGCCGCGAGGAGGGGATGCCGACCTGGGAGGAGTTGGTCGTCGAAGTCTCCGACGAAGACGGGCAACAGGTCGAGACGATCACCCTGCTCACGGCCGAGAACGCCGCGTGGGTGCTGCTGCTCGACGAAGTCGCGCCGGAGCTGGCGGAGCGCGGCGTGGTGCTGGCCGTGCCCTCGCAGGACACCTTGCTGGTGGCGGAGGCGGCCGAGCCCGACGCGTTGGACCTGGTGGTCACGGCGGTCGCCGACGTGGCGCGCGATCACCTCGACGAGGCCGAGGTCGGCTACGGCCTCAGCGACGACGCGTACTGGTACCAGCAGGGCGCGCTCAGCGTGTTCGAGGAGACCGACCCGGACGCCGACTAGCGATCTCCGTGGTGCGCCTTGGAGTCCGGCGCGGACATCAGTGCGGTGCGGCCGCCGTCGACGCTGGCGGTGGAGCGGATGGGGCGGCCGCCTCAGCGGCAAAGCCACGCCTCGACCCAACCTCGGCGACGACCCGCACCACCAGGCGTACCGCTTTGCAGACGGCGGCCCCCGCCTCAGATCACAACAGCGTTCCCCCGTTGCGATGATTAGCCTTGGGGCATGACTGTTGTGAAGATCAACGCGATCGAGGTGCCCGAAGGCGCGGGCCCGGAGCTGGAGAAGCGGTTCGCCGCGCGGCACGGCTCGGTGGACAGCGCGCCCGGGTTCCTGGGCTTCGAACTGCTGCGCCCGGTCAAGGGCGACAACCGCTACTTCGTGTACACCAAGTGGGAGTCCGAGGAGGCGTTCCAGGCCTGGGTCAGCGGCCCGGCGAAGGAGGCGCACGCCGGGGAGGTCAAGAACCCGGTGGCCAGCGGCTCCAGCCTGCTGGAATTCGAGCTCATCCAGCAATCCCATCCAGGCGAGTGAAAATTGCGGGGCACCCGAGCGAACCCGGGTGCCCCCGCCGCCTCCTCGGAAAACCGACCCCGCGCTGCGCGGTCAGCCGGTGATCACGAGTTCGACGAAGATCGCTCGGTGGTCGGCGCCCGCCACGTCGAAGGTCCGGTAGGACTGCGGCGCGACGCCCGCGCTGGTCAGGACGTGGTCGATCGTGACCGGGGGCGGGAACCACGAGCCGGGGCCCGGCCAGGTCGGATGCAGCCCGCCGCCGGTCGCCGCCGCGGCGTCGGTGTAGCCGCGACCGATCAGGTACTTGAGGCGGGTGTGGTCCAGCGTCGCGTTGAAGTCGCCCGCCAGCACCCGCGGCGTGTCGTCCTCAGGAGGCGCCGGTAGCGCGGCGAGATCCCGGGCCCAGACCTCGGTCGTGTCCCGGCCCATCGGGTACAGCGGGTGCACCGCGACGAACTCGACGTCCTGCGCACCCGGCAGGTCCACCCGCGCCGAGGGTTGGGCCAGCGTCGTCTTCGGCACCAGCGACAGTTCCCGCAGCGGATAGCGGGAGGCGAGTCCCGAACCGTCCGCCTTCGGCCCCGCCTGGAACACCCGGTACGGCAATTCCCCGGCGAGCCCGGCGGCATCCAGTGCGCTCACCATTTCGGGCGTCAGTTCCTGCAGGCTGAGCACGTCGACCCGGCTCTGCCGCACCAGACCCACCAGCTGCGCCGCATCGGCCCCGCCGACGTAGGTGTTCAGCGACAGCACCCGCAGCGGCACCCCCTGCGCCGGAGTCGTGTCGGGAATGGCGCGCGGCGCGACGAAGAGCACCAGGGCAACCGTGACCAGACCGACCACCAGCGCGGTCAGCCACCGGCGCAGCAGCAGCCCCAGCAGCGTCAGCACGATGCCCGTCAGCGCCGCGTACTGGGTCAGCGCGACCAGCCCGACGGTGTACCTGTTGGTGTCCAGCCCGGCCAGCGGCAGCGCGGCCCAGGCCAGGAAGCCGAACGCGGCCAACAGCAGCAGCGCGGTGACCGCGACGCCGCCCGGCTTGCGCCGCGGCTGTTCCGCCCGCTCGGGCTCGGCCAACCGGGTCCGATCCATGTGATTCCCCTTGTCGTCCGCGCCACCCAGCCTGTCAGCGACCTGTGCGCGACCTGTCAGGACCCCCGCCGATATTGGGATGCACCAGCCCCGAAGGAGGTTGCATGGCACTGGCCATCCAGGCTGAAGGCCTGGTCAAACGATTCGGCTCCACCACCGCGCTGGCCGGGGTGGACCTCGCCGCTCCCACCGGGACGATCCTCGGCGTGCTTGGCCCCAACGGCGCGGGCAAGACCACCGCGGTGCGCATCCTGGCCACCCTGCTGCGCCCGGACGCCGGGCGGGCGACGATCGCCGGGTACGACGTGCTGCGCCAGCCGGTCGCGGTGCGCAGCCGCATCGGGCTCACCGGCCAGTACGCCTCGGTCGACGAGGAGCTGACCGGCCTGGAGAACCTGGTGCTCATCGGTCGACTGCTGGAAATGCCGCGCGGCGACGCGCGGACGCGGGCCGCCGAACTGCTCGACCGCTTCGGCCTGACCGAGGCTGGCGGGCGTGCCACCAAGACCTATTCAGGCGGGATGCGGCGCCGCCTGGACCTCGCGGCGAGCCTGGTCGGCCGCCCCGAAATCCTCTACCTGGACGAGCCCACCACCGGGCTCGACCCGCGCAGCCGCAACCAGGTGTGGGACATGGTTCGCACGCTCTCCGCCGAGGGCGTCACGGTGCTGCTGACCACCCAATACCTGGAGGAAGCCGATCAGCTGGCCGACCGGATCAGCGTGATCGACCACGGCCGGGTGGTCGCTGACGGCCGAGCCGACGAGCTCAAACGCCGCGTCGGCGGGCAGACCCTGCAGGTGCGACCCACCGATCTGGCGAACGTGACAGCGGTGCGCCGGATCCTCGCCGAACTCACCGGCACCGAGCCGACCACGCGCGACGACAGCGGGCTGCTCACCACATCGGTCGACGACCCGGTGCTGCTGTCCACCCTGGTGCGTCGGCTGGACGACGCCGGGATCACCGCCGACGAGCTCGCGCTGCGCCTGCCCAGCCTGGACGAGGTGTTCCTGGCCATCACGGGCAAAGCAGTCGAGGAGGACGCCGCATGACCGCCACGCTCGAACACTCGCCGACCACGCCGACGACGGCGCCGGAACGCATCGGCCTGGTGCGCACGATGCGGCACGGGCTGACGCTGGCCGGTCGCAGCGCCCTGAAGATCCGCAAGTCGCCCGAAGGCCTGATCGACGTCACCATCCAGCCGATCCTGTTCCTCGTCATGTTCGTCTACCTCTTCGGCGGGGCGATCGCCGGGGACACCGGCTCCTACCTGCAGCTCACGCTGCCCGGGGTGATGGCGATGAACATGGTCTTCGCCAGCCTCGGCACCGGATGGCAGCTCAACACCGACATCTCCAAGGGCGTGTTCGACCGGTTCCGAAGCCTGCCGGTGGCCCGCTCGGCTCCGCTGATCGGCGCGGTGCTCGGCGACATCGTGCGGTACCTGGTGTCGTTGGCGGTGCTGCTGGTCTTCGCAACGATCATGGGCTTCCGGATCCAGACCGATCCGCTTTCCGCGCTGGCCGCGATCGTGGTGGTGATCGTCTTCGCCCTGGCGATGTGCTGGATCACGGTGTTCCTCGGCATGTTGATCAAGAGCCAGCAGGCGCTGCCCGGGGTGGCGATGGCCTTCATGTTCCCGTTGACCATGGGCAGCAACGTGTTCGTGCCGACCGAGACGATGCCCGGCTGGCTGCAGGCGTGGGTGAACGTCAACCCGGTCACCAAGCTCGCGGACACCACGCGCGGCCTGATGATCGGCGGCCCGGTCGCCGGACCGCTGACGGCCACCGTGATCTGGATGGTGGCGATCGTCGCGGTGTTCTTCCCACTCGCGATGTGGGCCTACCGCCGCCGGGTGTGAACGCTGGGTCGTGAGAGAGCCCGTCTTCGAGCTCGTTTTGCGTTGCGTAGCGGGCGGGTGGCGATTTCGCGCGAAGCCGCCACCCGCTCCTCACGGGAAGCGGCGATTTCGCGCGAAATCGCCAACACCGCCATCCGCACCGGCACGCGGAACACGACCGAAGACATGGCGGGACTGAACGCTCAAACGCCGAGCGCGTCGCGGAGCTCGGCCAAGGCGTCGTCGCGCGGCTGCGCCGCCGCGCTGTCGCGCTCCGCGCAGTGCTCCCCGTCGAGCTCGCGCCGCAGCGCTCGCACCTCCGGGTCGCCTTCGTCGAGCAGCCCGCGCAGCGCGACGGCGACGCCGAGCAGGCGTGCCGCCCGCTCGGGCTTGCCGCCGACGAACTCCGCTCGGGCCGCTTGCTCGGCGAGCGTCGCGTTCATCGGCATGTCCCGGACGTCCAGGCCCGCGACGAGGGCTTCGGCGAGCTTCGCCTTCGCCTCGTCGAGCCGGTTCTCGTCGATGCACAGCCGCGCCTCGCAGGTCAGCTCCAGTTGTCGGAACGGCTGCGGGGCCACCGTCGTCTCTCCCAACGCGGTTCGCGCCTTGGCCAGGTATTCGCGGGCCGCTGCTCGATCACCGGAGATCCGGGCTGCTTCGGCAAGTCCGCTCAGCGTCCCGATCCGGTGGTAGGAAACCGCGTTTCGGCCGATTTGCTCGGCGTGCCGCAGATCGGACCACGCGGCTGCGACGTCCCCGGCGCGCAGCCGCTCCATGCCGATTCGCACCAGCACCGGCACCAGGTCATCGGTGGACCGCAGTTCGCGCAGCGTCGCGGCGGATTCCTGGAGTGCTTCGATGGCGCCCTCATGATCGCCGCGCCGCGACCGGTACTCGGCGATGCTGGTGATGGCGCTGGCGGTGCCCCACCGGTCACCGATCTGCTGGAACTCGGCCAGCGCGGCCAACATGTCCTTCTCGCCGTCCGCGGGATTCCCGGTGTGCTCGGCGCCGAAGGCCCGGCAGAACAACCCCGCGCTGCGCACCCACGGATGTGGATGCCGCAGCGACCGCTCGACGCAATCGTCCATTTCGGACAGTTCGTCGGTGAGCAACCAGCCGACCGGCTCCATGATCGCCGCGTACAGGTACCGGGACTGCGCGTCGGTGTCGCGGACCACCGTGACTGCCGACTGGAGCCGCTGGAACCAGTCCGGGGTGTTGCTGGTGATCACCCGCATCAGGTCGATGATCGCCCGACTCGCCGGTGGCGCGGCGCCCGGCAGCGCCGCCACCGCGTCCAACCGGCTGTTCAATTCGCCGTGCTGCGCGGCCATCGACCAGTACCAGCACAGCGCCGCACCCAGCCGAATCGCGCGGTCCGCGTCGCCGGACTCGGTCGCCCAGTGCAGGGCCGCGATGATGTTGTCGTGGTCGGCGTCCAACCGGTCCAGCCACTCGATCTGGTCCGCGGCGTGCAGGTTCGGCGCGGCGGTCTCGGCGAACTCGACGAAGTGCACCGCGTGGGAGGTGCGCAGGACGTCCCGCTCTCCGGCCGCGTCGAGTTGCTCGGCGCAGAACGCGCGCACCGTCTCCAACATCCGGTACCGCATGCCCAGCTCCGAATCCACGGCCTCCACCAAGGATTTCTCCACCAGCGAGATGAGCACGTAGAACACCTCGGCGGCGGGCAGCCCGGCGTCCGCGCACACCGCGGAGACCGCGTCGGCCGATGCGTTCCCGGCGAACACCGACAGGCGCCTGGCCAGCACCTGCTCCGGAGGGGTCAGCAGATCCCAACTCCACTCCACCACCGCGCGCAACGTCCGGTGCCGCGGCATCGCGGCGCGGTTGCCGTTGGTGAGCAAGCGGAATCGGTCGTCGAGGCGATCGGCGACCTGCCGGACGCTCATCGCCCGCAGCCGAGCCGCCGCCAGCTCGATCGCCAACGGCATGCCGTCCAGCCCACGGCAGATCGCCACGACATCACCGGTGTTGCGCTCGTCGAGGACGAAATCGGGCCGGGCAGCGGCTGCCCGATCGGCGAAGAGCCGCACCGCGGCAGTCTCCGGCGCCGGATCGTCGGACTGCGGCAACGCCAAGGGCCCAACGGGCAGCAACTTCTCCCCGGTCAACGCCAACGGCTCCCGGCTGGTCGCGAGCACCCGCAGCTGCGGAGACCGGCCCATCACCTCCTGCACGAACTCGGCGGCGGCGTTGATCACGTGTTCGCAGTTGTCCAGCACCAGCAACGTCGGCTCGGCCGAGCACACGTCCGCCACCCGGCTCAACGCATGGGTCTTCGGCGCTTCCAACAACCGCGTTTCGCGGACCCCGAGCGCGGTGAGCACCGCCGACGTCACGTCGTGCGCATCGCGCACCGGCGCGAGCTCAACGAACCACACCCGCTGATCCGAAACCCCGGCGGCCGCCTCGATCGCCAGCCGCGTCTTGCCAGCACCACCGGGGCCGAACAGCGTCACCAGCCGCGAATTCGCGAGCTCCGACCGAACCAGCTCGATCTCGCGTTCCCGGCCGACGAAACTGCTCAACCGCGTCGGCAGCACCGGCTGGCTCGGCTCCCGGCGAGACTCCGGGCGCGGCGCCAGCGCCGGATCACCGCGCAGCATCGCCACGTGCAGATCCTTGAGCTCCTGCGACGGCTCCACGGCTAGCTCGTCGTCCAAGCGGCGGCGCAGCGTCTCGTAAACCGCGAACGCATCAGCCTGCCTGCCGCAGGCGTAGAGCGCCCGGATCCGCAACGCCGCGAGCCGCTCGCGCAGCGGATAGCGCGCGCAGAGACCTTCGAGCTCAGGCACGAGATCGACATGACGACCAGCCTGCAGATCCGCATCCACCCGGTCTGCGAGCGCAGCGAGACGAAGTTCCTCCAACCGCGCGGCCTGCGCTTCGACGAACGGCGCGTCGACGAAGTCGACGAGAGCGCCACCCCGCCACAGCACCAGCGCCTCGCGGAGCGTGCCCGCGGCAGCGTCGACGTGGCCAGCGCGCAGCAGGCGGCGGCCATCGGCCGCGAGCCTGGCGAAGCGGATGGCGTCGACATCGTCGGGAGCGACCTGGAGGGCGTAGCCCGACTGGTCCGAGCGCAGCTCCAGCGACCCGGCGAGCGCGCGGCGCGCGCGAGACACCAGGGACTGGAGCGCGTTCAGCGCGCCGGAGGGTTGGGCGGAGCCCCAGAGGTCCGCGATGAGGACCTCGGTGGCGACGGTGCGGCCAGCGTCGAGCGCGAGTCGCGCGAGGAGCGTGCGCACCCGGAGGCCGCCGACCTCGACCGCGCGGCCATCGGGTGCGCTCAGCCGGAAGGGCCCCAGCATCGCCACGCGCACCCGACCAGCTTCCCAGAAACCGCAGGACCAGCGCCCACGATTAATGGGGTCGGCACCGGCCGGTGCGACCCCAGCTCACCGCCGGGACCGCCAGTTCGGCTACCGGCGCGCCGACGTGCCGTAGTCGCAGGCAGATCTGGCATCTCCGGGTCGCTGCGCTTCGGCCATCGTTGTTATGCCTCGAACCTCGTGCCGGTGCAGGTAGGAGAACTGGCGATTTCGCGCGAAACCGGCACCTCCACCCCACGAGACGTGGGCTTGTCTCGCGAAA